>DATHTL010000051.1:0-3651 GCA_035463255.1 Anaerolineales bacterium | reverse complement strand
TGCACGCGCAAACCCGCATTTACTTTGCAGATGAACCCGCCAACACGACCGACCCCGTTCTCCTCTCTGTGCCCGAGGAACGACGCCTCACCCTGCTCGCCCGATTGGAAGAGGAGGGTGAGATTCCTGTCTATCGCTTTGACATTCACATGCAAGGCGAACAGGAAACGGTGTTCTTCGAGTTGGAATAACCATGCCCGCTTCCCCCTCCGACTCACGCGTTTTTGGCCCACTTTTCAACAGCTCTGCCATGGCCGAAATTTTCTCGGACGAGCAATTCGTTCGCGGTCTGCTGGAAGTGGAAGGCTCGCTCGCGCGGGTGCAGGGACAGTTGGGTGTGATCCCGGCCGGCGCGGCAGAGCAGATTGCTTCTCAGGCGGGGACACTTTCTGTGGATTTTGACCGACTCCGGTCAGGCACGGAACGGGCGGGTTTTCCCGTTATCGAACTTGTCCGCCAACTGCGGGCGCATGTGGGGAATGACACAGCGGATTACGTTCATTGGGGCGCAACCACGCAGGACGTGATGGATACCGCTCTCGTCCTTCAAATTCGGGCCGCGATCGCTATCCTAGAACCTGGACTCAAAAACTTAATTCAATCCCTTGCTCGTCTCGCCGATCAGCATCGTCACACCCTCATGGCGGGGCGCACACACTCACAGCAGGCTTTACCCATACCGTTTGGACTAAAAGTTGCCGGGTGGCTTGCGCCGCTTATCCGTCACTGCGAACGGCTCTCCCAACTGAAACCGCGTGTCCTTGTCCTGCAATTTGGCGGCGCGGCAGGGACGCTGGCGGCGCTGGGTAAAGCGGGCATCCCGGTACGGAACGCCCTCTCTGCTGAACTCGAACTTGGGATCCCCCTGATGCCCTGGCATACCCAGCGCGATGCCCTTGCTGAACTTGCGAACTGGCTGTCACTCCTCACAGGCTCCCTGGCAAAGATGGCGCAGGATGTGATTTTGCTCGCCCAATCGGAAATCACCGAAGCGCGCGAGAGCAGCGATGTGGCGCGTGGCGGCTCCAGCGCCATGCCGCAAAAGAGCAACCCGGTCGTGAGCGAATTCATCCTCGTTGCCCATCGGACGAACGCCTCCTTGCTTTCATCCATGCACCAGGCGCTCGTTCAGGAGCACGAACGCGGCACGTATGGGCAAATGGAATGGCTCGCGTTGCCGCAAATGTTCGCTCTTACTGGTTCTGCGCTGGAGAAGGCAGCCTGGTTGAGCGAGAATCTCGTCGTCGACGCCGATCGGATGCGGGCAAACGTCGCTGCATCACAAGGTTTGATGCTGGCAGAAGCGGTCAGTTACGCGCTCGCGCCGTATATTGGGTTCACGGCAGCCAAAAAGACGGTCTCAGAAGCGGCGCGGCAAGCGGCAGCCGATGGACGGCACCTGCTTGATATCATCCGCGAGCAGAGCCAGGTCCCGCTCGATTGGGAGTCCCTGCGGGAAGAGGCGAACTATCTGGGCGCGTCGGAAACATTTATTGACGAAGTTATTCAATCCGCCGCGCAAATATGAAAACCGGCCCGATCCTCAACGATCGTTCAGAGATGACCAACGAGCAACCAATGTTCGTTGGTACCTACTCAGGCCAGACTCTAAAGGTTTCTTTTGCAAAAGATGACGGCGTAAAAACAGACGTTTCTTGCAAATCATTTCCTGACTTCATCGAGAAAAACCATTAGTACCTATCAATGAGGTGCTTGCCGCTCCGCGAAAGACAAGAAACGACTACCCCATCATTAGCTTCGGTCTATACTGCAACGCCTTGGCCAGATGCACGGATTGGATGTACTCGCTCCATGCAAAATCAGCAATGGTACGTGCTAACTTCAAGATGCGATGATAGGCGAGGGAGGATAAATTGAGTTGACTCATCGCCGCTCGCATCAGGCTTTGACCATCATCTGGTAGCTTGCAAAACTGCCGGATTTCCCCCACGCGAATCTCTGCGTTGCAGACAATATCAGACGAATCGTTCTTCGAGAAGCGCTTGCTTTATAAGTCACGCGCAGCTTGGACGCGGGCACGGATACATTCGGATGATTCCCCAACTCGATCTCCACTCAACTTTTCGTAATCAACTTGGGGCACTTCGATCTTGAAATCAATGCGATCTAACAAAGGACCGGAGATCCTTTCTTGATATTTAGTTACCAGTGCATGCGCACAGGTGCAGGGTTTTTGGGAATCCCCATAGAATCAGCCTGGGCAGGGATGTACACAATTGAACCTTTTTACTGCGCTAGAATGTGCATTACGAGAATTTTGGAGAAGGCAGGTAATTCTATCTGAGAGAAATTTCCCGCTATATTTCTTCTACTGTCTTCAAGGCAAGATCAAGAGCTTCATCGAGAGACATCTTCTGGCCCTCCGAAAATGCGGCCCCAAAAGCCATTACGCCAAGTACCTTGCGGGCGTGTCCCTCGGCGCGGCCACAATACAGTATTGGTATCGCCTCTGCTGGTATAAGATCAATTTCTGCTTCGGAATTGTCAATACTACCCAGTATTCGTGCAACACTCTCTGGCTGGTCTAAATAAAGAGAACCAAGGATGGTTTCCAAGATTAGGACTTTATGGCCTTCGAGAAGGTAGTTTCTTAAGGAAAGTCCTTCTACTGCATTTTGCTTGAACACTTCGAGATTCCCTCGCAGATAAAAAAGATTGCCCAACTCAATGAGACGCATCGCCCTATACACCTGCGACCCTACCTGGCGTGAAATTACCAGAGCTTGTTCCAGATAGACCTGTGCTTGATGTAAGTCACCTTCTTCCATGGCTAGCATACCAAGCTGTGAAAGACAGACAGATCTCCAGGCGTTCTCCCCTAGCAAGCTCCAACGTTCCTTTATCTGCATGTAAAGAGATCGAGCTCTCTGTGTATCGCCCTCCAGCCAGGCAATTGCCGCAAGGACAAACGAATGTTCCCCCGGCCTATCGACACCAAGCCGTTGGCGTAACCTGTCCGCTTCTTCAGCTCGTTGTCTTGCTTCATCCAGTCGATGGATGGTAAAAAGCCAGGTGGCGTAATGCGATAAGACATCCGCCAGGACTAATCGCTCCCCGACTTTTCGAGCAAGTTCAAGACTCCGTACGAATCTATCCGGGAGTTTTCGTCTTAATTGCGCTGCAAGCAATTCACTAAGGTATGGATCAAAATATGCAAGCCAGAATTTCTCGTTGAGCGCTCGCAGCTCCATAAAGCTTTCTTCCAGCAAGGAAAAGGCTTGATCATAATTTGCTCCATGCCGCGCCAGAGCAAGACCCACATAAAACCTTGCGATGGCAATATCTCTTCTATCTGAAACCTCCAATGCGAACGCAAAACTCGCCTGGGCAGGAGATAGCATCTGTTCGAAATTACCCAACCGCCACTCAAGAGCCGCCTGCACAGCGAGTGCTCTTGCCCGAGCGTTTTTTACATTCGTGCTTTGATTCCTACCAGACGCACCGGTTCACCGTTCAAGTAAAAATATCCATCTTTCAGCTCAACCGAATGAAATCCGATCGTAATTACGTTTGCATGCAGTACCCGATCGTTCGCATCCAGCAAGGAAACAGACCAGCGGTATAGATGTGGATGGCGAAATGCCAGAGTTTCGGGGAGTCAAACATGACCTCCAAATGAGCGTCAGCGCT
>DATHTL010000050.1:0-3055 GCA_035463255.1 Anaerolineales bacterium | reverse complement strand
GTCCGGTTTGGGGAGAGGGGTGGGGAAAACCGCACAGAGCAATCTGTGTATGGCGTCCCTGCCCCTACTCCACGTGACCCCAAACCAAGTCCTGATGATGTTGCGGTGACGCGTGCTATCGTGCAGGCAGGGAAATTGTTGGATGTGGACGTGCTCGATCATCTGGTGATCGGCCACGGTCGATGGGTATCGTTGAAGGAAAGAGGCTTAGGGTTTGCATAGCAATCAAAAAGGGTAGATAGTTACTTAAAGTTATGCTATCCTCCCATACGGGAGAATTTACCCATGAAGCTTTTTATCATTACCGGTGGCTCGAGAGGCCTCGGGCACGCACTCTGCGAACAGTTCAAGTCCCGAGACTACCGAATTATTGAATTTTCCAGGTCGGCTCCGCATGAGTATTCGATCCAAGCTGATCTTGCCGATTCAGAAAACAGCAGACGCATTGTCAAAGAAGCAATAGCGCCGATCGATGACATGCTCCTAGAGGAATTGATCGTCGTCAGCAATGCAGGAACACTTGAGCCCGTGGGGCCGACATCCAGCAAGTCTTATTCCAATATACTGAAAAACATCAACACAAATTTTGCTTCTCCCATCCTTGTCCTCACTGAAGTCATTGACAAGTTTCAAGCAGCAGCCTGCCGAAAAGTGATCCTGAATATCTCCTCCGGAGCCGCCCTCAAGGGGCGTGCCGGCTGGTCGCTTTATTGTGCGGCAAAGGCAGGGATGGAAAACTTTATTCGCTCCCTCGCGCTGGAACAACAGGCACAGCCGCAGCCTTTTATTCCCATCAACATTGACCCGGGCGTGATCGATACGGACATGCAGGCGTTCATCCGGACAAGCTCGCCATCGGACTTTCCTGATGTGGAGGTCTTCATCCAGCGTAAGAACCAGAGATTACTGCAGTCTCCTGATAACGCCGCGGCTGCCATCCTTCGCATTCTTAAGCAAGAATCCTTATCATTTGGTGAACGATACAAGACATCGGACTATGATGGTTAGAAAAGTATGTGTCATAGAAGGAAGCCTGAAGTAAAATTCTTCTTATCCCAAAGATTTGCGAGGTAACCGACCATGAATCAATTTGACATGTTCAGTTCGAAGGCCAGCAAATTCGACTCCCTTGAAGATGTGATCAAGGCGCTGAAGCGCATGAAGAACGATCCGCTTGCCGATGCGGGGACCAACATCGTCATCAGCCGCGGCAACCCGGATGCCAAGCTGCTGATCATCGGCGAGGCACCGGGCCCGGAGGAAAACGTCAAAGGGAAACCGTTCGTGGGGCGCGCCGGTCAGATGCTGGATAAAATCCTCCAGGCGGCAGACTTTGACCCTGAAAAAGATGTGTATATCACCAATTCCGTCTTTCGCATGCCGCCGGGAGAAGACGGCAAGCCGTTTCGCAAGCCCACCACCGAAGAAATCAATTATTACCGGCCGTATGTCTTCGAGATCATTCGCTTTGTGGACCCACTCGTGATCTTACTGACCGGGAATGTGGCCTGCCAATCTGTGCTTAACAAGACGGGCATCACCAGCCTGCGCGGCAAATGGACAGAAATGGACGGCCGTTGGATCATGCCCATCTTCCACCCGTCTTACCTGCTCCGGGTACCGCTCAAGGGAGCGGGTTCTCCCAAAGCGTTGATGTGGGACGACATTCGTGAGGTCCGCAAGAAATATGACGAGCTAAGCAACTGATCGGCTGATTTCCTCGTAATTAGATTAAGGGCCTGTCAGGTCTGTATACATCATAAAATATTGACAAGCCTCATTAGCAGTCGTATACTCTTTTTGTTCGATGGGGAGTAGCTGTGGCGCTCGATTGAAAGACCCGTCGTAGATCCCGCGTTAGCGGGGCGCCATTGGATAGTCGTCATGACAGAGCTCGGCACCTGACGCCGGCTCTCGGCTACCAGACTTCAGCGAGACCACCGCAACGCCAGTTGTTGGTGGTCTTTTTCTTTGTACGAGCTTGCTCAGAAAGACACCGACGCAACCTCATTTGAAAAAGGAGTGAGCAAAGGATAATTATGCTGGGAGTCAATTTGCATCAGGATACCAATCAGCCCGAACCCGGTCAGAGGAGTGAATTCAACGGCCGGCTGGTCCACCTGCGGGATGTCGTAAAAACCTATCAAAGCTCGGCAGGTACCTTTACCGCGCTCAAAGGCGTGGACCTCGAAGTTGAGTCGGGCGCTTTTGTTTCGATCATTGGCAAGTCTGGCAGTGGCAAATCTACGCTGATCAACGTGATCACCGGAATCGACCGCCCCACTTCAGGCGAAGTGATCATCGATCATATTCATATCCACACGCTGAGCGAAGAGCAAATTGCCGTCTGGCGCGGTCGCTCGATCGGCGTGATCTTCCAATTCTTCCAACTTTTACCTACTCTGACCGCCGTGGAAAATATTCTGCTGGCCATGGATTACGGAGTACGGTATCCACGTGCAGAGCGACCGGAGCGCGCAATGTATTTACTTGAGCTGGTTGGCATGGCCGACCTGGCGCACCGTCTTCCAAATTCGCTCTCCGGCGGGCAGCAGCAATGTATCGCCATTGCCCGCGCCCTGGCAAACGATCCGGTTCTGCTCACGGCAGATGAGCCAACGGGCAACCTCGACTCGAAATCGGCTGAAATGGTTTTCCACCTCTTCGAGACTCTGGCTCAGGCGGGAAAAACCATCCTGATGGTCACCCATGATAACGACCTGGCGACGAGAGCTCAACGCACGATCCGGCTCGCTGATGGTCACATCGTCGATGAGTTCACCAACCGGTAGTGGAGTCCAACATGCTGGAACAAAAACTTCATTCAAACACAAGCGGAGCAGTCCTACGGGCAGAACTTCCTCAGCCATTGATCGAATTGCGAAATGTGGTTAAGACGTATAACAGCCGGGCAGGCTCGGTGACAGCGCTGCAAGGCATCGACCTGCAAGTCCATCGCGGAGAATTTCTGATCGTTACAGGAAAATCCGGCAGCGGCAAGACAACTCTGGTGAACATGGTGACCGGGCTGGATCGCTCCACCTCCGGGGAGATC
>DATHTL010000049.1:0-21438 GCA_035463255.1 Anaerolineales bacterium | reverse complement strand
AGCCCCACAAGGCGCTCTTATCCAGAGAGGCGGAGGGAACGGCCCTGCGATGCCTCGACAACCTGCCAGCAAAAAAGTCATCATTAGACAAACGCTGAAAAGGTGCCAATTCCGACAGACGGATGTTCTGGGAGATGAGAGGGCTTCACACTCGAACACTGATTGCCCTTTCTGCTCGTCTGAAGGGGCAATTTCATTTCTAAAGGAGTTTCAACAAACCAATGAGCAACACTTTCATGACAGCCTCCAAACTGATGTTCACATCGGAATCAGTGAGCGAGGGGCACCCTGACAAGCTCTGCGATCAGATCTCAGACGCCGTGCTGGACGCCTGCCTCGAGCAGGACCCACGCTCGCGCGTCGCCTGCGAGACCGCCACGAAGACGGGCTTTGTCGCATTGTTGGGGGAGATCACCACACAGGCCTTTGTCAATTTCGACGATCTCGTGCGAAAAGTAGTACTGGACATCGGTTACGATAGCAGTGAAAAAGGCTTTGACGGTCATACCTGCGCCGTGCTTGCAGCCATTGCCAGCCAAAGCCCCGATATTGCCATGGGTGTGGACCATGCACTCGAGTCACGCAACGGTCACCAGCGAAGCAGTCCTGTGGATGAGATCACGGACGCGGAAGTTGAAACGATTGGCGCAGGCGACCAGGGTATGATGTTCGGTTTTGCCTGTAACGAAACGTCAACTCTTATGCCCCTGCCCATCTATCTGGCTCACAAGTTGACACGTCGACAGAGTGAATTGCGCAAAGATGGAAGCATCTCATGGCTTCGCCCCGACGCGAAGAGTCAGGTCACGATCGAATATTCAATGGGAAAGCCCAAACGCGTCGATACGGTACTCATCTCCACACAACACGCACCGGATGTCTCTCAGGCTGAGATCACTGAAATCGTCACCGAACAGATCATCATGCCCACGCTTCCTGCGGATATGGTCGATAACAACATCAAGGTGTATGTCAACCCGACCGGACGCTTCGTGGTTGGCGGCCCGATGGGCGATGCCGGCGTAACCGGCCGCAAGATCATCGTGGATACATACGGCGGCATGGGTCGTCATGGCGGCGGCGCATTCAGCGGAAAAGACCCCACAAAAGTGGATCGCTCCGCAGCCTATGCGGCGCGTTATGTGGCTAAGAATATTGTCGCTGCAGGTATTGCCGATCGCGTGGAAGTACAGCTCGCGTACGCGATCGGCGTTGCGCACCCGCTTTCGGTCAACGTGGAAACGTTTGGCACGGCGAAGATCGCCGATGACAAGATCGCCGCGCTAATCAGCGAGTTCTTCGACCTGCGCCCCGGCGCGATCATCCGTGACCTGGGACTGCGCAAGCCGATCTATCAGAAGACCGCTTCATACGGTCACTTTGGCCGCGATGATATCGAGTTCCCCTGGGAACGCACGGATAAGGCCGAAGCGCTGAAGAGTGCTGCGGGATTGTAAAAGTAATTTGTAATTGGTAATTGGAAAGCGCCGCTGAAATTTCAGCGGCGCTTCGTTATTTTGGTTCACGGCCGTTACGGCAGCGTGTACTGGATGACCAGCATCGGCCGGTTAGCCGCGGTGGAGGTATCTGAGGATTTGTAGTTGAACCGGTCATTCAGTTCCGTATCCATAGCCAGAAGGAAGCCGTTGTTAGCAAAGATCCCGTTCACTAATTCTTGGACCTTAGCTGGCGAAAGGGAGATTTGCTTTTGCACGCCGATTGGCTCACTGGCAAGGATCTGCATGGAACCTATGTCGAGGGTTTCACGATCGTTGACTCCTGAAGCGCCCGGTGACTGCCAACTGGCGCCCGTCCTGGCAAGGTTCCATGTCGCCTGCGATTCGTCAAAAGGTACCTTGAGTCGATAAACGCGCAAGATTCGGTCATTGTCCGAGAGATCGCTGGCTGTCCACAAAGATAATGTAGCAGAGACGATCGTGGCATTCGAAGGAATGGAGGACAGATCGAATTTGATCAATCCGCGCGCAACTCGACCGGTGGCACTGTTATTTTCCCCGATGCCCATCGCCACGTCAGTGCCAAAGTTGGTCGTGGCTGAGCTGCTGAACAGATAGGTATCCACGCCTGCTGCACCATCTGGCTGCGCGGAATAGGTGAGGACACCGGAAGATGGCGTGTTCGTCGGTGTCGACGTGGGGCTGCTGGTCAGCGTCGCAGTGGCTGTAAAAGTGGGCGTTGCAGTTTTGGTGAAGGTCGGTGTAGGTGTGGCACCGGTTGTGGACGTCACGGTGGGCGTCGAAGTGGGACCTCCAGTTGCGGTTGCGGTTGGGGTACGTGAGGGCGTAGCGGTCGCCGTCGGCGCGTTGGTGGGGCCAGGTGTATTGGTCGGAGTAGATGTCGGGATGGAGCCTGAAGGAATAATATTGACCGCATCCACATCGTTAGCGGACAGGTTCCACGTGCTGCCATCGAAGTAGAGAGACGGAGAGTAATTGCAGGCCGTAACATCGCCGGTCGAGGTGGGTACACAGACAAATACATCTTCATCCGCGCCGCTCAAGCCGCTCCCAGCAAAATTGCCCAGCGTGGACAAATAGATGTTTCCATCGGAAGTCACGTCTAATGCATCCACGTCTTCATCACTGGTCTCGCCTAAGCCGACATCGGAGCCGTCGAAGTAGAGCGACCAGGAGCCACTCGTGGTATCGCCCAAGGAGGTTGGTGTAAACGCCAGAACATCCTCATCTCTGCCGGTGGTGAAACCCGGGACGGAGGGATTGCCGGTCGTCGAGATCAGCAGGCGTCCATCGGGAAGCAGGGTCAGCGAATCGATATTCTCCGCCGTGGTGTCGAACCCCACGTCGCTGCCATCAAAATAAAGACTGAACAGACCTGCGGTGGAGCTCCCGAGCGAAGTGGCATCGAAGCGTAGGACATCTTGTGGGGTAACCGTCACTCCACCGATCTTGACGTTCGCGCTAAACGACATCAGGATCGTATCCGCGTCCAGGAAGGAGAAGGCGAATAGGTCCGGGCTGCCCATGCCGACATCCGAGCCGTCGAAGAACAGGCTCCAGCTCTGCCCATCGAATTTCAAGATATCTTCATCCGCTGAAGACACGCCCCCGATCGTCTGGCTCCCGGTCAATGACAGATAGAGAGGCTTGTATGAATATGGAGGAGTCGCGGTTGGGGTGAAGGTATTCGTAGGCGTGACAGTTGGCGTAAAGGTTGGAGTAAAAGTGGGCGTAGGCGTAATTGTCGCAGTCGGCGTGAATGTTGGAGGTAGGGAAAGAGCATTTTGCCGATGTACAAAGATATCCGATTTCAAATTTGTATCGTTTGCCACAAGATTCCAGGCCGAAGAATAAAACGCTATATAACGTCCATCGTCTGAAATAGAAGCAGCTTGAGAATCACCATTTGCCTGTGCCCCATTCCAGGCGATTGATACACGCGATGTTGCATCCATTTGCATGTCATGTACAAAAATATCATACCTGGCATTCGTATCATCTGACACAAGGTTAGCGGCCCATGAATCGAATACTATATAGCGGCCATCCGATGAGATAAACGGATTGTAGGATCCTTTGTCAGATTGTGCTCCATTGGAATGGACGGAGACACGTGTTGTTACACCCATTTGCATATCGTGAATAAAAACGTCTGTGGTTCCGTTTGTATCTCCTGGAACGAGAGTGGTGGCATCTGAAGAGAATGCTATATAACGCCCATCGGCTGTGATGGTTGGGGCGCTTGATCCATTGTTTGCCTCCACCCCACTCGAATCTACCGAAGCGCGGGTCGTTATACCCGTTTGTAAATCGTGTACAAAGATATCAGCGCTGGCGTTGGTATCACCCGGCACAAGATTTGTGGCGGATGAACGGAACGCTACATAACGTCCGTTCGCGGAAATAGCCGGGGCATTCGAAATCCCGTTTCCTTGCCCACCATTTGAATCGACGGAAACACGTCTAACTTGACCCGTTTGCATATCTCGAACAAAGACATCATTTGCTCCATTTGTATCTGCTGGCACGAAATTTGTGGCTAAAGAGCTAAAGGCGATATAGCGTCCATCTGCCGAGATCGATGGAGCGTAGGAAAAGCTATTTCCCTGTACACCACTCGCATCAATTGAGACACGTGTTGTTAACCCCGTCGACGAATCGTGAAGAAAAATATCCGGGTTTTGATTGGTATCTCCCGGAACAAGATTCGTCGCCTCGGAGGAAAAGACGATATAGCGCCCATCTGCTGAGATGGCCGGATCATAGGAACGACCCACTGCCTGCAAACCGTTTGAAGAGATGGACACGCGCCGGGTGAGGCCCGTCTGCATATCGCACAGAAAAACGTCTTCCCTCCCATTTGTATCGCCGGAGACGAGGTTTGTCGCATTCGAAGTAAATACGACATAGCGCCCATCCGCTGAGATCAATGCACTGCTTGACGCATCATTCGCTTGCTCATTACTCGAACTGATGGAGACACGTATTGTATCGCCCGCTGAAATTGGCGTTGGAGTGACGGCTGGCGTGTTCGTTGGAGTAGGTATAACAGGACCATTGTACTCATACGCACCAATGTCACAATGAGCATCCTGTGGGCGAACCATACCACGCTGATCTGTAGCCAGGCAGTTCAAGTCATCTCCCGCATCGATTGCAGGAGAACCAGGGAGAAGACCGATTGTCCACGTTGAGCCACCATAGTCTCCAAGATCACCCAAATTCGGATCAGAGGAAACTGCAGGAATACCACAATTACCCGATCCGATCACATTCCCAATGTTTGTAAGTAACCTGGCACCATTGTTATAACAATCCTGGCTGGCGCTATGCCATGAGCTCTCATTCTTGGCAAGAATCGTATTGATGAAATGCAATTCGCTGGTATTAGAACCTGTCGTGTAATTCCCGGCAGCTGTAATACCAAAGCCTTGATTGTATGCGATGGTCGCGTTCTGAATCGTCAATCTACCATAGCTGTGAATAGCGCTTGGATAGTTATCATAAAAGGTGCTATTTTTGACAACCATTTCACCATTACTTACAATCGCTCCACTGCAGCTCATGAAACAAACGGTGTCCGCAGAGTTATTGATAAAGGTACTCTTTTCGATCAAAAGTGTGCCCCTGTTGTCTATTGCACCACTGTCGCCCTGGACTGCGCGGTTGTTTGTGAAGGTACTGTCGATGACAACCAGTTGACCCTTATTGTAGACTCCTCCGCCAGTAGTCGACGCAGTATTGTTGGAAATGACGACGTTCTTTAATTTCAGTGTACCTTCGTTGTATACAGCTCCTCCAGGGTTAGAACCACCACCGTTTTGCAGGACAATGTTCTTTAATTCGACAGTAACTCCAGCCGCAACGTGGAAAAGTCTTGAAGTAGTACCACCATTGAGCGTGACAGGCCTGCTCAGGTTTGTAGCATCGATTGTGATATTTTTGGTCAGGGAGCTTTGTGATCCCCAACTTATCGTTGCGCCAGATAGCATAGGATCAAATTTTATAATATCCCCAGGGCCGGCATCAATGATTGCCTGACGAAGTGAACCGGCGCCCCCAGAATTCGCATTTTGAACCACCCATGTCAGAGGTGAAACTGTCGGGGTCGGCGTAAACGTGGGAGTTGCAGTAGGCGTTGGCGTGTTGGTTAGAGTCGGCGTCGCCGTGTAAGTAAGCGTAGGTGTTGGAGTGCTGGTAGGAGTCTGAGTTGCAGTGCTCGTTGCTGTATGGGTGGGAGTAGGCGTCACAGGTACTGAGAGGATAGCTTGTCGGTGTACAAATATATCCTGATTTGTTGTATCTTGCGGTACAAGGTTCGTGGCATCAGAGTCGAATGCTATGTATTGCCCATCAGCAGAGATGGATGCATTCCATGGGGCCCACAAATTATTTGCCTGCATACCATTCGAATCTACCGAGACACGTGTTGTTATGCCTGTTTCTGTATCGTGTACAAAAACGTCAGACGCCCCATTGGTATCATCTGGCACAAGGTTGGTAGCAGCAGAGAGGAACGCTACATAGCGTCCATCGGCTGAGATGGATGAAGCATATGATCGATCATTTGCTTGCGCACCACTTGAATCGACAGAGACACGTGTTGTTGTACCCGTTTGCGTATTATGCACAAAGATATCACTTGTCCAATTGGTGTCACCTAACACAAGGTCTGAGGCAAAAGACTCATACACTATATAATGGCCATCTACTGAAATCGATGGATAGGAACCACCACCTGCCTGCATACCACTTGAATTCACCGAAATACGTGTCGTCACACCCGTTTGCATGTCGTGTACGAATATATCATCCTCACCATTGGTATCGCCTGACACTAAGTTTGTAGCCGGTGATCTGAATACTACATAACGCCCGTCTCCTGAGAGAGATGGATTGGATGATTCTCTGTTTGCCCGTACACCGCTTGAATCTACAGATGCAATCGTTGTCACACCCGTTTGCATATCCCGTACGAAGATGTCGCTTCCATACATTTCGAACGCTACATAGCGCCCATCGCCTGAGATAGAGGGATAGTTGAAACTACCATCTAATTGTGCACCGCTCGAATCTACCGAAACTTGTGTCGTCAAACCCGTTTGCATGTCGTGCATGAAGATATGATATCTTCCATTGGTATCACCTGGCACAAGGTTCATTGCAGATGAAGTAAACACTACGTAGCGTCCATCCGCAGAGATAGAGGGATGAGATGATTCCCCGTTTGCCTGTGTGCCGTTCGAAGTGACCGAGGCACGCGTGGTTGTACCCGTTTGCATATCATATACAAAAATGTCTCCTACTCCATTGGTATCACTGGATACCAGATTCGTGGCAAGAGAAGTAAACGCTACATATCGCCCATCTGCTGAGATGGAGGGAGACACTGATGAACCGTTTGTTAGCTCGCCATTCGATCCGTTCGAAACGCGGACCGTGTCGCCTGGTGAAATAACAGGAGCTTGATACTCGTATGCACCAATATCACAGCCTGTACCCTGTGGACGTGCCAGACCACGCTGGTCGGTCGCGGGACAATACGCGGGATTCGCCTGACTAATCGCGGAGCTGCCCGGTTGCAGTGAAATCGTCTCGGTATTGCCGCCGTAATTGCCCAATGAACCAAGCAACGGATTTGCAGTGATGATATTCGTGCCGCCTGGGAATCCATTCCAGATGACGCTATCGCTCACGACACTATTGCTATTGTTCATGTCAAGGATCGCGATCATAGTGGTCGTTTCTATACTGCCCCAAATGATGCTGTTTCGCACGACCGGGTTGCTGGCATCATTCATAATCCCATCCAGGCTCTCCGAGATCGTGACATGCGTCAAGGTTGGGTCACTGTCCTGATTGCCGATCCCACTGCCGGCGTTCAAATACATTTCATTCCCCGCCCGGTTATTGCTAAAGGTTGAGTTAACAATGATCGCATCGCTGTTAGAGTTATACATCCCACCGCCAAACGGTGGGATTTGATCATGGTTATAGATGGGATGACTCCCGCCAAACGCGGCATTATTACGAAACGTGGAATTCGATACCCTGACGTTGGAATCATAATTACTCATCCCTCCGCCGAAGCTGAACGCGGAATTACCCTGAAACGTAATATTTGTGTACGTTGCATGGCTCTCCATCACGTTGAGTGCCCCGCCACCGGAATAGGTTGCATAGTTACTTGCAAATACTACGTTTGTGAGCACCGGACTGCTGCGATGATTGGCAAGGCCACCGCCGCCTTCCGAGGTATTGTTAATGAAGGAAACAGTTGTCAGAACTGGCTGGCTGTTATTCTCATTGAACATCCCCCCGCCAATCTCGATGGAAGAATTGTTGGCAAAGATCACGTTTGTAAGTGTAGGGCTGCCATTCCCGTTCCACATGCCTCCACCCCGGGCAGTGTGAGTGCCAGGAGTAAGATTGGCGTTTCCGCCGCTTATGGTTAGTCCATCGAGGATGGCAGAACTTCCCACAAAACCACTCGAAACCACATGGATGGCATTTTCGGCGCGCGTGGGCTCATCGAAGGCGATGTTGCTGTTGTCATCCCCATTCAGGTCGCCGCTCAGGATAGTGACGTGCGCAGCCGGGTCGCGTTGGTCACGCGAGGCTTCTGTCCCGGCAAAACCGCCGTACATAGCAATTCCATCCCGGAGGCGGAATGTCGAGTCACGATCAGTTCCGGGCTTATAGGTCCCTTCTTTCAACCATATTTCGCCGCCCATGGTAAGGAGGCTCAGAAGGTATTGCAATTCACATGGGCTTGACCAATTCCCACCGCAATCACCGCTGGTGGCCCCATTTGGAGCCGCGCGATATCCAAAGGTTTCCGCGCGAGCCGACTCGGCAGGCATCGATCCAAACATCCCGCCCAACAGAGCCAGGACCAGGATAAGTCGTGCAATCAAAAATTGATGATGAATGAAGAACATGAATTCTCCCCGGGAGCCGCCTTCCTCCCTGCAAAGATGGAATATTGTTCAGACTTGTTTGCTGAGCGATCTAAAACAAGACGGCATTTTCAAATTTTAGGGTACAGCATAAAGCAGCTATGTTTTCGATGCAACTTCGTATTAAATCAAAGGCCTGCTTCATTTCTGAAGCAGGCTTTCTTATCAGTGGAAGACCTTCGGTCAATTTGCCGGCTGCGGTCGTAGACCTTGCCGAACCGACTATGGTTTTTCCAGCCCATGCGCGGTGAGTAGCTCTTCATCGTCCAGAATATCCTTCGTCCTGCCATCTGCAACGATCTGCCCTTCATCCATTACGATCGTGCGAGGGAATAATTCCTGCACCAGTTTCATATCATGCGTGGAGACGAGCATTGTGATCGGCAGATCGCGCAGCAAGTTGATCAACGTCCTGCGGCCGCGCGGGTCGAGGCCGGCGGAGGGCTCGTCCAGAACTAATATCTGTGGGTCCATGGAAAGGACCGTGGCGATGGCGATCCGTTTCTTTTCACCCACACTCAGGTGATGCGACAGGCGGTCGCGAAATGCGGACATCCGCACCGCCACGAGCGCGGACTCAACGCGCGTTTCCACTTCATGCATTGGCAGTCCCATGTGGAGCGGACCAAAGGCCACATCCTCAAACACGGTCGGGGAGAAGAGCTGGTCGTCCGGGTTCTGGAAGACGAGTCCCACCATGGCGCGGATGGCCGGCAGATTCTCGCGCGCAAGGCGCTGCCCGCCTACGAACACCTCGCCTTTTCGGCCGTTCAGGATCCCGTTTAGATGCAACATCAGCGTTGATTTCCCAGCGCCGTTCGGTCCTACCAGAGCGACCTTATCGCCTGCGCACATCTGGAAGGAAACCCCACGCAGCGCCACCAGGCCATCGTGATAGGAAAAGTGCAGGTCGTGGACTCGTAAAACGTCTGTCATAACCGTCCCACTATTTGGAAGAAAAGGATTGCTAACAGCGCGAGCGCGGTCGTGAGGTAATCACGACGACGAAGCTCATGCGGGTTGATCGTTTCCATGTGGCCCCGGTAACCGCGCGCCAGCATCGCGTTGTAGACACGGTCGCTGCGCTCATAACTCCGCAAGAAAAGCTGCCCGGCCATATGCCCGGCGACTTGGGCCTGCCACGCAACACTCCTTCCCATTTTATGTCCGGGTACAGCGGACGCCAGTGCGGCCGAACGAGACTCCCTTGCACGCATCAAGCGAAAGACTTCATCTGCCAGCACAAAGAGATAACGATAGAGGAACGCGATAATGGTGGTCAATATGGATGGCACACGCAGATGCTCCAGGGCATGGATCAAGTCCGGGAAGCGCACGACGGCAACCATCAGAATCGCCATTTGCACCGAGAGCCACGAGCGGACGAGGATGCTCGCAAAACGCAGAAGGCCTGCATCGGTGATGGTGAGGTCCCAGAAGAGAAAGTGGAAAGTAGAAAGAGGCTTGCCCGGTATCGAAAAGAGCACCGTGACGGCAATGAGGGCAAAGGGCAATGCGACCAGTGAACGTTTGAAGGTGAACCCGATGCCGAGGCTGGAATACCAGTTGGCTAGAAGAAGGAATAACCAGGAGAGCCCAAAAGCGATCCACGCGCCGTCTGGCAGCAGCGCATTCGATAGGATAAAGGCCACCGTGACCACCACCTTGACGCGCGGGTCGAGGCGGTGAAGAAAACTATCGGTTTCTTGATAACGATCAAAAGCGTCGAAATGCATCTTACGATTTACGACTTGCGAGTTTAGATTTACGATCTTCGCGCTTCGATTGCGGAGCACTCAGCGCGAGGCTCAAGATTTTGCTTTCAATCCCTGGCCAAGCAAAACGATGATCGCGCCAACCACAGCCAGTCCGATCATCCCGGCCAGGATGGTGGAAAGTTGGGTCTCGCCGAGGAAAGGCAGAGTGTAATCGGGAATGAACTGGAACGGCGCAGAGGCACCTTTGCTCAAAAAGCCCAGGTCGCCCGCGACGCGCTCGAGTCCATCGGGGTCGGCGGAAGCGAGGGGTGAGAGCAAAACCACAGCCAGGGAGATCAACACGCCGGCCAGGATCCAGCCGCGGCTGCCTGTGGCAGAAGCAGAATTCTCGCCGATCAGGTCCGGGCGTGTCTGCAGGATAAAGGTTAACGCGGCGACCGTGATGAGCGCCTCACCCACGCCGATCAGCGCATGGACGGTCAACATTGCAGGGATGACGATCTGTAATTGCGAGGTGCCACTCAGCCAGAGCTGTAGCGACGTGAACAGCGCCCCGGCCATTACCGAGAGCCAGGCCGCGATGCCGGCCACGGTCAGCTTCAGCGTGCGATTTCCCCTCGTAACACTGCGATAAAGACCATACCCGATCGCAACCGTGATCAACCCCATGTTGAAAATGTTGGCGCCCATCACAAGAAGGCCGCCATCCTGAAAGAGCAGCGCTTGCACAGCAATGACCGCGGTCATCACCAGCATCCCGGCCCATGGACCGAGCGTGATCGCAGCCAGGGCTCCGCCCAGCAAATGGCCCGAGGTGCCACCCGCGACCGGGAAGTTGATCATCTGGGCAGCGAAAATGAAAGCTGCCATCACACCCATCAACGGAACCTGTCGTTCGCCAAGCGATCGATTCGAGCGTGAGATCGCCAGGCTAAGAGTAATGGCAGTGATCACCCAACAGATGATCGATACAGCAAAGCTCAAAAATCCGTCAGGAATGTGTAAAGGCGCGGGGGAATAGTGCATGTTTAAATCTCCTCATTGAACATCATTGACAACCGGGGCAGATGCCAAAGAACGTCATATGGCTATCAATACGCAAATATCCGGTTGCTGATTCCAATTTTCGGTAAAGAGTTTCCAGCAGGGCGTGCTCCACTTCCATTTCATTCCCGCACAGGCGGCATACGACATGATGATGCTCTTTGCCGGCGATTTCATACCTTAGATGACCGTTACCTGTGTGTGCCGCGCGAGCCAAACCGTTTTCTGCAAGAAACTCGAGGGTGCGGTACACCGTAGGTTCGGTGAGTCCGGGAAGCTCTCGTTTGGCGAGCTTATAGACCTCACTCGGGGAAAGGTGAGTGCCGGCATGGCGCAGAACGTGAAGGATCGCCAGACGCTGGGACGTAAGGCGATAGCCGCGAGCGCGGAGTTGAAGAGCATATTCAGAGGCGCACGACATAGGAAGTCTTATTGCAAGTTTTTGCAATAACTATAAACTTAGTATACAACAGCCGGGGATTTCTTACCTTAGAAAAGGAATAGCCTTGCGAGGGTTGCTGCGTGAAATCATGCCCTCCTAAACCTTCGCAAGGCTTATGAAACCATCAAGGTTCCCAGAAGAATGGGATCAACGCGTAGATGTATGGCTTGCCACTGACATATTCGATGCCCATGACCCAGGTGTACCAATCCATATTTCCATTGGCCGGTGTGCCCGGGAAATGGACCGAATAATATTCGCCCTGATACGGCCATTCGGCCTGGTAGGTCGCGCCGCCTAGTTTTAGCTCATTACAGTGGAGCGTGTATGACTGGCTGAATACCTTTTCAAGCTCAGGCACAATCACATTATGGAAGGGACCTCTCACTGCCTCGCCACTACCAGGTGCAGTTCCCCAATCCACTTCGAAGGTGGTTTCAAACAGGAATTTTGCATGTTGTGGCGTATAGGTGATGACGGTGCCATCTCTGAAACGAGCTACATCCATGCCGCGCGCGGGACTGACAAGTAAGCTTAACTGAGGTCCATCTGAATTCAATATCGCTGTTTTGAAGGAATCGATCAGGGCTGTGGACTGGGCGTCCGTGCAGATCGTGGAGGGATTGGGCCCTGCCGTCGCGCCCGGTGGAGGAGTGATCCCGCCGGGCGTTAGCAGAAACGTGGGTGTGGCAATAAATAACGTTGGGGTCAGAGTAGCAACGGGAGGCGCCGGAGTTGCCGGGGAACCACAACCTACCAATAGAGTTAACCCGATGAAAAGCATTAAGAGAGTTTTAGTTTTCATGCTCATCTCCTCTTTTGGCCATTATATATCTTCTGAGAAAAAAGAAAAACGCCGGACATTACAAGCTATGTCACGGCGTTCCGTCTTATGTATAAGATCTAGGCTTCGCCAAAGGCAACCACAACGATATGTTGATTTAGTAGCTGTGGAGAGCCTGCAGGCTTTCCAGGAATGACCTGTCCGAGTGTATACCCCCCGGCAAGCGGAATCTCTTTTCCGAGGATATCTTGCACAGCAGCCACCTCTGCACCTGGGTGAGACTTAAGCAGCATCTCCCAGGCAATATCGACAAGCACCAGACTAAAGACCGGCTTGCTGCCGTCCAGCTGCTGCAAGGCTTGCTGCGCGGCGTGCTGGGCAGCCTGCTCACACGATACGCGGCTGCCGACCAGAAGATAAGCATCCACACCATCGCGCACAGGAGCATTCATGCGGAAGCTGCCATCGGCTTCCACGCGGATCGGGGCCCGGATGACAAGCTGGTCTCCCTGCTCCACGCCGAGCGGGTAGAGACGCGCCAGATGACTCAATGGCGGGAACGCCCACTCGCGCGCCGGATACCCAAACAGCTGTGCATAGGTCTCGGAGGCCGGACGGCCGTCAAGCGTGCGCAGCCAGAAGCCGCGCGAACGGGTGACGCGGAACTGGCTGCCGATCGGATTCCAGCCGTGCGCGGCGCCCACACCCACGCGCAAATTCCCGCGTAGGAAGGCAGCCGCCAGCGCGCCCGTCCCGTTTTGCGGACCGGCGATCTGGTACGAATGCCCGGTGTGCAGATCTCCCGAGGATAGCCCGCCAGCCAGCGGGATGGAGCCTGTGGAAAGAACACTGCACAACTGGTCTGCATCGCCGTTGAAGCCATCTGCAAAGAAGAAGAGACCACGTGTATCGGTCTGGTCGGCGATCTGCTGCGAGAGCTGCGCGCCGGTCTCGCGGCCGCTCTGGGCATAACCTGGCATCCAGCGCGTCTCAGCTTGCACGTCCCCAGACAGCAGCCCGACCAGCACCGAATTAGGATGCACGCCGTCACCTGCCAGGCAGACCGAACTGCTAAAGCCGATCATCGGCGTATCGCCGAGCAAACTGGATACACCGCTAACCACTTCACGTGCCTGATACTGATGTGAAGCGATGACATAAGCAAATCCAGGTGTCCCCGAACCGAGCTTGTTCAAGGCCTGATGCGTAGCCTGCAGACCCGCTTCGCGGCCGTTCAATGCCTGTGCATAACCCGTGGATGCTGTAAGCGCCATTTCGTTTATCCTTCGGCGACCGGGATCGTAAAGTGGAAGGTCGTGCCTTTGCGGAACTCGCTATCGAACCAGATCCGCCCTCCCTGCATCTCGACCAGACTCTTGGTGATGTTCAAGCCCAGGCCCGTGCCAGGGACCTCACGCGCCTTTGAATCATCGGAACGGAAGAAGCGCTGGAAGATCTTTGCCTGATCCTCAATGCTGATCCCAATGCCATTGTCCTTCACCCAGAGATGGACAACCTGTTTGGCGCCTTCCGGATCCCACTGATTCGTGGTTGCTTCAGCACCGATCACGAGGTTTCCACCTTCGGGCGTGTATTTGTGAGCATTGCTGACCAGGTTGGTGAGCACCTGCCCTACGCGGATACGGTCCGCCCAGACCTCCGGCAACCCGGCGGAGAGGTGAAGCTCAATGGTCTGGCGCTTATCTTCGATCTGCCGCCGCGTCGAACGGATCACATCCTCCACCACTTCGCGTACTTCGACAGGCTTGAAGTCGAGACGCAGACGGCCGGCTTCGATCTTGGCATTGTCGTTCAGATCAGAAACGAGCGTGGACATGCGCTCCACGTTGGAACGGATGGTGTTCAAGAAGTTGGCCTGCATCTCATTGATCTGTCCCACCGACCCGGCAGCAAGGAGCTCTGTGTATCCTTTGATGGATGTCATCGGGTTCTTCAATTCATGCGCCACGAAGGAGACGAACTCGCTCTTGGCAAGGTTGGCACGCTGGATGGCGTCATAGAGCTGGGCGTTTGAAATGGCGATCGCTGCGTTATCGCTCAAACGGTTCAGGAAGGCCAGGTTCCCCTGTGAGTCGCTTGTGCTTTCCAATAAGATCAGTCCGATCACCTGCGCCTCGCGGCGGATGGGAATAATGATCTGCGTATGCGCGCTTGGGAGGATACCTTTGGAACCGTTGCCCACCAAAGAGACCTGGTTCGACTGGCCGGTCTGGATCGCTGACATAATAGCGGGCAGCTCAAGCGGAATGCGTGAGGTGGAATGTTCAGTAACAATCTCTTCATAGCCTTGCTGAGCCATGATGCGGATCTCACTCTCCTCGAGCATCCCGATCATACCTGCTTCCGCATTGGACTGGCGCATGGCCCACTCGAGGGTAATGCGCATGGCACGATCCACTTCAAGGCTCGCGTTCAGCTCGCGCACAATCCGACCCATGATCGAGAGCTCTTCCACGCGGGCGGCCAGCTCCTGGTCGGTGAGAGCCAGCAGGCGAGCGTTTTCAATGGCAACCGCCGCCTGACCGGCAAACGCGGTGAGCAGATTCTGGTCATCTTCCACGAACGGAAGACCATCGCGGCGGTTGATGACTTCGATCACGCCAAGCACACGGTCCTTGATCTGCATGGGTACCGCAAGAAGCGAACGGGAGGTAAAACCTGTCTGCTTATCAGGAATCCCAAAATGCGCTGGCGAACGCTGCCCGTCGTTCTCGATCACCGGTGCGCCAAGCTGAACTGCCCTTCCCACAATCCCCGTACCGGCCGGGAGGCGCTGCCCCAACAGGTTACTGGCAACAGGTCCGGCCGTCACCCGGAAAACCAGATCGCCGGTCTGGTCATCCATCATGAACAACGTTCCGGCTTCACAGTTCAAGATACTGACAGCATTTTCCAGGATGTTCCGCAGGAGAGGTTCCTGTTCAAGAGTGGATGTGAGCTGACGGGTAATTTCGTTCAACGTCGAAAGCTGGTGAGCGCGCTGTTGCGTCTCCTGCAGCAGGCGAGCCTTGACGATCGCGCCGACCGTTTGGTCGGCAATGGCTTGCAACAGGTCGAGCTGGGCGCGTGTATACGTGACCGTTGGATCGTTGCTGCCCACACTCAGCGAGCCCATGGTCTCCGCGCCGGAGTTGAGCGGCACGCCCATCCAGGCATAGATACCCTGCGCTGATGGCGTGATATTCCTGATCTGACACTCACGCAGATAATCCTGTGTGAGGATCGTTCGGCCCTTCCGAATGATCTCGGGGCCGAGTCCCAGGCTGGGGGGCAGAGGCTGATTCTCGCGGGTCGTGATGCGCTCATTGTCGTCCACGCGGAAGGCATAATAGAAGTAATTGGCCGCTTTACTGTAAAGCGTTATGTGGAACATGGACGATGGGATGATCTGCGAGGCCTGCGCAAAGATCAGTTCCAGCACATCATCGAAGGTAAGAGTGACATTCACGCCCTGCGAGACGCGCGTCAGGGCGTTCATTTCCTGCACACGGCGTTCCAGGTTCACCACGGTCTGGACACGGGAGATGGCCACCGAGCTCTGGTCGGAGAGGCTGTCCAGAAAATCCAGGTCTTTGGGCGTGTACACACCACCGGAAAGCGGCGTACCGAGAGCAAGCCAGCCCACCGGTTTTTCCTCACCCGGCAGCGCTACAAAGAGACGCGCTCCCAACAGCGAGAGCCGGGCTTCATCGCCGCGCATGGAGGTAGGCGGACTGATCATATCGAGATAAAGCGGTATCTGCTCTTTCTGGAAGTATTGCACCAGCGGGCTGTTCGACGAAAAACGAATATCGCTCGTAGGCCGCCCATCGCCATTGGCCAGTGCAGCATATTGATCGTTCAACGAATCATAGGTGTAAATGTGAAGTCGATCCGGGACCAGACTACTCGCGATCTGTTCACGCAGGACGCGTCCAATTGAATTCAGGTCAAGGGCGTTGGTTAGATCATGGCTGAAGGACCGCAGACGCTCCTCATAGGCGCGCTGCCCGCGGAAGAACGTGCTGTCGACCAGAACCTGCAGGCGTGTGCGTAATGGATCGAGAATCAAAGCGATGAAGAGCACCAACGCGCCGATCAGGTATGGACTGCCATACGGGATGTTGACCGAGAAAAGATAGGAAATGCCGGTTACCAGCAGTCCATACGCCGCAACCACAAAAATGGTCAGCAGCGAATAGACCATTCCCTGACGCACCCAGTAATCGGTGCGCAGCAGCCGGAAGCGCAGAATCACATATCCATTCGCCAGCGGGAAAAAAATGAAGGGAACGAAGAGGTATGGGTTGAAGGCAACAGAATTTTCGAAACCCAGAAATGCATTTCGCCAGGAAGAATACAGCAGCCAGAAAACGACGGGACCAAACGCAAGCAAAGATCCAAACAATATGGTTCGCGCCTGACTTTTTACGACCGGCGAACGCGAGATGAAGGCATGATACCCCAGCGCGCCGAAATAGAATAACGCCGAGATCCCGACAAAGATATAGATGTTCCGCCAGGCACCAAAATAAGCGGTCGGGTTGGCGAGATCATTGAGTTTGATGAAGGCATTAAGCGCCAGGATAATTCCAATGGCATACCCAAACCAGCGCAGATACGGGCGGCGGAATAAGAACCTTGCCTCCTGCGGGAAACAAAGCGCCAGGTCGATCAGAGCGCCACCGGAGAGGGCAGCCGCGAGCGTCCAAAGATAGGTAAAGTAGTGAGTTGTATATAAGTCGAACAGGCCACCGATCACGATCGCCATCGAGGTAGTCATCATGGAGAATGCGCGCCCCGCTGATTCCGTCCGGCGCAGGCCAAAAATCCACAGGCTGATGCCCAGGAAAATCAGGCTCAGGATCGCAGGCAGAATGAAGTAGGAAATTCGATCGACCGTTGATAACGACTGCAAGGTGATGTCTGTCGTGCGAACATCCCCGGCGGAGGTCAGCATCTCCACGGGGACGGTCTGTCCTACCTGCCGGGAGTTGAGTGCCCCAGCCAGATCTCCTGAGCTCGAGACCATCACACCATTAACCGAAACCAGTTGATCTCCCAGCTGAAATCCGCGCCCGTAGAGCTGCCAGTGTTTGCCAGCTTCGCGGGTATCGGAGCCGT
The DNA here is from genome assembly GCA_035463255.1 of Anaerolineales bacterium. Taxonomy (GTDB): domain Bacteria; phylum Chloroflexota; class Anaerolineae; order Anaerolineales; family Villigracilaceae; genus Defluviilinea. The sequence continues at coordinate 3,889 of DATHTL010000049.1, read as the reverse complement.
TCAATACCATCGTCTGTTCAAAAAATCCCCCGATGAACGGTTTTGTTAACCAGTTGTATCCAAGAAAGATCGAGGCCACAAAGACCAGGACAGCAATGGCCTGGTACACCAGGACAATGGTTTGTGTGACTCGGCTCAAAATTGTATTAAATCGAAAAGATTCGCTCATTCGTTATATAGTCCAGCAGACAGCTGCCAGATATCCTGTCGCAAGTACGAGGAATTTTACTCCACACCCCCGTGCCCAACTATGGTACTTTCATAACAAAGAAGCAAGGAAAAAATGTCCCGAAGGTACTATTTATTTCCTTCGGGACGTTGGTTACTGTCGGATCTCGAAAATTGTGGCATCACAGAGCCCCAAAAGACGATTTTTCGCGAATAGTGTAATACGGGGATTTCGCAAAAACCGGGCTTATTATAGCGGTCCAAGCTTATGGTAATAGAAAGGCTTATTTTTCGCCGACCTCGAATACTTTCGTAAGTCGGAATTTTCATAAGTAATTGTGGTAAGCCTCTCAATATGTCAACTTGAAAATCATAGATATGACAGAATTTTCCCTCATTTATGATGAACCCAATAATCGCTTGACCGGTGGCTATGGCAATGGAGTGATGAGATCACCCTCTAACCCCAATATAACAAACGCCTCAAGTGTCCATCAATCACACTTTTTCATTGTGTTGAAGATAGTGCCATTTTACTTGCCAGTGGCACGTAAGCCGAGGGCAAATACTCCAGTAAACAAATCCCCGTTTTTGATCGCAAGTTGGTGGCGTTCTGATCCGTCGAGCGACTAGCATCACAGATAGCCTCGAGAGGCTACCATTGCGGCAATGGGGCTCAGGCGTTGAGTATTTATCTCACTGCGATGCAGATTTCTTGAGCGATGGCGATCGCTTGATCCAGCCGTAAACTGCGTCCCATAGCGCAGGCTTCCAGAAAGCTCGATTCATCCAACTGCTCGCGGGCCACGTGCATATGATGGTCATAATCGAGGCGAGACTCGGGCCAGACCGCCACCGACATACCGATCGTTTCAAGGAGCGTTTGTGCAGCGGTCAGCAGCAGTACGGCGCGCTGTGGTTGACCGGCCACACTTGCAAGGCTCGCGACGCCGATCATGTGCAGCGCCAGCGTCGGGCGATCCTGTATCTGGGACGTTAATCGGAGTCCCTCCTCGAACAGTGCTGCTGCCTGCGCTACATCCCCTTGCTCCCGCGCGACCTCTCCAAGCGATTGGAGAGCTGAGGATAGCACATTGCTGTCGCCCAGCTCTCGACTCAGTTCGATACTTTCCTCGAGCGCGTTCCTGGCCTGCTCGACATTATGCCCCAGGCGAGCAGTGATCCCCAATTGCAGGAGCGCATACGCCAGTCCCCGGCGGTCACCCACTTCGCGCCAGAGTGCCACGCTTTCTTCTATGATTGGTCGTGCGGCGTCGAGATCATCCCTGCGAACTGCCGCGGCGAGACCCCAGAGCGATGCGGCTAGCCCCCAGCGATCCTCCAACTCTCGCCAGATCTCCGCGCCTTCCGCAAATAGACTGCGGGCCTCCCCACCACGCTGCTCGTACAGCCGCACCCATCCGAGCCCTTCCGGATACGTCAGAACCAGTGCAAGCCCGCGCTTGTCATCCAGCTCGCGCCAGAATGCAGCACTCTTCTCCAATTGCTTGCCAGCCGTCGCGATATCCCCCTGAACTTGAGTCAGGACTCCAGCACCAAACAATGCACGCGCCAATACTGGGCTTGGGCGTAACGGATCCGCCTGACCTAGCGCGCCTTCGAGCCAACGCCGCCCCTCACTCAGGTAAGCGCGCATGATCCAGAACCAGAATAAGGCCCCCGCCAGACGCAGCTCTATTTCATTGCCATTTGCTCCATCGCGGTGGTTGTGCGCCCAGGCGAGTGCAGCCCGAAAGTTATCATAGTCCTCTTCAATCCGGTTCGCCCATTCGATCTGGGCGACGGTGTGTAAGTGCGGCACGGCCCCCTCGGCCAGCGCCAGAAAATACTCGGCGTGGGCTTTGTGGAGCGCCTGGCTCTCCCCGGACTGAATCACGCGCTCCAGCGCATACTCGTGAATGGTCTCGAGCATGATCAGGCGAGCCTCTGGAGGGTCCGAGGCGTCCCGCTGGATCAAGCTCTGGTCCAGCAGCGACGTCACTCCTTCGAACACGGCTTCCCGCTCCTCGCCCAGTGCCGCCGAAACCGCTTCGATCGCCTCCAGCGTGCAGCCGCCGGCAAAGACCGCCAGGCGCCGAAAAAGAGCCTGCTGCGGAGCGCTCAGCAGGTCGTAGCTCCATTCCAGGGTGGCGCGCAGCGTCTGCTGGCGCGTGGGCAGATCGCGAGGGCCGCCGACCAGCAGGTCGAGCCGCTTGTCAAGACGGGCTAATAGTGCGCCCGGCATCAACAATCGGCTGTGCGCTGCTGCTAATTCCAGCGCCAGTGGTAGACCATCCAATGCACTGCAAATCCGTACCACGAATGGCGCATTTTCCTCTGTCAATCGAAATGTAGCATTCGCTGCCTGGGCGCGCTCGCAAAACAGCCGGATCGCCGGAAAGCGGTCCATCTCAGCTAGCATGGGCAACTGGTGCGGGTCGGGAGCTGGCAGCGTCGGAACGGTGATGACGTGTTCGCCTGAGAGTCGTAGCACCGTCCGGCTCGTCACCAACAGCTTTAGGTGGGGCGCGGCAGCGAGCATGGCGGCAAGGAATGGCGTGGCTGTTAGAACCTGCTCGAAATTGTCGAGCACCAGCAGCAGCTGTTTGTCTGCCAGAAAAGCCGGCACCAGGTCGGCATAGGTGCGCGTGCCGGTCTCGGGAGCCGTGGTCGTGATCCCCAGCGCGTACGCGATGGCGGATGGCACCCAGTCAGGGTTACGCATGCCAGCCAGGCTAGCAACCACTACACCGTCAGCGAACTCGTCGCGCAGTTTCTCAGCCACAGCCAACGCGACACGGGTCTTACCTACGCCGCCCGGCCCCAGCAGCGTCAGTGATCGAACTGCCGGCTGACGCAGCTGCTCGCAGATCGAGGCAACCAGCTCGTCTCGCCCGATCAAAGGTGTTAGCGGGATGGGAAAGACGGCGCGGGACTCAACGATCTGCGCGATCTGCGATCGACTCGACTCATGGAATTCGCCGCGCCGGATCTGTTCGGCAAGCGCGGTCGTCTCCGCCGTCGGCTCCACGTCCAGCTCTTCCCGCAAAATGCGGCAGCATGTCTCATACTGCGCGAGCGCGGCGTCACGCTGTCCGGCGAGCGCCAGCAGTCGCATGGTCTCGCGGTACGATTCCTCGCGCCACGGTTCGAGCGTGACCAGTCGTTCGGCGTAGTGCAAGCCCTTTTCAAATTCGCCACGTTCGCGATGATGCGCCGCAAGCTCGGCGAAAAGCTGTAAGGCGCGTTGATGCAAGCGTTCGCGCTCCATGACCAGCCAGGCCTCGAACTCCGGGCTATCGTTCAAAAACAATCCCTCTAAAAAGTCGCCACGGTACAGCTCCGCGGCCTGGGCACGCGACGTCATGTCGGTATTCTGCAATAATTCCTTAAAGACGAACAGGTCGAGCCAGTAGAGGAAAGGCTGCGCCAGCTGAACGGATTGGCGCTCAAGCGCAAGCGCCTCAGGAAGAAGGCGGGTCAGACTGTGCAGCAGTTGACGCAGATTCGTGCGAGCACGTTCTTCCGATTGATCTTGCCACAATAGGTCTGCCAACTGCGCACGCGAACTAGGTTCAGAGCGCGCCGCAAGGTAGCCGAGGAGCGCCAGGGCTTTGGGAGATTCCAGTCCTCGGAGCTGTGTGCTCGCCCGCTCAATGCGCGGGATTCCGAGAAATCTCAGGCGTATAGCACTTGCCATCTTGCTGCCGAACCAGGGTCG
>DATHTL010000048.1:0-29047 GCA_035463255.1 Anaerolineales bacterium | reverse complement strand
CACAAAGGAGAGGCGGACGAAGTCCTCGATGACTTCTGTTGTGAAGGGACATACCAGCGTCCATGTCTTTCCCTCGCTGCGGTGTATGCCTTTGCCATCTTCAAACACAAACTCATACGTCCCCGCCCATTCCGCCTCGGCCACAGAGCGCAGCACACCCATTCGAGCAAAGTCATCGACTGTCAGTTCTACACGCCAGACGCCCGCCGGCGGGGCTCCCTGTGACCAGTCCTGTGCTTCTATCTCAGGACTGGGATCGGTTTGCCCGGCTTCCGGGGCACACGCGCTTGCCCCTGGCGAAGCTTCTGTTTTTGCCTTTAGCTCGCGGATGTCTGCGATCAGCTCGGCGTTGAGAGGGTCCTTTTCGAGAGAAGCGAAGACCGGCTGCGCAGCCGCTTCAAATGCTGCGACCTGTTCGTCGCTCGCCATCACGACCGTGCCTCCGTCCGCACACCACGCAGCCGCGGCATCTACTTCGCTCGGGTGTTCGGCGATGGCTTTCCGTTGTGTGGCGATTGCCGCCTCGCGCAGGATGCTCCGTTGCGCTTCGCTGAGCTTCTCGTACGCGGCGCCATTGGCGAACAACACCTGGAACTTGGGGAAGAACACCACGTTGCCCGTGGCGGTCGGGGTACCGGTCAGGGAAAACCCTTGGCGCAAGCCTGACTCCGCTGCTTGGTAGTCTATGTCCCCCATCATGGGTGATGCCCCGAACGACTCCAGCATCTGGTAGGTCAAATTGGACGAAGTTGCCCGGACGCTCAGCCCGGCAAGATCTTCCGGCGATAGGATCTGTTCGCCTGGGACCACCGAGAACGGGTGACGCAGGTCTTCAGGCCATAAGGTTAGACCGACGATACCAGCCGATGACAGAGCATCCAGCATTCGCGAGGCGATGTCACTGGTCGCCACAGCTTTCGACAAAGCATCATTTGTGATCAGGAAGGGGGCTTGCAGAGCCTGAAAACTGGTGATACCTTGCGTGTCAAACGCACGCGAAGCAGAAAGTCCCAACTCCATATCTCCTTGCATCAGGTGTTGGATCACACCACCCTCGAAACCAGCAGGCACGTCATCCCCGGCTTGCCAAATGGGTTCAATCGTAATTTCACCGTGAGAGAGTGTTTTGACCTGTTCGATGAACTCAAGAACGTACGGCTCGCTCGGACGACCTGGCGCATCGGCAATCGCTAAATGCAAGGTCGTATCCGATGCGTCTTGAGCAGGAAGGGTTGAAACAGAGGTTTGAAGACTCCAGACCCTGGCAATTCGGTCGTCGCCGCCTGCTGCAATCAACGTGACATCGGGAGAAAATGCTACATCCTGTACCAGGGCGGGGTTGTTGAATACACGGATTGTCTCGCCTGTGGAAAGTTCCCAGAGTCTGACAGTCCTATCACCAGCGGAGCTCAGTAGGAATTTTCCATCCGCGGAGAACTCGATGCTGGACACCCAGGCTTTGTGACCAGAGAACTTGCGCGCCAACTGACCTGTGACAGCCTCCCAGAGCCGGACTGTCTGAGCATCGCCTGTGGCAATATATTGACCATCGGGGGAATACGATATCGCGCTGACATCCTCGGAATGATCCGCGAAGACCCTCACCTCATCCCCGGTTGCCGTATCCCACAGACGAGCGCTGTCATCTCCACTGCTTGTGAGGACAAACTTGCCATCAGGAGAATACGTTACGCGGGTCAAGTAGCTGCTGTGCCCGGTCAGTATGTGCAGAGTCTGCCCATTCGCGACATCCCAGATGCGAGCGGTTTGATCCCCACTGCTGCTGACGATGGATTGACCGTCTGGTGAGAACTCCACGTCACCTACACCGGCGGTGTGTCCTGAGAAAATTTGTAGCTCCTCTCCAGTGGCTACATCCCACAGGCGGACTGTCTGATCACCACCTGTGATGAGGGTTTTGCCATCCGGCGAGAAGGCAAGTCCATCGATTGCACTAGTGTGCCCAGAGAAAGTTCGGATGGTCTCACCTGTAGCAAGGTCCCAAAGTCGGGCTGTTCCATCCTCACTGCCCGTGGCTAGATACTTACCATCTGGTGAGATATCTACCTCAAAGATGGAACCTGTGTGACCCTTGAACTCCAACGGCGGCATCTTGGTTGGTGTAGAAGCACTCGGCGACGGGATGGGAGTTTGGGCAACCTGCGGCGCACAGGCTGTGACTAAGAAGCACACAACAATCAACAGATAAAACGAACGATTAGTAAACATTTTATCTCCTTAGATAGATTGAAATCATTTTTGGGTCAGCAAACCGCTGGCAGTAAAATCCGGTGTTTTATGTTCGCGCATCAATGTGCCGTCCGATTGCATCGTTAAGGTGCCGCCACCCATGGCCGGGCACTCGCCACTCAGGGTCTTCGAAAACGTGTATGCAAAGACATTCTCATCGATTGATGCCAGCGTCATTTCCCATTGGCAGCCTACGGTTGTGTTGTTGATATCGCCGCAGACATTTCCCACAGCACAACCGGATGGAATGGTCACAATCAAGTCTTCCTTGCGACTGGCATCATCTGTGAAACTCATGGTGCCAGACCAGGTGCCCGTGAAACGATCTGCCGGATTGGACTCGGGAGACGGCGCACAGGCTGTGATTACAAAGACTGCAAGCAAAATGAGCAGATACATCAAACATTTGGTATTCATTTTGGACTCCTTTTTCCACTGGTTGAATTGGTTTCTGCAGGCCGTAAGTGATCTTCCTGCATTTTCGTTCCAGTCTCGTGTATTCCACTGTAGCATCCGCTCACTTGCCTGCCTCGTCTTTTTCTGCCAAAATTCCCCAAATCGCTCAAAAATGTCCCGTGTTACATAAAATAGTCTAAAGAAGAATTGAGGACGGATGACTGCTTCCATTTCTCTCACCACATTGGACAAATTCAGCACTTTTGGTGACTTATTGCGTTTTCTGCGGCGGCGCGTCGGCATCACGCAGATCGAGCTGGCGACTGCAGTCGGGTACAGCGATACGCAGATCAGCCGTCTCGAACAGAATTTGCGTTTGCCCGATATCCCCACCATCCAAGCCCGCTTTATTTCAGCTCTTGACCTTGAAGAGGAACCGAATACAGTCGCGCGTCTGCTGGATCTGGCTGCCCATGTCCGTCGTGAGGACTCGCCGGGTCTTGGGTTGTGTCCTTACAAGGGATTGGACTATTTCGATGAGTCTGATGCGGACCTGTTCGTGGGGCGTGAAATGCTTACCACAAGATTGATCGAACGTGTCTTTTCATTGCCCTCAAGCCGCCCTCGTTTCTTTGCCATTGTTGGCGCTTCGGGCAGCGGCAAGTCATCGCTCGTGCGGGCAGGGTTGGTCTCTGCGCTGCGTTGGAATCAGGCCTCTACAGACTGGCATATCCATGTTCTTACGCCCACATCCCATCCACTGGAGAGCCTGGCTGCCAGCCTGACTCAAGGGACAAATTCTGTCGTTGCAACTGCCACCCTGATGGATGATCTGGTCCAGGAGCCGCGCAGCCTGCAGCTCTTCGCAAAACGCAAGTTGGGACCAAACAATGGCTCACGTTTATTGCTGGTCATCGACCAGTTCGAGGAGCTATTTGCTCTTTGCCGGTCAGAAAAAGAAAGAGTCTTATTTATCGAGAACCTGCTTACGGCGGCGTCTGAAGCGGATGGGCCGGTGGTTCTGCTCATCACGCTTCGCGCAGACTTTTATGCTCATTGCGCGAACTACACCCAGCTTCGTGAAGCGTTGGCGAAGAATCAGGAATATATCGGCGCGATGAGCGATGCAGAGCTGCGGCGCGCCATCGAAGAGCCTGCCCGCCGCGGTCGCTGGGAGTTCGAGCCAGGTCTGGTCGATTTGTTACTGCATGATGTGGGACATGAGCCGGGCGCACTGCCTTTACTTTCGCATGCCTTGCTCGAAACGTGGCAGAGACGACGCGGACGCACAATGACCTTAAGTGGTTATGCTTCCTCGGGCGGTGTGCGCGGCGCCATTGCCGAAACAGCAGAGACCGTCTTTAGCGATCAGTTCACGCAGGAACAGCGAACGATAGCCCGGCGTATCTTCCTGCGCTTGACAGAATTGGGCGATGAATCGGGGGCAGGGGACACACGCCGCCGCGCCACGTTCAATGAGCTTATTCTGAAGCCTGAGGAGAGGAACACAACGCGTGCCGTGCTAAAAGCGCTTGCCGATGCCCGTCTGATCACAACGAGTGAGAGTGCTGCCGAGGTGGCCCATGAAGCGCTGATCCGTGAGTGGCCCACTTTGCATGGCTGGCTGGAAGAGAATCGTGAAGGTTTACGCCTGCATCGTCACCTTACGGAAGCCGCGCAGGAATGGCTAAAAGAAGAACGCTCAGCAGATCTGCTTTATCGAGGCGCGCGACTGGCACAAGCACGCGAATGGGCTTTAACGCATGAATCGGAAATGAATGAACTCGAGGGCAATTTCTTAAGCGCCTCGATTGAATTTAATGAACGCGAAGTGAAAGAACGAGAAGCGCAGCGACAGCGAGAATTAGAAGCAGCGCAGAAACTGGCGGAGGCGGAGAGACAGTATGCCGAAATAGAACGCCAACGAGCAGCAGAACAGATGCGTACCGCTAGGCAGTTGCGCACCCGCGCAATCTATTTGACTGGCGCGCTCATCTTTGCGCTGCTGATGGCTGTTACAGCATCCTTCTTTAGTGTGCGTTCCCGCCAAGCCGCGTTGGCAGCCCAGGAACAACAGCGCATCGCCTATTCTCGTGAGTTATCCGCGGCGTCGAGCAGTAATCTGGATGTTGACCCGGAGCGTAGTATCCTATTGGCCCTAAAGGCAATCGATGTAACCGACCAGGTAAAGGATCCGCAAGTACGCCGGGAGGCTGAGGAAGCATTACACCTTGCGGTGCTAGCGTCCCATGTCCGCCTAAGCTGGGCTGCACATCAAGACTCCATATGGGCTCTCGCCTACAGCCCCGATGGCAAACACCTCGTGACCGCCAGTCAAGATGGCACAGCAAAGCTCTGGGATCCTGCAACAGGGCAGGAACTGCTGACGTTAAGCCTTGCCGGGGAAGGAGGAGTCGGTTCGCTTGCCTTTAGCCCCGATGGTACCCGACTGGCTGTCAGTACAGATTCAGGGAAAGCCTATATCTGGGATGCAATGACGGGTGAGCGATTATTGACCCTCTCGGGTCACAGTGGCCCGGTCTGGAGTATTGCCTTTAGCCCCGACGGAAGGCGGCTGGCGACTGGGAGTCTTGATCGGACCGCAATCCTATGGGATGCGATCACGGGCGAGAAGCTCCAAACCCTGACAAATCATCCGGATGCTGTAATCAAGGTTGCGTTCAGTCCAAACGATGGAGGCGCGCGCCTCGCCACTTCCATACTAAGCGTTGGATCTGTTGATGACCGGGTGAAGATATGGGATAGCACGAAAGGCAAGCTGCTGTTTGAGGTTGGTGGATTTGGAGCTCTGGCATTCAGTCCGGATGGCATGTATATTGCAACAGCATGGCCTGGCAACACCATCGAAATAGCGAATGCCACAACCGGGGAGTCATTCCTCAGCCTGGCTGGTCACACAAGTACCCTGAACAACGTGATTTACAGTCCCGATGGGCATTATCTCGCCACCGTCAGCGATGACCGCACGGCTCGTGTGTGGGACGCCGCCACAGGTCGAGAAGTACTTACGCTTTATGGTCACCTGGCTCCCATTAATGGAATCGCTTTTAGTCCGGATGGTGAGCACCTTGCCACAAGCGATGAACAGGGCGTTGTCCGGATTTGGGACATAGGTCCGGAAGCCGAAATTTTCTCAAAAAGCAATCGAGATATTTCCTCTGCGGAATTCCATCGTTATCAGGCACCCTCATTCGGTGCCGATAACAGCCATGTATACACGATCGTGAACACCTTGTCGGCAGACGAAAATACAGTGACTCAGATCAGCGTTTTAGATGCAGCGTTGGGAAAAGATTTGCGCATACTTGCCAAAACAAAAGAAACAGTGTTCAGCAGTCTCGCGGTGAGCCGGGATGGAGCTCGCGTTGCAGTGGGCGGGCAGGATGGTATTCTTCGAATATTGGATGGGTTGTCGGGGAAACTATTGTGGAGCGTAAATCTGGACGTACCCTTGAACAACCTGGCTTTTAGCCCAGATGGCAAATGGCTCGCGACACCGGGTGAGGGCTATGCGGCACAATTGTGGGATGTAAATTCCGGTCAATTATTGTTCCGCTTTAGCGGTCACTCCGGCGTTATCCTCGATCTGGCTTTTAGCCAGGATGGAAAGAAACTTGCCACCAGCAGCTTCGATCAAACGGTTAAGGTCTGGGATCTCAGCAATCGAGAGCTGCTTTATACATTGAGAGGGCATCCCATGTTGGCAGTTTTCTTTCATCCCGATGGAAAACAACTAGCCACAACAAGCATGGATGGAGCGATCCAAATCTGGGATGTGACCACTGGCAGTGAATTGGATGCTGTGACGGGCCACACCAGCGTTGTCAGCGATGTCGCCTTCAGTTCTGATGGCAAGTGGCTTTCAACAGCGGGTGGAGATGGGACTCTGAAGTTATGGGATACGAGCACGCATCAGCTGATCTATAGTTTGCCAGGCGGCGAGGGCGGCATTGCCTTTAGCCCAGATGGCAGGCAGCTTGTTACGGTGAGTAACAATGGCTCTGTTCTCCGGATGTATTACACACGGACCGAAGATCTCCAGGCACTCGCGCAAAGACGCCTAACGCGGACTTTGACTCTGGAAGAGTGCATAAAGTATTTGCATCTCGAAGCGTGCCCATCAGAGTAAAGTTTGCGTTGAATTCTTCATAATTCCGATAGGAACTCCCATCAGTCGTATTGGCTACATGTGCATCAAAGATTGTAGGGGCAAAGAACCCTTGCCCGTGTGGTTATTATGGAGATTCCCAGAAGCCCTGTACCTGTGCGGCTCCTGTAGTTACAAAATATCAGAAACGAATTTAAGGTCCCTTGCTGGATCGCATTGATATTCACATCGAAGTCCCGCGCGTGGACTATGAAAAGCTGAGGGGGGATCGAATAGGGGAGCCTTCCGAGTGTATCCGTGCGCGGGTCCAGGCGGCGCGGAATACTCAGCGTAAACGCTTCTCCCGGAATAGGTCCACCGAGGTGATTTGCAACGCCGATATGCGGATCGGGGAAATACGGCAGTTCTGCAAGTTACCGGACGATGCCCAAAGCCTGATGCGGGCGGCGATGAGCCAGTTGAATTTATCGGCGCGGGCGTACCATCGTATTCTCAAGCTCGCGCGTACGATTGCGGACCTGGCGGGGTGTGAGGAGATCAGTCCGTGCATCTGGCAGAAGCGCTGCAGTACCGTCCCAAACTGATGCTAAATTAGAGCCCCAAGGCATCTGGCCGTATTTACATATCGTTTTCGCTCGTCGATCCTTCTCCTTTTCCTGTGCAGTAATAGAGTTAACTCCTCTTCCTGAAAGCTATTCTCGGTGAGACATTGAAGACCTGCGCCGGGCAGGCGCGCTCGTCCCTTTTTTTCCAGAGGGAAGCCCGCGGTGGGGAAACGAGAAACCTGATGGGATGGAACGTAGTACAATTGCGCCATTCTTAACAGGCCGTTAGGGCAAAACTGTCGGAAATGCATGCACGATTCATTTGGTAGCTGGGTCAGGCGCAGGCGAAAGTCTCTTGATTTGACGCAGGAGGAGCTTGCACAGCGGGTGGGGTGTTCTGCTTCGTTGATTATCAAGATAGAAGCCGATGTCCGCCGTCCTTCACGTCAGATCACCGAGTTGCTCGTAGAGCAACTGGAGATTCCGTCTGAGCAGCGTGAGCTCTTCCTGAGAGTGGCACGACAGGAAAAGACGCTTGACTCATTAATGCCTCTTCCCACATCCCGGTTTGTTCCTGTTGCCCCACCCAATCAACAGTCCAGCCCTTCGGCTGTGCTCAGGGCAAGCCTGCCTCTTCCCCTCACCTCCTTCGTCGGGCGCGAACCCGAACTGCACGTTATTGGTCAGCAGCTTCAGAACCCTGCCTGTCATCTGCTTACGCTCACAGGGCCCGGGGGCGTAGGAAAGACGCGCCTCGCGCTGGAAGTAGCTCATCAACAAAATACATCATTTGCTCACGGCGCTTGCTTCATCTCACTGGTCGGCACAAATACGGCTGAACTTGTCATTCCCGCGATTGCAGACGGGCTGGGCTTTGCCTTCTCCAGCACGGGCGGGATGAGGGTACAGCTGTTCAACTATCTCAGAGAGAAGCATATCCTGCTTGTGCTGGATAACCTTGAACATCTGCTGGATGGCATCCAGTTGCTGGATGAGCTTCTCGAACGCGCGCCCCGGGTCAGGATACTGGCCACTTCCCGCGAGCAACTCAACCTGCGGGTGGAGTGGACGTTCGAGGTGCAGGGGCTACCGACCCCCTCGACTGCAGGGCAAGGTATAGAATCCAACAGTGCGGTAGCCCTGTTCCTTCAGCGTGCCCAGCAAATAGGACCGGGCTTTCAGCCTACTACCGACGACTTCGCCTCGATCCTGCGTATCTGCCAACTCGTCGAAGGCCTACCCCTAGGACTCGAGCTCGCCGCGGGGTGGCTAAAGATGATGCCAGCGAGCGAAATCGCGCGAGAGATCGAGCGAAACATGGATTTCCTCAGCACCAAGGCGCGTGATGTGCCTGCGCGGCATCGCTCCCTCCGCTCGGTCTTCGATCATTCCTGGAGCCTGCTCTCACGCGAAGAGCAAAGTGTGCTGATGCAGCTTTCCGTATTTCGCGGCGGGTTTACACGTGATGCAGCGGAAAACGTAACAGCGTCGACGCTGCCCATCCTTGCCTCGCTGGTCGATAAATCTCTGGTCCGCCGCAGCGGCGCGAACGCGGGTCGTTTCGACCTTCACGAGTCGATCCGTCAATACGCCGCTCTGCGCCTGCAGCCGGAGGAAAATTACACTACCACCAGAAAGCATTCGGATTACTACCTCACCCTGCTTCAGGCGCGTGAGCCAGCGCTGCGGAGCCGGCTTCAAAAAGAAACTCTCCATGAACTACGACCCGAAATCGATAATTTCCGCGCCGCGTGGGATTTTGCGGTTGCAAACGCGGAGATTGACCTGCTGCGGCGCGCAACCGGACCCCTCTTTTACTTTTACGAATTGCATCAATATTTCCAGGAGGCAGAAACACTCTATGGGCGCGGCGTAGAAATGGCCCGCACATGCCTTCAGGAGCTGAACGCCAATGACGATACGGCTCAACGCGCCAGGCTGGAGGGCACGCTGGGCGGCATGTTGGCCCACCAGGCGTATTTCCTCGACCGTATAGGCAGGAACCGTGAAGCGCTTGATTTGTACCGCGCCAGTATCGCCATCCTACGGCCGCTACATGAACCTTACGCGCTGGCGTTTGCCCTTGTGCTTTACGGATCGTTATCCTGGGCGACTGGCGAGCTCAAGGAAGCAATAAGCAATCTTCAGGAAGGGCTGCCCCTGAGCCGCACCCTGGAACACACCTGGGTGGAGGCGGTTGCTCTGGGCTTTCTGGGCGGCACAAATCACGATCTGGGGAATTACGATCTTGCCTATCAGCAGTTCCAGCAGGCAATGATCCTATGCGAGAGAATGCAGGATCCCTACCTGCTGTTACTCATTGGCACGCTGTTTAGTCGCAACGCGCAGGCGCTGGGGCATCTGACCGAGGCGCAAGATATATTGAGCGAAACCCTGCAAATCGCCAGGGAATCGGGGAACCGCTGGGCCATCGGGCTGGGTCTGGAACAATTGGCCGCCAACGCACAGGCAATGGGTGATCCTTCCGAGGCACGGCGTTTGCTCGAAGAGAGCATTGCACTTCATCGTGAAATCGGGGATCCATGGAGTCTTTCGCGAGCGCTCAATACCCTGAGCCAACTTGCACTCGGACAGTCGAATATCGCTGAAGCGCAGTCCGCCGCGATCAAAGCGTTCCGGGCTGCAAGAGAACCTGGGTACAACATGAATGCTCTCGACGCGTTAGCCGCGCTTGCCGAAGTCCATGCCAGGCAGGGAAGCAGCCTTTCGGCGTTCGAGATGGCGCTGTTCGTTTTGAATCATTCCGCCAGCGCCCAGGGGGCGAAGAGCCGCGCCGAAGAATTACGCGCCGAGCTGGAATCGCAGCTTACTCCCGAGCAGATCGAATTCGCTCGATCCCGTGCCCAAACCATGACCCTGGAGTCCTGGACGCGAGATTTATCCGGCTAAAGAATTCATTTCTCAGGATACAAATAAAACTCAATCGAGCGATCCCGGGAAGGCCCGTTCTCCACGGCTGGTTCGACCTTTTCAATACGAAAGAAACCCCAGGTCTGTGCTTTGCATGGATGATTTCCCTGGAGATAGATGCAAAGGTGGATGTGCTGCTGCTCGATGATGGTCTCGGTTTGTTTGGCGTGCGCGACCGCATCCTTCGCTGATTTCAGGATCTTGTTCAGAAGGTCCAGATGCGGACCCATTGGATCCAGTGTCTCCAAAATCCAGGCGTTAACCGTCGAGGAGGTATCCGCGCCGAAGGGCAGTTCAATCTCGCCGAGTTTATGCCAGTCCAAAGCCAAACCGTTAAAGATAGGTTGGACAGCTTTACTTGACTGTTGCTTCATACCCATGCAAGAAAATGATGAAGATCCAAGGCGGGCAGGACTTTTGATGCTGCCCGCCTGATCGATGCGCTCACTCGGCCTCGGGCGGGATGTTATGGTTACGGTGGAACAGATTGGTTGGATCGTACTTTGCTTTAACCGCCGCGAGACGTTTCCAGGTCGTGTGGGGATAGGCATCATGAAGGCGGGCCTGGCCCTCTTTCCCTACAAAGTTTACGTACACGGTACCCTGACCCTGATCCAGCGCTGTGATTGCGGTGCTCACCCATGCGTCGTGGATGGCTGCCTCATCCCGGTTCTCATACTGGACGATGAAGTTCGCCATGATACGGCTCGAACGGTGTGCAAATGCAGTCGCGTCTGTAGGGACACGAGCCATCGCTCCACCCAGCACGCGAAACTCGGCGATCGGTATACCGGCGGTGGAGGCATACAGGTGATCCAGCATGATTTGTGCTGTATGCTCATCGAGCCGGTCAATGAACTTCGAACGGACCGCGTAGACAGGGCGGGCATCCGGGTCATCTGGCCAGTACATTTCAGGATAGGACATCGGCCCGGTCATGTCCACGATCGGTTCTGCCAGTTCCCGGAAGGGCGTGATCACGCGCAGCCCTTCGTCCACATCGCTGGTGTAGGCTAACATTGCCAGCGTGACGATCTGCCCGTGGTATTTCTCGGGGATGAAAGGCATGGGCGGCGCCGGCATGTTATAGACAATGGTCGAAAGTTCTTCCGGTGCATTCTCTGCTGCAGCAGCGAACCCGGCCATCACGTTCGCCGAGGCGGGCAGGATGAGCATCCCGCCGATGAAGTTGCTTACATCATAGAGCTTGAACTTGAAGCGTGTCACAACGCCAAAGTTGCCGCCGCCACCCCGAATCGCCCAGAAAAGGTCCGGGTGAGTTTCAGCATCGACGTGGAGAATCTGCCCATCGGCAGTCACAACGATGGCGGCCAATAAATTATCAATGGTCAGGCCATATTTGCGGACGAGATAGCCAATGCCGCCGCCTGTCGTCAGTCCTCCGAGACCCACCGAAGCGGTGTCGCCAAATCCGGTGGCAAGGCCGAACTTTGCTGTCTGCGCCGTGTACTCGCCGGCTGTCAGACCTGCCTCAGCCCAGGCAGTACGCTCTTCGACGTTGATTTGCAGACCTTTCATCAGCGAAAGATCAAGCACAATGCCGCCTTCGGATGTGCTAAACCCTGCCAGGCTGTGACCACCGCTGCGGATCGCCAGTTCCATACCTGTGTCGTACGCCAGTGTCACAACACGCGACACGTCGTCTTCGTCCAGGGGGCGGACGATCAGTGCCGGGCGGCGCACCACCTCCAGGCTTAGACGGGTGCGCACGGCGTCATAATCGGCGTCCTCGGGCGTGATGACCTGCCCTTTCAGATTGGCGCGCAGGTGGGAGATAGATGTCTTCTGCAGTTCGCTCTTCGCCCGGTCTAATATACCCAACTCGTTGATTTTGTGATCAATCATTTCCATGTTTCTCTCCTTTTGCTCATCAATTTCGCAATGACGACTTTATACATGGATGGGAACCAACTTGGGTGTTGCAAACTTACACAATGACCTGGACAAAAGGTGACACAGCATCATGGACGAGAACAGGCAAAAACCCTGCTGCCCAGCTTGCTGTGCCCATTGTTTCGTCGATCTATCCATATCTTACTGCTTGGTCGAAAACGGATGGCTGCCCCTACTTAATAAACGATCAGCTGGGGGAAATGAGCCCAATTGGGTACATCCCTGCCCGTGTGACTACTATTACTATTGCATACAGAAAAAGCACACATGTGTACACCTGCTCGGGTAACGAAATTCAAAAGCGGATCTCCGATCTTTTCCAGATTGTGTGGGCATCTATGTACTAATTTGCTCAGGGAATGAATCGAATATTGAAAGAAAACAACTTGATGAAAGTTCATCAAGTTGTCTATACAGGCGGTCCCGACGGGATTAGGGTTTGCGACGCGTAACTACTTGGGCGCTTAGTAAATTGGATGTTATTTCCCGATTATAGCAGGTGTGTACCAAATTAGTTGCAATCCTACCGTCCGGCTCCCCCGCGGCGTTTTTTCTGGAGTGCCGTCGAAGATCTGTGCTGCAGGGCCGTGTTAGACGTGTTGTTTGGATGAATTCTTTTGTCCTGCCATAATTAGAAACAATGGAATTCGTTTGCGCCGCTGATAGGTGTCGTCATCCCCATTAAAACGTTCGCGTTGCGGCTCTGCCTCGCGCAGGCTTTCAACTACAAAGCCTGCATGTTGCAAACCGGCAAAGTAGTTCTCAACTGTCCGATGATATTTGATAACCTGCCCACCCATCCATGATGTGATCCGTTCTCCTGTATTAAAATAATCATCAACTAACCAATCCTGGCGTGGACCGTTTCCCTGCCAACCCCGGTCGCACGAGGTGATGACTGGATGTTCGATGGAAAACACAAACCGCCCGTTATTCGTAAGTGTTTGGTATACCTGTCTAAAAACGGAAGCAACGTCTTTGACGTAATGCAATACCAAACGGGAGATCACTAAATCAAAAGCTTGGGCGGGATACTCCCAATTTTCAACTGTGGCATGTACAACTCTGCCATTTGTTCCGTCAAGGACTTGTTGAGCATAGTTGACCATATTGCTCGAGCCTTCTATGCCTAGATAGGACTGGCAGCCTCGGGTCAGTGCTTCTCGACCAAGAGTTGCATCACCACAGCCCAGATCAAGAATCCTTTGGTTGGCGAAGTCGCCAGCCAATTGCAAAATGACAGGCTTCTCCAGAGTATCATTGGGGTTGTTTGCACGGTGCCGCCTGGCCATATAAGTCTTGAAAACCGCGTCATCATCATAGAAAGCAGAACCATCATAAACCATGTGGGTTTCCTTTCAGGAATATCGATAATCAAGCGCCGAACGGTTTGCGTTACTGGTTTGGCCGGAGAACCAGCTTACGAAACGAGAAAAAGTTTTCGTTCAGAGCCAACCTCAAAAAGCGAAGTGTACCGCCAAATCTTGGTGCACGCTGTCTAAGGTGCCGCGTGATGGGTAGAAGCCATCCATCTTTGAATAGGCTGACATTATTTGGGATGGCAGATGATGAGTTGTTTCCAGGCATCGCTGGAAAATTCTTCTTCATTGTAGTTACTATCAAGGAGATTCCAAGAGTTTATTTTGAAAGACTGAAAGAGCCAATCCAATCGCAAAGAAAATTTCACACGCAAACCAGATCGGTTCATTGAGAAGGACATAGGTCAGACCAGCATTGGTGCTTTGGAACAGGGATTGACCCGCAATCAAATAATATACATCTGTCAGTAGCAAATTAACGAAATAAAGGACAACAAGCAGTGATATGCCCCAGACGTACCACCGCATTGCCTGCTTTTGCTCGAATTCCACCGTGTGCCTGTAGCGGTAAATCACCGCAAAAAGTCCTCCACCGACAAAGAGGATGTTCGGCAAAAGATAGAGCGGACCCGGCCAGTTATTGGGGTTCAAGACAATATCGATGTTGAACGCAATAAGAAAAGTCACGGGAACAAGGAATAGTGCCAGCCAAAGTGTCCAGCGTGGGGTAAATTTGCTATTTGGAAACGTGTAGATCACAATCGCTCCACACCACAACAGCCAGCCAAGCACTTGTTCGGGATAACTTAACCAGGGAGCAAGGGCAACGCCCGAACCAAAAAGGGGATTGTTCCAAATGCCCGCAGCAGCAAACACAGATAGAAGGATAGCCATGAGCACAGCCATCAAATGGTCGCTGTAGCGGCGGATGAGCAGGAACGCAACCACAAATAGTGATACGCCGCCCATGATACGCGCCAGTGTGAAAATGGAAGCGTATCCTGATAAAGATAAGCCTGTCTCAAGGATTGTATTTTGCCAGTCCGCATGAAATTGAACGTTCTCAGGTGTGGTGTCGGGAAAATAGCGGATGGTCTCGGTAGCCGGTATGCGATCCCATAGGTTCCAACTATAGATGCTGAATGCCAGTGAGAGCAGGCTGGTGAGGGTAACCAGACTCCAAAGAACAATCGCGATCTTCTGCGAAATGCCTGATAGGCGGGGGCTGGTTGCCAACTCCCCTTGGATGCCAGATTGCAGAGAACTTATATTTGATCCCATGGGAAACTCCTCATTAAGTGAACTATTTTTTTGGATCTGTTCGTGAACTATGTAGACAAGCAACCTTATTTATGAGACAGCCAGCCAACGGCTTGTCCATCCGCAACAAAAGAAACACATCCAGCACGACAGATTAAATTTTGCCCCAACAACCCGCACAGGGATGAATCCCCTGCCCGAAGGCAGGGGCTATTCCCAGAGACAATTTTGGTTAGGGTTCCAGCAGCTCGCCATTGAAATCACTATAGACCTCAGTGGGGACAGGTGACCCGGGAGGAACGACGATACTGACATCTTGCAGGGTTCCTTTCAGGAGTGAGCCATCGCTGCATCGGGCAACAATCTTTGCTGAAATCAGGAAATTTATGATCTTGCCCTGGCGAGTTCCCGAGCATGTAATCCCGGTGTAACTATCAGTGTATGTCACGGTTCCCCACACATGACCGTTGCCCGTGACAGGATCCAATGTGGCATTGCCAAGCTGTGTCTCAGTGCCTTTTAGCGTACCGAAGTCGAACGTTCCTGTAAGGGGGACATCCCGCTGTTGAACTAGTCCGTCCGCGAGCCACACACGGCCCGGCATTCCGAAGTACATGTGCTCTGTACCGGCAAGAACCGTCCGTTCAGCCTCTGCAAGAACAATTGTCGCGTTGAGTAGTAATGCCAGTTCCAAGACGATCAAAATGGTTACCGATACCTTTTTCATGGTTCCTCCAATAAGGTTTGATAGATGAAGTATTATTCCGACAGGGTGTATGTCACGTTATTCATGTCAGCCCTGCGTCCACTACAGCCAAAATCGTCATCCGGGTCGCCGGCGTAATTGAAGGTAAGATTTTTCCCATCGAACCTGTAGGTGAAATCCACATTGGTCTCACAGCCTCCGTCATTGGATGTTTCGGTAAACACAGTACCGTCCACGCTGTATGTGGCCCTCACCAGCGTGCTGCTGCCTTCAAGCACTATCCAGGTTCCATCTTCATTGAAGATAAAACTCCGAGTCGATTCGCCGACCTTGATGAACTTTCCGTTGGGGAAGCTGGCTTCTTTGGTAGGGGAACACGCAGCGAGCAATAGCGAAAGCAATATCATGCCGGACACTAGCAAGACGAATCTCTTGTTTTTCATTTTTCTCCTTTTGCAGAGCATAAAATAGCAGATGGTATACTTCACTTATCTGAAACATATTACAGGGTTACAGGCTGGAGCAGGTATCCCTGAGGGATACAAAAGGGATACTCTTATTAATTGAAATGCATCCAATAGCTGAAGTATCGTTTGGGGAATGGCTAAAGCGTCGCCGTAGAGGGATGGGGCTTACGCAACAGCAACTTGCCGCACGAATTAATTACTCAACGATCGCTTTAAAAAAGATTGAGGCAGAAGAACGTCGCCCGTCTCCAGAGATCGTGGAACGGCTGGCTGAGTTTTTCGATATCCCAACACATGAACGAGAAAAGTTTCAGCGTTTTGCACGCGGCGATGGGCAGAGTGCTCCGGCTTCAGAGAGTGAAGACACTCCTTGGCGAGACCTCAGCATATTTTCTCGCACGAATTTGCCATTCCAACTCAGCAGTTTTATTGGGCGCAGCAAAGAATTAGCGAAAATTGCAGGTCTTATAGCCAGCAATCGCCTTGCTACATTGGTCGGCCCTGGCGGTGTCGGGAAAACACGTTTATCTCTAAAAATTGGAGAAAAAGTATTAGGAGATTATTCACAGGGGGTGTGGTTCGTCGAACTCGCTCCCATCGCAGATCCCTCGCTTCTCCCGCATAGCATCGCGATTGCGATCGGTCTGCAAGATGAGCCGCAGCGCCCAGTCATCGACAGGCTCTCTGATTATTTGCGTGGGAAGAAACTGCTGATCATCCTTGATAACTGTGAGCATATATTGGATGCTTGCGCACAAATAGCTGATATTTTATTGAAGAAATGTCCTCACCTCAAAATTCTTGCAACGAGCCGCGAAGCACTAGGTATTGTAGGCGAAGCTGTTTATCAAGTTCCTTCGCTTCAATTACCTGATAGGCAACAATTGCTCGAAAAGTTTAGAGAGTATGAATCAGTCCGCTTATTTGAGGAGCGTGCTCGACTGGTGAGAACAGATTTTTCACTGACACCCGAGAACGTCTTTTCCATCGCGAAAATTTGTACGCGCTTGGATGGAATTCCACTGGCAATTGAGCTAGCTGCAGCACGCGTTAATATGTTTTCTATCGAGCAAATGGCGGCTCAGCTTCAAGAGAATTATGAAATACTCACAGGGGGTAGCCGTACAGCGCCTCCACGGCATCAAACATTACGGGCCGCGATCGATTGGAGCTATGGCTTGCTCTCACCTGAGGAACGGCTCTTCTTCAGTCGCATCTCAGTATTTGCTGGCGGCTTTACGCTGGATGCTGCGGAAAAGATTGCAGTGGGAGGCAGTGTTTCGAGGGCACAAGTCATCCATCTTTTGGGACAATTGATCAACAAATCATTGGTTACTGTAAGGGTACGCGCAGAAGGCCTGGACTCTGTGACTCGCTATGGATTGTTGGAGACAATTCGTGAATACGCGCGCGAAAAGCTGGATGAGTTCGGGGAAACAGAACGAGTCGGCCAATGTCATTGTGACTTTTTTATTGCTTTCGCAGAACAGGCAGCGCCAAGATTGAAAGGCGCGCAGCAAATCAAATGGTTAGATCGCTTGGAGGCAGAGTACGACAACCTGCGAACTGCCTGGCAATGGACACATGAAATCCAAGATTTGGAGACCACGCTGCGGCTTGTTGAGGCACTATTCTGGTTCTGGAACCGGCGCGGTTATTTAAGTGAAGGACATGTCTGGCTTAAGAGGGCACTAGCAGCTGCGCCAGCTTTAACCAGATCCGCACGGGCCAGGTTGCTTTATGAGGCGGCATACTTGGACCGCGCCCAGGGTGACTTTGATGGAGCGCGCAAACTCGTTGAGCAAAGTATTGCTCTGTGGCGGACATTAGATTTCGAAGATAAACAAGGACTGCCCCTCGCGCTGGCATTGCTGGCAAACCTTCTTCGGGACGGAGGCGACCCGAGGTCTGCCCGCTCTCTAGCCGAGGAAAGCGTGATGCTTTCTCGAGAGCAAGGGAATGCCTGGAACCTGGCTTTGTCGCTCATCAGCCTTGGGATGGTGCTCCGCGATCAGGAGGACTATGACTTGGCGCAGTCTAGTATTGAGGAAAGTGTAAGAATATGGCGAGAACTGGGTGATTTGTGGGGCTTGGCTCACGCACTCCACTACTTGGCCCTGGTAGCTTACCGGCGGGGCGATTATGAGGTGGCCTATTCATTAACAGAGGAAGTCATTAGCATCCGACGTCAGTTTGGTGACAAACATCAGATCGCCTATGCCATTCATAACTTGGGAAAATTCATGCTCGCTCAAGGCAATATCGATCGAGCAAGACCATTCTTCGACCAGAGTTTAGTCTTGTTCCGTGAGGTAGGAGATAAGAGTGGCTTTGTTCTTTCGCTTCAATACCGGGGGGTCTTCGCGCTTCTCCAAGGCAATGATGTGCAGGCACAATCCTTCTTGGAGGAAGGACTGAAGCTCGCCCATGAGACAGGGCCAAAATGGATTAGCAGTAGCTATTTGCTGTGGTTAGCGGATGTGGCAGCGGACCGAGGACAACTTGAGCGGGCGATACGGTTATGCAGTGCAGCCAAGACTCATTTGGATACAGTCTCGTCTTTTTTGGATGCATTTGAACAGGCTCACTACGAGCGCATCATTAATCTTGCCCGCTTCTCGTTAAGTGAAAATGCATTTGCGCGAGTACGGGCAGAAGGCCGCGCCATGACGTTAGAGCAAGCAGTAGCATATGCAATGGAAAAGTTGGACGTCTAATTTTCTTATGGAATTCTTTGTCTTTGTTTTGTTACGAGCTTTTTCTTCTTTGACAAGTGAGAAATAATCAAGATCTTCCATAGCAGTGGTAACATCACTCTATGACCACCGCAATTGCCCAGGCGAATCCCAATCTGGCCTTCGCTAAGTACTGGGGCAATAGCGATAACACCCTGCACTTACCCTCCAATGGCTCTATCTCGATGAACATGGATGGGCTGTACACGCGCGCGACGGTCAGCTTTCAGCCGTCACTGCCGTTTGATGAGTTGATCATCAACGGGCATGAAGTGACAGGACCGGGGCTGGACCGAATCTGGTATATTCTCGACATCATTCGCTGCGTGGCAAATATCCACGAGCGTGCAGAAGTAATGAGTGAAAACAATTTTCCATTGGGCGCCGGGATATAGTCCAAACTCTGCAAAAGGGTCAGAACTTGCCCACCAGGCGCTCGCTCTAGCACAATCCCTTGGCGATATCAGAAGAGAAGCAGATGCATTGAATCTCCTTGCCTGGGATCATCGCGATTTCAGGCGTGCCTTTACCTATTGGGAGCAAGCAGCCACGCTGTATCGACAGGTTGGGCAGTGGGGCGGTCTGTCGAATTGTCTCAGTCAATTGGCATACTTTCTACTGCTGGATGGACAGGTCGATGCTGCGCAAAATTATCTGAATGAGTCAAAGTTATTCTTCGAGCAATTGAACCTTAGAGCGACACATCTCCTCAGCAGTGTGGGGCAAATTGTCATCCTACGCGGTGATTATGAACAGGCGCGGAGTTATTTTCTGCAGGATGCTGAAATCAGTAGTGAATTGGGCGGTAGAATGCATTATCTGTGGGCCAGAGTCCGCCTCGGGTTTGCTGAGCTACTCGCACGCGATATTACCGAGGCCCGCCAGATTTTTGCAGAAACTGTCAGGGACTTTCAAAAGAATGGTAGCCAGGTTGGAGTTGTTTTTATACTGGAGGGAATGTCAAGCTTGTATGTTGCAGTTGGCAAACCTGATGTTGCTGCACGATTAATCGGTTGGGCAGATGCAACCCGCGAAAAAACTAGCGATACGCGTCCAAAGTTGGAGCAGGCAGATATAAATAAGGGTATTGCGAATTGTATTGCGAAGATGGGGGAGTCTTCATATGCAAATGCGTATGATCAGGGAGGGAAGTTGACACTTGATGAAGCAGTTCTCTATGCGCTCGATAGTTAGTCTTCTCTATCTAGCCTCCAACTAAAAGTGCATCTGCCTGAAACTGTTGAGCGGGCTATTCATGATGCATCGAGAGCGAATAACAACTCGGGTTGATCAGTTTCGCTTCGCGTAAGGAACCTGAGTAATGCACGTCATCCCGGGTGGGAACATGAGGACAGTCTTAAATCGGCAAGATCACCGTATAGGAATAGTGGCGTGTCGCTATAGCGCACTCATCATCCTCCCCTTAGACCGATAGCGAAGATATTAAAGAAAAACAACTTGATGATTTTCATCAAGTTGTCTAGACTTGCGGTCCCGACGGGTAATGAACCGGCGGAGCGTAAATACTGTTTGAGGTCCTAGTCTTTCTGAACACAATATGTAACTGAGATTTATTTGTCTCAGTGATTGTATAGTGTCCCTTTTGGTATGTCAAGCAATATTCGGTTAATACGTCAAAATCGAGAAAATTGTCCACTGATGTCCCTCGGCTACCAGTCCCTTGCCTTGTTTCCTGTTTATCCGCATCACAGATCAGATTTATCATAGCGTTTCAACAGCGGCTAAAAAGTTTTTGCAGCAGGCTTTGGAGGAGAATCCTTTTGTCCCGGCCTACCTGCTGAGTTAAAAGAGGGTGCCCAATCAGCGGTTGGACTATTATGGGGGAGAGTCGAGAACGAGGCAGCCCATTACGCGGCTGAGCATCTGAACAGTTGGCGGCGGATCACACGGGTAGTTGAATGGCTGCTCTCGGAAATGGTAGCACAATCGCAGATCAAGAGATCTGGCCGAAAATCTCAGCCACAGAAGTCTTGAGGGCGAACCGAACTTAATGGGTAATTTCAAGATCTAAATCATGCTATACTTAATTTGCAATGAAGGTATACCTTGATGCATGCTGTTTAAATCGACCCTTTGACGATCAGCGCCAACCTCGTATTCGGTTGGAAGCGGAAGCGATTTCATTGATACTTCAAAAGCTTCACCAGCATGAATGGGAGTGGGTCGGTAGTGAAGTCTTGGTGTATGAAGCTCGAACAAACTGTCGACGTCGAGCGTAGAGAAAGATTATTGCTTCTAGCAGGACAGTCACATCGAGTGGTTGAAATTACAGAAAAGATTCTCAATCGAGCGGAAAAACTGGAAGCATCCGGCTTTGATAGTTATGATGCAATTCACCTCGCTTCGGCTGAACAAGCAAATGTAGATGTATTTCTTACGACGGATGACAACATCCAAAAGGTTGCAAGTCGGAAAAAAGAAGTATTCTCTTTCGTTGTAGAGAATCCAGTGAAGTGGCTGGAAGAGGTATTAAAATGACAACTGAAAATCTTACTCTTTATGAAATTCGTACAATTGGGTTTGATGCACTCGTGCGCGAACTTGGTCCTTCTGGGGCAATTCGCTTTATTCAGCAATATGAGGCTGGCAAGGGAGATTACACGCGCAGTCGCAGGAAATTGCTCCCAAAGAGATCTGTCCGTGATATTGGCAGGCAGGTCCTAAAACAACGCCAATCGAAAACAAAATGAATGAAAACCCTCGCCGATAGACGAGGGCTTCTTTATCCTTATAGATCTTTCTTCTTCGTTCCAATGACATGTGAAGCATGATCGCGGGTTTCATGAAAAATCGTCATTTATAGAACCCGCGGAGCGTAACTGAAAAGGTTTCTAAATTTTCTGCAAAAACCTATCGAAACTACAAAAAATCGACCCGTTTTTGGGTCGATTTTTTGTTATATATCTGGCGGTCCCGACGGGATTCGAACCCGCGATCTCGGCCTTGACAGGGCCGCATGTTAGGCCGCTACACCACGGGACCTTTTTTCTTCCTAACAAGCGGGCAGTAGTTTACCATGCGGATAAGTAAGTGTCAATATGCCCAGCTCGGATAGAGCGCAGGATCGGTTGGCGTCAGACCTGAAGGATCGTGCACATGCACATAATCTCCCTCATGTGCCCAGTTATATAACCAATGCGCGTCGCCAACGGAGAGATTTACACATCCGTGGGACTGTGGATACCCAAAGCGCGTGCGCCAGTAGGCGCCATGTAATGCGCGTGCGCCATCAAAATACATTGTCCAGGGAACGTTATCCAGATAGTAATAGTCCGTGGGATCGTTATTGCGCATGGTCTCGGTCTCTTTCTTTTGATAGATCTGGAATAGACCAGGGCGTGTCCAGAATGGCTCGAGTCCACTCGCAATGACGGTCGCGAATACGAGCTGGTAATTATCATAGACTGCCAGCGTTTGCTCTGCCAGGTCCACATCGATCCAGCGGCCGGTGGTTACGCCGTCGGGCGGGGTGGTTTTGGGGGTGACGGTGGCGAAGATCCTTGCTTCCACCCACTGGTCCGGGCCAATTAAGTTCCAGTCCACGCCTTCCGCGTGATGAGTTGCGTAGACCTGGACCACCTCGGCGTATGGGTAAATGACTCGATCGGCAAGAGGCGCGCGATAGCTGGGTGCCCGGTAGACAGGGATATTGTTCGTGTAAAACGGGAGCGGCCACGCAAACGCATTGGGCGGCGTTTTCCTGAATTGGAGACCCTGAAAGCGCGAATATTCGCCGATGCGCGAACCTTTACCTGGAATCCACCCGCCATTCTGCAGCATGTAATACACGCCGCCCGATTCCACGCGATCAATATAAGAGACATAAACGAATCCCGGTTGAAACGCCTGCCCGGTCTCGCCTCCGCCCGGTCCGCTCACTATGGGCACAACATCTTCGTCCAGCCGGAAGTAAAGATAGGGCAAATTTGTGAGGGTGGGATCAGGCTTGATCGCCGGCAATGCCCGCTGAGGGAACGTCAGCCCCATCGATGCCATTTCCGTCATATACGTGGACGGACCGAGTGGCAGGCAATCGCCGGGCTCAGCCAGGTAGACACCGGGCGCGCAGACGACTGCGCCACTGTCCGGTTCTAGGTCAGGGCTGGCTTCCTGAGCTGTCACATTTCCATTTGGGAAAACAACCAGGATGGTCATCAGAAAGTATAGAACGAGATTTCTTATCATGGTCTTTTTCAGATTGGCGATTATAGCATGGCGGCTTTGCATTTTTGTTAGCGCATAGCCAATTCTAGAACAGGCTGGCTTGACACTTTACCTTCCCTATGCTAAATTATCTTCTGCAATCCAAATGTAATTTTCCCAGTTTGACAAATCTGCTCGCCATCAACTCCATTCAGGAGGGTTGTCTTGTCAAAGTCACGTACGCAACAAATGGTCGACCGTCTGCGCGAGTTGCAGGCGTCCTCCCCGGATATCGAGGCGTCAGCCGTAGTCAGCGTGGATGGTCTCAGCATCGCATCGGCATTGCCTCAAGGTGTGGAAGAAGATCGGGTATCAGCCATGTCGGCAGCTATGTTATCACTGGGCGAGCGTATCGCCACAGAGCTCGGACGTGGCTCACTGGAGCAAGTGTACGTGAAGGGGGTCAAGGGATATGTGGTTCTCATGTCGGTAGGCGAAGAAGCCGTACTGACCGCCCTGGCGCGTGAACAGGCAAAACTTGGACTGATCCTTTTAGATATGCGCCGCGCCGCGGAAGACCTGGCAAGACTGATTTAACTGGAGTCATTTATGAGCCCCGTTCAAAAGACCGGTCTATACTACCCAAACAAGTTTGGACTGATCATTATCAAATCGTTGGAGGAAGTAATGGGTAGGAATGGACTGAACGCCATTCTGAACCTAGGCGGGCTGAACAATTACATCGAAAATTATCCACCAGACAACCTGGATAAAGGCTTCGACTTTGCCGAGCTCTCTGCCATCGGTGTGGCACTGGAGGAAATGTATGGACCGCGCGGCGGCCGCGGCCTGGCTCTGCGCGCCGGGCGGGCTACGTTCTCAGACGCGTTGAAGAATTTTGGCGCCCTGGCCGGCGCTGCAGACCTGGCGTTCGTCGTGCTGCCGTTGCAGTCCAAGCTTCGCATTGGTCTGCCGGCATTTGCCAAGATCTTTTCTCAATTGAGCGATCAGTACAGCACCGTCGAAGAAAAAGATTCCGAGTTCGTCTGGACGATCCACAAGTGCCCTGTCTGCTGGGGGCGGACCAATGTGGACAAGCCGGTTTGCTACATCGCCACCGGTTTATTGCAGGAAGCCCTCAAATGGGTTTCCGGCGGCAATGAGTTCCGCGTGAATGAATCGAAGTGCGTGGCAGTGGGCGATGCGGTGTGTGAGTTTATTATTCAAAAAGAACCAATCTCCTGATCGGGTGGGTCAGACGTGGCGGAAAGCAAATCCAAGATCCTGATCGTCGAAGACGACCTCGATGTCGCCGAAATGCTGAACGCCTACTTTCGCGTCCAGGGATACGATGTGTTTACGGTCAACTGGGGCGAGGATGGGGTGCGCGCCGCTCAGACCGTATTGCCGGACCTGATCATCCTGGATATCCGCCTGCCCGATATCGACGGCTTTGAGGTCGCCCGGCGCGTTCGCAGCGACCGGCGAACCAACGATATTCCGATTATTTTTCTCACCGAAAAACGAGAACGGCTCGATCGCCTGCAAGGGTTTGAAGTCGGCGCGGATGATTACATCACAAAGCCCTTCGACGTGCAGGAGCTGCGCCTGCGCGTCCGCAATGCCCTGAAGCGCGTCAGCCAGGGATCGCTGACCAACCCCGTCAGCGGCTTGCCGGAGGGTCCCCTCGTTGAGGAGCGCCTGTCGGATGTCATCCACAAGAGCGGGTGGGCGCTGCTTCATATCTGTATCCGCCACCTTGACTCGTTCCGGGAGGCGTATGGCTTTGTGGCCTCGGACGATGTGTTGCGCGCCATCAGCCTCATGATCCACAACACTATGAAGGAGACGGGGTCCCCGGACGATTTCCTCGGCCACATCAGCCCGACAGATTTTGTTGTCGTCCTCGAGCCAGCCAGTTTGTCCTCATTTCAGGAGCGCATCCGTTCCCGGCTCGAGCAATCACTTGATTATTTCTATCCCATCAAAGACCGCGAGCAGGCTGCCAGACAGGCAGACCGCCTCTCGATCGATATCTCCGAAGTTCCTTCCGTGTATGGGCGCTTTTCCAATGTGGATCAGCTCAAGAAGGACCTGCTTGTCAAACGTTGATGTACATCACAATCGTTTTGCCAACTTATAACGAAGCGGAGAACCTGCCAAAGCTGGTCTCCGCTTTATTGTCGCTGCCGCTGAATCTGGCTGTGCTGGTGGTGGACGATGACAGCCCCGATGGCACTGGCGCCATTGCCGATGACTTATCTTCCCGGCATCATGGCAGATTGTCTGTGCTGCACCGCTCCGGTAAAAAGGGCCTGCGCTCCGCGTATATTGAAGGCTTCCGCAGGGCATTCGAGCTGGGCGCAGAAGCGGTCGTCCAGATGGACGCAGATTTTTCGCATGACCCCGCGGTCCTGAATGAAATGGCTCAGCGCATTACATCCTGTGACGTGGTGATCGGCTCCCGCTACACAAAGGGCGGCTCGCTCGATGAGCGCTGGCCCGCCTGGCGTAAGTTTCTTTCTGCTTTTGGCAATACCTATGCGCGCACGATCCTGGCGTTTCCGCTGCGCGATGTAACGACAGGTTACCGCATGTGGCGGCGTGACGCCTTGCAGAAAATGCCGTTGGATCGCATTCGCTCGAACGGATACATCTTTCTTGTCGAAATGGCATACGTGGCGTATTTGATGAAGTACCGGATCACAGAGGTCCCTATCCATTTTGCTGACCGGCGCTGGGGGGAATCCAAGATGTCACTAAAGATCCAGCTTGAGGCCGCCGTGCGGATCTGGGACGTCTGGTGGCATTACCGGGATCTTCGCAGGCGGATTCGCTCCTCTGAACAAAACATCAAGTAGCATAGATGCTGGAAAGCAATTCCCATTCCCGGATGCTTAATGTTTCTGCGCGGCGCTGGGGATCGATCTCCGCGCGTGTCAGCAAGTCCGAGGCCTGTGCCGGGGAAATATGCAGGCCAGACGATAGCGAATTGCGCAGTGTCTTTCGTTTTTGACCGAAGCCCGCCTTGATCAATTTGAAAAATGTATCGAGTGTATCTGCTGCGATCAGCGGCGCAGGATAGATTTCTACTGCCAGCACCGCCGAGTCGACCTTAGGTGGAGGGAAGAATGCCCCGGCGGGGATGTAGGTAACGATACGCGGCTCCCCATAGATTTGGACACTCAGTGCCAGCAGGCTCATATCGCCAGGACGGGCGCAGATTCGCTGAGCAACCTCTTTTTGAACCGTAAGTACAACCCGGCGGGGTTTTAGTTCATTTTCCAGCAGGTGGCGAATGACAGCCGATGTAATGTAATAAGGAATGTTAGCCACGACGATATATTCGTCTGCGGAAATCAGCTCTTTTAGCGGGAGCTTCAGGATATCACCGTGGACGATGCGGACATTCTGATAGGGGGAGAGGACAGCCTTCAGGGGCGCGAGCAGATTTTCATCCAGTTCTACCGCAACCACCTCTTTCGAAACAACTGCCAGGTAGCGCGTCAGGCTGCCAAGCCCGGGACCAATTTCGAGCACCGTGTCGCCCGGTTGAATCTCGGCTGCCATGATTATCTCTTCCAGCGCCTGCGGATCCTGAAGAAAATTTTGACCCAGCGACTTATGAGCGCGCAGGCCGTGGCGCTTGAGCAGAGCGGCAGCATCGAGAGGCGGGATCTTGTCTATGGACAAATTGCGCTCGCTTCCGGCTGGTCGCTTGAGAGGGTCGTCTGCGTTGTGGGCCAGGCGCCCTGGTTGAATAGTGTGACATAGGTGCGCAGGATCGTAAAATCAACATCCAACACGGCAACATTCTTTCCGAACACCGGGTCGAACTGCCGCATCTGCTTGAAGTGCTCGGTGGGGAAACTGGCGAAAACGATATTGCCGGACGGAATCTTCGTGCCGATGCATGCCAGCTGCCCCAGTTGTTGCGGGCTCAGATCCGTCTGGATGGCGCCCTGGAACGAGCGAATCAGATCCGGGATCTGGGTCACGACCTTGGGACTGGTGAGCTTATCGCGCAAGGCACAAAGTACACGGTTCTGGTTTTCAGCGCGCGCAAACCCTCCCGCGATGCGGATGCGAGCAAGCGTGAGCGCCTGGGTGCCATTGAGGTGGTGACTTCCGGCAGGGAAGAAGAGGCGTCGACTGGTGTCGGTCGGGGTCCGGCCGTCTACGGTTTCGGGCAGGGCGACTTCGATGCCGCCCACCGCGTCGACAATTTTCTCGAAGGTTCGCATATTAACGGCGGCATAATGATCGATGTCCGTCCCGAAGTTCAGGGTCAGGGTGCGGGCAAGCAGGCCCGGACCCTGTGCCGGATCATCTGTGTATCCAAAGCCAGGATTCCCATACAGATATGCCTGGTTGAGCTTTTCGTGGGTCTGCCCGTCGAGGTCATCGGCGATATCGGGGATCTCCACCCACAGGTCGCGTGGAAATTCCAGGACAGTTACCTTTGGATTGACAAAGTCAACCCGGATCAGCCGGATCGCGTCTGCCAGGCCGTAATTGTAATTATCCCCACGCGTATCGGCGCCGATCGCCAGGATGTTCATCACCGGGGGCGCGCCGCACACGCCGACCGGCTGTGTTGCCGTGGGAATGGGGGATGCCCGCAAGATGGGAACCACTCGTGTGGGCGCCCGTTGGGTCAGTAGCGTGCTGGGATCCGGTGTCCAGGTGGCGGGCAGGGTAAAAGGGGTGGCTGTCGTGAGGGCGGGTCCCAGTGGCTGCTGCCAGCGTCCCTGCCAGAGCCAGGCGGCGAGGAGCAGCACTGCGCAAGCAGAAACAGTGAGAATGGACAAGATGGCTCTTTGCAGTCTGGTCATATCGGTTTCACTGCGCGTGCAGGAGCGTTTCCTTCTGGAATGGGATATTCCCCGACAACGCGTTTGGTCCTCGCTCCACGCGAGCTATTCCAGGACATGGATGATGTTTGGCGGCACGGGCGTGAGAAAATAAACTGTTACCCAGGAGTGCCAGGGCTCGAAGTCATGATCGCTGTAACCGAGATCGATCCATGGCCTACCCACACATCCTCCACAGACATCTTCTACCGTGGCATAGCCATAGCCGGGGATATAGAGCGGCTGTCCCTGCATGTTGAGATACCAGCTTTGTCGCAGTGCGACCATACCCTTCCGCAGACTCTTGCCGCTAGAAGTGCCGGGATAACACCGGTCCGCGCCGGAGCGACAGGGGGAATACGAGGTGGCGTACATCTGGACGGCGCGCCAGTATTCGATGCTGACGCCGTCTACAACCGTGCTTCGGACCTCGACCTTCGTGCCGTACGCCAGGAGGCGCGTCCTGGGCGGACGCACCAGAGTCTCAGCCTCGGTGAGGCGCGAGATCTCATTGCCATCTTCGTACCGGATGCGGATGCGCTGAACCGTCAAACCCTGTTCGCCCGGCTGCAGGATCTGGGTCTGGTCGAGCGGGACATCGGCGGATGCTTGCAGCTCGTTCTCAAAGGGGATGGGCTGCTGCGCCAGCTGCATCGACTCGCTCACCCGTACCACGCGGATCTGTCCATCGGCAGGGAGAGGTTCCTTCTCCGCCGGAATACTGTAATCGAGACCCAGGAGCGGCATCCCAGCCTCTGCCAGCGCTTCGCCAACGGTCTGCGCGGAAGAG
Organism: Anaerolineales bacterium; assembly: GCA_035463255.1. Lineage (GTDB taxonomy): Bacteria > Chloroflexota > Anaerolineae > Anaerolineales > Villigracilaceae > Defluviilinea. The sequence goes on along the minus strand of DATHTL010000048.1, from coordinate 588 downwards.
TGAATCCTAAGCGCTTTTCCGTTGGAAGAGACCGTGAGATTAGTGGCAGATGCGGGGTAGATGGTAATTGTTGAAATCGCTTCTTCGGTAGAAGCCTGGATCGACGTATCGACCGGTGGGTCCACGACGTCTTCTGCGTGTAACCAAATCGATACTTCTTGCAGGACTTCCCCTACAGTGAATGCCGATGACTGGATCTGTTTCTTGCCTTCGGGCGTGATGATTGTGATTGGGACCGCCCGGCGAACCTGGAGTGTAGTGGGAGATGCTGAAACGGGTTCATCCAACGCCGCCGGGAGACCATTGAGAAGCAGCCGGTCGTTAGGGTTGAGCGCAATATCGGCTTCATTCAGGATATGAGATGGAACACGCTCGTTTGTCTGTAGCGTGTGAATCTGCTGCTGATCGATGATCGTCACGATGGGAAATGCGGCTGGCTGGCAGGCAGGCAGGAAATAAATAGCTCCGAACGCCAGCAGGCGGGGGAACTTCATGCCCGCAATTATACGCTACCCGACTTCGTGCACGATCCAGACGTTTGGCTCGACGTAGACCCCCTCATCCTTTTCTATGTCCATCATAATTGGA
>DATHTL010000047.1:0-17168 GCA_035463255.1 Anaerolineales bacterium | reverse complement strand
ATAAGCCTGCACGCCTTTCGGGGTGTAAAACGGCGCCATCAGTTTGCGCTGCCGGCGCCAGAGGTCTCCGTTGCTGGCTACCAGTCCATCACCGAGGATAAACTTCCGCACGACATCGTAGCTCTGCAGTTTATCGTAATTCTGGCGGTTTTCCACGTTCACCTGCCGGACCGCATCGGGATGGATAGCCACGAACATGCGCCGGTTGAAAATATTGATCTGAAATACATCCCCATACCGCTGCCACAGCTCACCGATGTAATCGAGAAAACCGGTCCGGCTCAGCCCCACCAACGCTTCCCATGTGTTTACCCCCGGGACTGTTCTTACAATTGTTTCCGTATTCATAACTCGTTCCTCCGGGGCGTCATCATAGCAGAGGAACATGAGCGAGATTCTAATCTTCTCATTTGGGAATTAAAAACTCCAGGAGAAAGCAGATGCCTCCTCCTGGAGTCGATTTAACATCGCAAAACTTATACAGTGGCTCTCACCTGTTCGGCCGCGGCGAACCCGGCCTGCAGTGCCTTGCGGTTCATCTCTTCGGTGCCTTTCGGTGCCCGAGCAGTGACGGCTTTTTCGATGGCTTCACGGGAGACAAGATTTGTCAGCCCGACCAGCACACCGAGCGCGACAGTATTCGCGGTAATCGCTCGGCCGGTGGTCTCGTGTGCAATGCGCGCAATGGGGATTTTGATGCCGTTGAAATCGGCAGATGTTTCCACTCGGTCTTCATCCACGATCAACAGGCCGCCCACGCGGACGGTCTTCGCGAATTTTTTGTACGCCTCCCGGCTCAGCGCAACGACAACATCCGCAGACAGAACCTCGGGATGATCGATCTCACCGTCCGAGATGACGACTTCGGAGCGGCTCGCGCCGCCGCGCGCTTCGGGCCCATAGCTCTGGGTCTGGGTAGCTTGTTTGCCATCGTAGATCGCAGCGGCCTCAGCAAGGATGATGCCCGCCAGGATCATTCCCTGGCCCCCTTCGCCGGCCAGACGGATTTCCGTTCGCTTGTCCATTAGTTGCCTCCGTAGTTGCGCATCTGGATAGCTTCTTCATGGATGCGATCCACGAGTGTGTCATAGACTTTTGTATATTCCGGGCGGTTCTTGGTATGCAGGACTCCACGCACAATCTTTGTACTGGCTCCGCGTTCCTCATCACTGAGACGTTCATACGCGGATTTGGAGATACTATTGTCCTTGAGCTTTCGCATCATATCCGCCGCTGTGCCCAGTTTGTTGATGCGGCCAAACGTGGTGTGACAATAACTGACAGCCTCCACGAGGCTGAAGCCTTCGTTGGAAATCGCCTGCGCCAGATACTTATCCAGTTCCAAGGGGTGATAGACCGTGCTGCGCGCCACGTAGGTCGCTCCCGCTGCCGCTGCCAGATCGCAGATCGGGAACGGCGGCTCGACGTTTCCATATGGGGCCGTTGTCGCGCGCATATCCAGAGGAGTCGTCGGGCTATATTGCCCGCCGGTCATGCCGTAGATAGAATTGTTCACCACCAGCGCGGTGATGCCGATATTGCGCCGCGCCGCGTGGATGAAGTGATTGCCTCCAATGGCCAGCGCATCGCCGTCGCCCATGATGGCGATAACCTTCATGTCCGGGCGAGCGATCTTCAAGCCGGTGGCAAAGGCCAGGGCGCGCCCATGTGTGGTGTGTAGCGTGTTGTAATCCATGTAAACGGGCATACGGGCGGTACACCCGATTCCCGCCACCAGCGCCACCTGATCGTTTTCGAGTCCGAGGCTTTCGATGGCGCGGATCAATGATCCCATCACGACGCCGATGCCGCATCCCGAGCACCAGATGGTTGGGAAGCGTTTGTTCTTCCGCAGGTTCTGAAGCGTTGCGCTCGCTTCGAACCAATCCTCGCGCGGAATTTGTCCTTCGTTTGTGTCCAAATCCTGAGCAGAAAGAATATAGTCTGCCATCGTTAAGCCTCCGCCGCCGATACGATCATATCGGGGGTTACCATCTCGCCGTTGGCGCGATTGACGCGTACAACTTTTCTTCGGCCGGCCACACGCTCGACCTCCAGTGCCAATTGACCGAGATTCATCTCTGGAACGATGATCCGGTCGACCGAATCGGCCAGCTCCTGCACCGCGGCTTCGGGAAAAGGCCAGATCGTCTGCGCGGTGAACAAATTGACTTTCTCCCCTTTTGCACGCAGTTGTTTCATGGCGTGGCGCGCGGTGCGCGCCGAGGCGCCATAACTCAAAATAGCCGTGCGCGCACCGGGCTGGTAATCCGTTTGATAGAGAAGGATGTCATCCGCGTTGTTGAACTTATTATTGACGCGTTCGAGCCAGGGTTCGATCTCGTCGAGGCGCTGGGTGGGGAAGCCGACCTCATCATGGAAGAGTCCGGTGATATGGTAGCGGTATCCGGTTCCAAAATTTGCCATCGGCGGTACATCACCGGGTCCGTTGCGAAAGGCTTTGTACGCAGACGGGTGATCTGTTACGACACGCTCCACTTTCTCGACGGTGTCAAAATCGGGGAGCTCAATGGGCTCGCGCATATGACCGATGATCTCATCCGTCAGCAAGATAACCGGAGTGCGGTATTTCTCCGAAAGGTTGAATGCCTTGACCGCCAGCTCGAACGATTGCGCCACCGAGATGGGGCTGAGGGCGATGATCGGGTGGTCGCCATGTGTGCCCCAGCGCGCCTGCATCACATCGCCCTGCGACGCGGCGGTTGGCTGCCCTGTGGAGGGCCCGAGGCGCTGAACATTCACGATCACACACGGGATCTCTGCCATTGCCGCGTACCCGATGTTTTCCTGCATGAGCGAAAAACCTGGCCCGCTGGTGGCAGTCATGGATTTGAGTCCACCCACCGACGCGCCAATGATGGCCGCCATGCTGGCAATTTCATCCTCCATTTGAATGAACTTGCCTCCCACTTTGGGAAGCTCGCGGGCCATCACTTCTGCCACCTCGGTAGAAGGCGTAATGGGATACCCTGCATAAAAATGGCAGCCCGCGGCGAGCGCGCCCATCGCAATCGCCTCGTTGCCTTGCATAAGTCGAATCGTCAAAGTAACCTCCTCGAAAGCTATTCAATCTTTTTAACGCTAATCGCCAGATCAGGGCAGTGCGTGTCACAAAAATGACAGGCGGTGCATTTCTCCGCGGCGACCACAATCGGGTGGTTGCCGTTCGGGTGCATCGCCAGCACATTCGTCGGGCAGAACTCTACGCAGATGTGACAGCCCTTACACCATGTTGCAAAAATCCGCACTTCGCCGCGTGGCCCTTTGCGCTCGGTCACTGCAGGGGTCGGTTTTACAGGTGAAGATACTTCGGTCATAGTCATCCTTTTTCAAGTAGAACAGGAAAGCAATTTTGTCTCGAAATTACGGCAAATTTGAGTTCAACACTGCGATTATATGGAAATCCAGCTCCGGCCAAAATTGATGAAAATCCCCTATCCTGCCGCTGATTGTAAGACAATTGATTACACAAAATCGCAGCTCCGTAAGCCTGCCACATATGTGCGGGCGGAATATGCTACCCTGTGGTGGGCAGAGCTAGAGCAGTAGGCAATTTTGCCTGCATCGGAATAAGTGAAGTAGCCCTCAGTAAGTACTGAAGGAGTCTGTACAATGGCATCATCAAGGCGATTTGTATGAGTATTTCTTCATTCCTGGCCCTGGGTCAACCCTGTGATGAGGCATCGCAGTGGACACATAAATATCTAGAAGAGGCCGGCTTGCATCCTGTGCAGACTTTTGATTTGCATGCGGCCCGCGCTGGCTTACACCAATACACCTGTCCAAATCATGGAGTGGATGAATGTGATTGCCAACTGATTATCATGCTTGTATATGGAAAACTTGAAGACCCGGTAACTCTAATTCTGCACGGTTATGATGAAAAGACCTGGCTCGCCATTGCAGAGAGCCCGGGCCAAAAACCTGACATAGAGTTAGCATCAGAAATCAAACAGGTACTTGAAAAGGCACTTGTTTTTGTTATACAGACTGAATAGATATTTTTGTCGAGCCAATACTTGGAACTCGATTGATAGCCTGGTGTGGTGAACTCCGGGGGTCATCTGCAGTGTCTTAAGTTCTTCCACCCGGAGCAAGCCAAAGCCTTGAAATTGAACGCCCCATAAAGGAAAACAATGTCTGTCATAACCATGAACATTCCTTCCAGGCCAAAACGATTCATCGTACAGTGGATTGGAGATCACTGGTTCGAAACCTTTCTGATCCTATATGGCCTATGGGTGTTTACTCCTTTTCTCGCGCCTGTCTTCATGGAAATGGGTTGGACAGACGCGGGAAATATCATCTATTTTGTGTACTTCTTTTTCTGCCATCAATTGCCGGGGCGATCCTTATTTTTCTTTGGTGAAAAAAGCATGTATTCACTGAGCGAAATTCAAGCCGCCTGGCATGTTACAGTTAATCCCCTGATCCTTCGTCAATTTGTTGGGAATGAAACTATGGGCTGGAAGATCGCCTGGTCTGACAGAATGATTTCGTTTTACACCAGCGTCTGGGTATTTGCTGTGATCTGGTTTCCATTTCGCCGTAAGTTGAAGCCACTTGCGTGGTGGGGAGTTGTACTTTTATTGCTCCCAATCCTGATGGATGGTGGAACTCATGCAATCAGTGATCTGGCTGGCATTGGGCAGGGATTCCGTGATACAAATGTATGGTTGGCAGTCTGGACAAATTATTCTTTGCCTGCTGCATTTTACGCAGGCGATGCACTCGGTTCATTCAATTCCTTTATGCGATTCGTTACTGGACTTGTGGCTGGTCTTGGATTGGTCTGGCTGGCCTTTCCTCACATTTACCAAATGCTAGGCTCTCATCAATCAGAGAGTAAATAAAGTTATGCCAAAATCACCGAACACATCCAAAAGGAAAATCCGGATCGTGCTGGCAGATGATCACCACCTCGTCCGTGCAGGTGTGCGTCAACTACTGGAGAGCGCGAACGATCTCGATGTCATTGCCGAGGCCGGAGATGGTGAGGAGGCACAGGCACTCATCCAACAACATAAACCTGATGTGGCTGTACTTGATATTCAGATGCCCAAAGCCAGTGGCATCGAGGTCACCCGTTGGGTGCGATCACATCTGCCTGGAGTAGGGGTGCTTATTCTTACGGCTTACGATGATGATCCTTACGTGATAGCTGTCCTGCAGGCGGGCGCTAATGGATATGTTCTCAAAACAGGTCAGGCGGATGAATTAATTCAAGCAGTACGCGACGTGCATGAGGGGAAATCTACCCTTGACCCAAATATCACGCGCAAGTTAATGTCCAATATATTTAAAGGTCATGAAAAGCGGGTTCTTGACCCGTTGACAGACCGTGAGCTTGATGTATTAAAGCTTGCTGCAAAAGGATACACGAACAAAGCCATTGGATTGCAATTGAAGATCAGTGACCGCACTGTTCAGGGACACCTCGCGCACGTCTTTGCCAAGCTGCAAGCCAACAGTCGGACTGAAGCGGTCATGCGCGCCGTTTCTTTAGGCTTGATCCCACAGACTGCGGGGAATGTCTTGGACGAATGAAAAAGCCACGCGCATCGATTCTGCGCGGCCTGACTGTACAATTGCTTGCCATTACGGTCTTGCCGCTCACACTCCTTTTGCTCCTGATCGCTTTTGGGAGCGTTTCGCTTCATCAGCAGGACATGCGCGCCCTCGTCGGCGAACGCGATGAACGCGCCGTACAAGCAGCGGCAGCGGCACTTGCTTCTGAGCTTCACCATCTTGCGGCTAACATCTCCCATCTGGCCTCCCTTGCTGCACTATCGGATGACACTACTTCAATTCCGACATCCGACGAGCTCACCTCCGACTTTGACGCCGGATTCGCCTATCTTGATATTGATCGAAGAGTCCTCACAAGTAAAGGTCCAGCGGAGCTTTGGGAGTGGGTCGCACAAAAGAATATCTCCCTTGCATCCGTTTCTGACCACGAACCTGTTTTCTCAGCTCCATTCTTTGATCCACGCTCGAAAAGACTCTTGGTCATTGTGTCGCGTGTGATCTCGACTCGAAACTTGATTGTTGCAGGGGCCTTTTCTCCCGAGTCTCTCGCAAAAGAGACAATCTCCACATCCTATCCTGACAGCACACATGTAACAATTTTTCTTCTTGATGCCTCAAATCAGATTTTGTTCTCCAGCGGACCTCTCGCAATGGAAAGCATCTCTGGTGATCATCCAGGGGTAAGCGAAGCGCTGCGTGGCCAGAGTGGAGCCACCTTTGTGAAGCAGGGTGATGTTGAACATGTGGTGGCTTATAGTTCAATCACACCCACAGGCTGGGCGTTAATTACGGAGGAAGAGTGGGAAATGGTGATAAGTCCGTCCCTGCAACTTACGCAAATTGCACCGCTGGTGATTGTCCCCGCGTTTATCCTTGCGTTGGTTGCCTTGTGGTTTGTAGCGTCACGTATTGTTCAACCGCTTCAAAAACTTGAATCTAAAGCCGCCGCTTTGGCGTCGGGAGATTTTGAAGCCATCAAGGAACCTGTGGGAGGAATTTCGGAAGTACAGCAGCTGCAATTAGAATTGACCGAGATGTCACAGAAGGTGCAGGCCGCGCAGGAGGGATTGCACCATTACATTGCCGCGATCACTTCGGCGCAGGAAGAAGAAAGAAACCGCCTGGCACGCGAACTGCATGATGACACAATCCAGGCAGTGATCGCCCTCAAACAGCGTGTGCAATTGGCGAGAAGATCCGTGAGAGACCAGTCTGGTAAACAATCTCTTGAGGAATTGGAAGCTCTCACCGAGCAGACTGTTGCGAACCTTCGCCGTCTTACACGCGCTTTGCGACCCATTTATCTTGAAGATTTAGGACTGGTCACGGCGCTGGAAATGTTGGCGCGTGAAATGAGTCAAAACAGTCAGGTGCAAGTAGATTTTCAAAAAGAAGGTCAGGAGCGCCGCCTCTCGCACGAAATGGAACTGGCACTCTACCGTATTGCTCAAGAGGCCCTCAACAATGTAGTCAAACATTCCAAGGCCACCCGGGCAGAATTAAGAATCGACTTTGATCCAGCCCAAATTGTTATGGAAATTGTTGATAACGGCATGGGATTTGACATACCCGGAAGCCCCACCGATTTTGCAGCGGGTGGACACTTCGGTCTGCTGGGAATCCGCGAGCGATCTGATTTAATCGGAGCTAGGCTTAAAATCCAGAGCGAGGCGGGCCAGGGAACCCGCTTATCTGTACGATTGGAAGATGCTTCCGGCCTTTCGAAACGATAAAAACCGGCTCCAGAGCTTTAATCGACCTGGATGTAGATCCTGACATTCCAGGTGAGACCAGGGAGCGACATTATCAGTCATCGGCCTGCTGAAAATTACGCTTCCAAACAATCACCCAGTCATATTGACTGGGTGATTTTCATCATAAGCAAGATAGCTTGGGATATTCACGGCAACATGGCGGTGAGCAATATCAATTAATTTTGCTAACATACTGCATCCGTAAATCTTAATGGAGGCACAACGATGCATATTCACATACTTGGCTCTGGAGGGGATCAATGAATCGTTTTTTTCAGATCACGATAACTTTGCTATTTACGCTTGCCATCGCTTTCAGCGGTTCCTCTGCCGTGCTTGCCGATGGGGAGGATGGAGAGCACGCGCTGGCAATAGAAGTGAATGGATATCACGTTACCCTGGCCAGCGAGAAAGATTGGAAAAAAGGGCAGAATACCATTATTGTTTCCATTGTGGACGATACTGGTTTACCCGTAAGCAATGCCGATGTAGAAATCTTGATCCGACCAAAATCGACGGAGCACGCGGTGTCAGAAGAGGTCCATGGCGCCCCGGAAGCTACAGCGGGGCATGGTGTTGAGCAGGGGCATTCATCGATGCCCGGTATGGAGATGGATGAGACAGCCGTGGAAACACACGACATGCCGGCGCACGAGGAGACAAACTTACTCTCATTAAGCGAATTGGGTGAGGATGGGATTTACGTTGTGGAAGCGCACCTTGAATCATCTGGCACGCATGAAGTAAATGTCATGTTTCATGCAAATGGCGAAATACTTCAAGCGGATTTCGTCGTTGAAATTCCAGAAGTACTTTCCAAAACAGTTGTGCTGTGGAGTTTTGTGATAATCAACGTCGTGTTAATCACATCTGCAGGCATGATGAAACGACAAGCCAGACTGATGAAAGGTCAACAATAATATGAGCACACAACTCCAACCTCAAAATAAGAGCATTTTTGCAGGCGGAAACCTGCTTAAGATCAGCGCCATTGATCGGCTCATGCGCAGCAAATGGTTTCCTGGCATTCTCCAGTGGCCGACTCTGCTACTCTTCATGTTAATCATGTTCCAATTGCTGCTTGGGCCCGAGTCGGCACATGACAACCTGGGGACAGCTCTCACCTGGGTATTATGGTGGCCGCTCATCCCAATCATCTTTTTGTTCCTTGGCCGCTTCTGGTGTGCGATCTGCCCGTTCGCCACAGTTAACGATCTGATTCAGAAATTTGTTGGGAACAAACGCCCGGTACCGAGATTCTTGAAAAAATATGGCATCTGGATTATTGATGCGCTTTTTATATTTATCACATGGAGTGATCATGTTTGGGGCGTCGTAGAGAACCCCTTTGGCTCCGGGGTGCTTATGCTTATGCTTACCACCGGTGTGATCGCCTCTGGTTCGTTTTTCGAGCGCCGCACCTTCTGCCGGTACGTTTGCTTCTTGGGCGGGCTATCAGGTAACTATGCCCGCACGGGTATGCTGGCACTGCGCGGTACGCCTGAGATCTGCGCGAAATGTACATCTGCCTCTTGTTTCAAAGGCACGGAAAAAGCACCTGGTTGTCCGTTATTTGAATTTCCTAAAACAATGACATCCAACGCCAACTGTGTTATTTGTGCGGATTGTATCAAGAACTGTCCGAACGATTCGATCCAGTTGACCATCCGTAAGCCTACGAAGGAACTCTGGTTCATCCGCAAGCCCAAGATTGAAGAGGCCTTTCTTTCCGCTGTCATCATGGGTATTGTCTTCGTGCAGAACGTGACCATGCTGGAAGTATGGGGCTCCATGCTCAAGTGGTTGGAACTGGCAGTTGGTACAACAAACTATGCCGTTACGTTCAGCATTACTTTTGCGATTGCCATTATCATCCCTGTGGCGATGCTGGGCTTGACTTCCTGGGTTGCAGGAAAGTCCAACAAGAGCAGCCTGATTGAGAATTTCACTCGCTTTGGGTACGCCATCATCGCGCTGGATGTAGCCGGTCACATAGCACACAATCTCTTCCACCTGTTGGCAGAAGGCAAGTCTATCTTCTACACAGCGATTGCGCTGTTTGGTCAGGAAGTGCACGGCGCATCTCCCGCCCTGGTGAGCATGGAAACCATCCAGTTACTGCAGTATGGCTTGATCGCCCTCGGCTTTATTGGGTCCCTTTATACTGCTTACCGTGTAGCCAAGAACAACCATTCGGGCACACTGGTTTGGAGAACCTTTACGCCGTATGCTGTTTTAATCGTAGTTCTCACCATCATGAACGTGTACTTGTTCATTCTCCCCATGGCGATGCGTATGTAAACCCGGTGGACTATCGGTTGACTTTGCCTACAGACTGTTAGGACTGAAATTGCCGGTCAGACTCAATTCGGTGAAAAGCATTCCATGCATCCCTGCTTGATGCAATAAAAACTCCCCGGCTTAAGAGCACGGGGAGTTTTTACTATTCTTGCCTTACAGACTCATTTATGACTACAGTCCAGCGCGCCGGCGACGCCACGCCTCACGCTGCGCCATGTCTCGATGTGTCCCATCGCAGAGCGGCTTGTTGCACGAATGCCCGCAGTTGCAGAGTGTAACACGATTGCGAGTCCTGAATGGTTGCCCATCGGAGCGCTCGATAGAGATATTGCCCGTCACCCAGAGCGGCCCGGCAATGGGACCATGCGACGTGATTTCGGTCGTGACCGCAATCTGTGGGGGCAGATCCGGTTCGATCTCCGGTCCATCGGCTTCGATGCGATAGGTCAATGCTCCAGACGGACAACGCTCAATCATCGCCATCACCAGTGCACGCATTTTGGTGTCCTGCGTGGCGGTCATCAGCCGGCCCAGCCCGACATCGCTGAACTCACAAAAGCCAGATAGCATGCACAGGGAGGAATCCTTTTCGACGATGATGCCCGTGCCGCGCGGGATTGTCGATTTGCGCGTGTCGCTCATCGCTGTGTCGGCGTCCTCTGTGCCGTCAAAATCTATTTTCAGATGGGTGTCGTCACAAAAGGGTTTATTGCTTGACTGGCCGCAGCGACAGAGGCGATATTCTCCCGGACCGACAGAAATCTCGCCGTCCTTTCTCCAGGTCAGCGGCTCGCCATGCTCAGAAACCACCTGTGTTTTGCTGACCAACGGCACGCCACCCTCAATAACGTAAGGACCGTTCTTGATGATCACAACCCGTTTGCTCGGGGAATTTTGACTAGACTCATCTGTGGCCATGCAATGTTCTCCTTATTGTTCAAGGTATTTAATTTACCACAAAAAAGTCACATCCAATAACGCAGTTGGATCGTACAGAGTCACCACCATGCGGCTCTCCATTTACAGAAGTAATAAAGCTCCCCGATCTCCAAGAGTTCGGGGAGCCGTTGTGCCTATTCCTATGCGGCGATACAAACGTCTCTTGCGCTACGGCAGGATGGAACTGGTACTCGTATACCAGATTGATACCCCGCGGGGCAGGTTCTCACCGGCTATAAGGGTGAGCTGTTCATCTGTAGTTAGTCTTTATTATTTTCTCCTTCAGCCGGGGGATCAGCTACATCCTCGGAAGCTGTTGAGGGAACAGGACGCTGAGTGACGGCTGTGGAGGTCCTCAGTCTCCAGGCGCGCAGCCGTTGGAGCAGCCCTACCCTAGGGGCCTTCACCAGCTTCGGCTGTTCCTCGGGCGGGAACGGGTCCTGTTCCAGTATTTTGCGGTAGAGGTAGCGCACGATTTCGCGCCCGGTGCCGATCACCGGCGTTGCCAGTAGCGCCCCGAGGATGCCGGCTGTTGTACCGCCGACCAGCACGCCCGTCATCACGACGAGCGGGGGCAGATCGACGGCATCCCCCAGGACGCGCGGGACGATCACACTATTTTCCAGTTGTTGCAGGAGCACATAGAAAAGAAGCACCAGCAAGGCCAGGACCAGAGGGCTGACAGCGAGAGAGGTCGACCCTTGCAGCAGCGCCACAATCACGGCCGGGATCGTCGCAATAATCGGGCCGAGGTTCGGGATGAGCTCAAGCAAGCCGGCGATAATTCCCAGGCCCAGCGCACCGGGCACGCCGAGCAGAGAGAGCCCCAGCCAGCTGATCACGCCGATCACCAGCATCAGTGTGATCTGTCCGCGGAAAAACGAATTCCACAGTCGCATGATCCGCCTCAGCAATATAGCCATCTCCGCCCGGTAGGCGGGCGGCGCCAGGCGCAGGAACGCCTCAGGATAGGTATGCGCCTTCAGGCTGATGTAGATCGACGCCAGGAAGATAAAGATGAACAGCAGGAGGGATGTGAACACGCTGCCGATCAGGCTGGCTGCGGCGCCAAAGGTTGTCGTCAGTGCTGCGCCCAACGATTGGAGGATCGTGGAGGCCGACGGCGCTTGCGCCTCGGTTGGCGTTGCGTCCTGGAGCGCCGCGAGCAGCGTGTCGGCGGTCTGGTCCACGTAGGCGTCGAGCGCAGGCACCGGAAGCTGCGCCTCTTTGAGCCCCGTCAGCGTGTCGCGCAGCCACGCCGTCCCGCGTTGGAGCAGGCTTGCATAATCAAGGCTCAGTACGTATTCCAGCGCGCTGACGATCATTGGAACAACGAGCACCAGCGCCAGCGGCACGAGGACAACCAGAATCAGATACATGATTGCGACCGCAACCCCGCGCGGCAAGCCAAACCCCTCGTGCAGCCAGACAATCGCAGGACGCACGATGACGGCGATGAGCGCGGCGATGATCAACAGGGGAATGATCGAACGGCTCAGGTACAGCACGAAGATCCCCAGCAGTACCAGGCCGACCCCGACTATGTATTTAGTGGGTCTAGTCCAGGCGGTGCTCATGCGGCTATCGCCTCGCACGCCATGGTTATCGTTTGGAGCATCAGATGATTTCTCCTTGTTTTGGTTCACTCTGTGATTCTATCGTTAAACAGAGCGACGGATGAGCCCGCTTTGCTCAAGATAATGCTGGGTGATGATCAGGATGGCTTGGTCGGTGAGGGGGGTGGCGGTTACAGCGCAGTTTGTTATTAATAAACAAACAGGCGGAATACGCGTAGTGTCTACCTGTTTTCACAAAAGCTGGTTTGTGGCGCGTTTACGACGCGGGCCGGAAATTATACTCGTATATTTGATATATGCCGCGCAGAGCAGATCTTTGTGCGAAGATGAAAACTCACCTGACGAAATCAAATCGGCAGATGGTTATGCCTGTTTTCTTTCGTCCAATGCCAGCGCAACGGCTTCATCGAGCGTCATATCCTGCCCGGAAGCGTAAGCAGTTTCGAATGTAGAGGAACCAATCTTTGCTTTGATCGAGGCAATATCTCGATCCAGATCAGCCTGCTCGATGCGGGGACGCGGGTCACCAATTTGCTTGCGGTTCGCGTCTGACCAGCCGATCAAATGTGCGGCTAATTCGGGTTTATTGATAACAGCGTACAGACTTGCCAGCTTATCTACTACGAAAGCGAGTCCGTTCTTGTTTTGATCTGCATGGAAGTTTTCAAGAACATCGACAAGGATTTGATGCGCTTCTGCCACGCTGCCCTCGCGCAGGGCAACATATCCCAGACGAGCATGCCCCCACAGAACCCCCATTCGGTTTCCCGTCTTTTCATGATTCTTTATATTCTTCTGCAGGAATGCTCGTGCCTGGTCATACTCGCCGCGCAGCATGTATAAGATGCCTTTGCCGGTCAAGACAAACTCGATTTCAATGTTATTGATTTGCTGATTTACCTCATAGGCTTCATCCAGACACTTTTCAGCCGACTCGAGATCGCCATTCGATAAGACTGTGGAGCCCAAAATGCCAAGAGTTTGTGCCAGGAATCGCCAATCGCCGATCTGGCGAAAAAGCACGATCGCTTCCTCCCATTGCTCGCGGCCCCTACGGGGATCGCGCTGATCCCGACCCAGCATGTAAAGTGCGAATGCCTGCCTCAAGACATCACCCATGGATCGAGCCAAAGCAAGCGCCTGTCGATGAAACTCCACTCTTTGCTCCATGCCTGCCGCGAACTGCGATACGTTCCCCATTAATATCAAGGCATCATATTCGCCCTGCTGGTCGCCATAACTATGGAATAGCGCCAGGCATTCCTCTGCAATGGAACGGACGGCTTCGAACTGCTGCATCTCCCATAGAATATATCCTTGCGCTATTAAGGCTCTTGCGCGTGCCTGGGGAAACGTTTGCGACCCGGGGTTTTGGATCAATTCCGTGCTCCAGCGCAACCCTTCGCGCAAGTCGAAATCTATCCAATAGTCGATCAATCTTGCCGATAGAAGTAATCCAGCTTCCAGGTCCGATCTGGATGCAGCCGACCCGGCTGCATGTTCGAGTGCAGCACGAAGGTTATCACGCTCATCGGTCAAGCGGTTATACCATTCCATTTGGTGAGGACCACGCAAGGCGGGTTCAGCCAGCCCGGAAAGATCGAGAAAGTATTTCAGATGCTGACGGCGGATGTTTTCCTGCTCCCCCGCTTCAATGAGTTTTTCTTGCGCATATTGGCGGATGGTTTCATGCAGGTGGAAACGCCGCTCACGCCCCGGCTGACGGTTTGCGATCACCAAGGACTTTGCCACCAGTTGGGTCATTAACTCGGGCACTTCTTGCGATTCGATTCCGCCTCCGGACCTACAAACGGATTCGGCGGCTTCCAGAGTCCAGCCGCCTGCAAAGACGGTCAGACGCCGCAACAGCGTCCGCTCGGGGTCCGCCATTAAGTTCCAGCTCCAATCGATGGAAGCGCGGAGAGTCTGCTGGCGCGGCAGGGCAGTGCGACTACCGCCTGTGAGCAGGTTGAAACGGTCATCGAGGCGGCTCGCGATCTGTGTTGTGGAAAACATATTGACGCGCGCTGCGGCTAATTCGATCGCCAGGGGAATGCCATCGAGACGGGAGCAGATCTGGACGACGGACGAGGCGTTCTCCATCGTCAATTTGAAATCGGATTGGGCAAGCTGAGCACGCTCTTCGAACAGGCGCACGGATTCATACTCCCTGAAATGTTCGAGCGTTTGCTGAATATCGGGTAAGCGCAAGGATGGCATGTGGTACACGATCTCGCCCAGAATACCAAGTGCTTCACGGCTGGTGGCCAGGATTTTTAGGTTGGGACAATGCTTCAGGAGCCTATCGGCTATGTGTGCACTGGCATCCAGAAGATGTTCGCAGTTATCGAGGATCAGCAGCGCCGTTTTTGGACGCAGGAAGTCGATCAGCAAGTCGGTATGTGAACGAGTGGCCTGGGTGAGGATCCCAAACACGGATGCGACCGTTTGCGGCAATAGCTCGGGGTCGCTAAGAGGCGCCAATTCCACCAGCCAGACACCGCTGGCATACTCATCCAGAACCTGCCCGCCCACTTTGAACGAGATACGGGTTTTGCCAACCCCGCCCGAGCCGGTCAGCGTCACCAGACGATGCTGGCTTATCAGCTGAAGGATCTCTGCCTGTTCTTTTTCGCGCCCGATGAAGGTGGTGAGGAACGCCGGCAGGTTGTTCGCCCTGACCGTCGTTTTTTCAGGGGACTCTCCCAGGCGCGCCTGTCTGGCAAGTTCCAACAAGCGCTCCACCCACTGCGGCTCATGCTCGAGGTGCAGGGCCGGTACGAACAAAGCCTTGAGCGTTGCGCCATCGGGCACGCGTTGATTTTGTTCGAGACGACTGATTTGCGTATCGCTGTATCCCACCAGAAGGGCGAACTCGCGCTGGGTGAATTCCTCCCGTTTGCGCAGGTATTTGAGCAGGTCACCAAAGGTGGAAAATTTTTCCGGTGAAACGGCTGGTTTACTCAGAGTTTTTCCTTGCAATAAGTAACTCAAGCTGCCACTTTTGGCAAAACAAAGAAGCAAAACAGGATTTGGAACCGCGGAGACGCCGAGTGCACTGAGCTTTTTTCAGGTTTTCTCTGCGTTCTCTGCGACTCTGCGGTCAGTTCTAACAGGGTAGCAACTTGAGTCAAGTATAACTTGGAGAGGAGTGTACCGGGGAATTTTTGGGGAATTATGGCAAGTTTTAGGATAGGCCAGATGCTAGACTGAGATCAATTCAGATTTTCAAAAGGAGAAAAAAATGAAACATTATAAGTACGTATCCATGCTCGTGTTGGCTCTGGTGGCTGTCCTGCTCAGTGTTTCCCCGGCGTTGGCGGGCGCTCAAAGGACAACATTCACGGGCACATCGGATTTCGGTGGGACGCTCAATGCGGGCGAGTGGACGTTTCTTCCCAGCGGCAACGTTCTTGCGCGCGGGATCGTTGAGGTCTATTACGATGTCAACTCGGATGCGCGTGTCACCGGCGAAGAGACGATCGTCAGTAACGGTAATTTCAGACCCGCGCCTTCTTCCGAGCTTGGCCTGGCGGGTAACCTGTGGGGCACCTTCCAGATTGTAAACAGGGGCGGGACGTGGGATGGCACCTTTACCAGCGAGATTACCGCAGATGGTGAGTACTTCTACCGCGGTGTAGCTCATGGGAGCGGCGCCTACGAAGGACTGATAGGGCACTGGGAAGCCTATCGCAATGGTCACTCCGGGCCGTTCGCGCTCAGCGGCTGGATCCTCGAGCCGTAGAGTGAGAGGATAGATAGGTTTGTAAACCGCATCAAAAGCAAGTAGACTGAGTTCAGGCCGATCTATTCAGATCGGCCTGAACTCATCGCAATCCACTTGGGAACGATGTTGCACATTGCTGGGCGAGTGATCTGTAGTCACGCGGAGGTGATAGTATGAGCGAAGTCACAGTGATCGGTTTGGGAAACATGGGTTCGGCCTTAGCACGCGTATTGCTGGACGCTCCGCAGGGGCGCGCGGTCACTGTGTGGAACCGCAGCCCGGGGAAAGCTGCACCCCTGGTGGATAAAGGCGCGGTGCTGGCTCCGAGCGCAGCCGCAGCCGTCGCGGCAAGCCCGATCATCATGATGTGTGTGACGAACTACGCGGCGGCAAATCATATTCTTGATGAAGCTGCGGCAAATCTCCCGGGGAAAATGCTGGTTCAGTTCACCACTGGCTCCCCGCAGGATGCCCGGGCAAGCGAAACATGGGCGCATGAGCATGGAGCCGAATATCTCGATTGTGCCATTACCGGAAGCCCGAGTTCGATCGGAACACCCAGTGCACACATCCTGGTCGCGGGCAGAGAAGCTGTATTTCAAAAAGCGGAGCCGACCTTGCGAGTACTGGCTAACAATCTGGATTACAAGGGGGAGTCAATCGGCTTAGCTTCTGCCTGGGAAATGGTGTTTATCATGCATTATTACGGGATGTTTTTGTCCCTGTTTCATAGCGTGCAAATTTGCCAGGCTGAAGGCATTCTGCTGGAAGAGTACATTACTTTGCTGGGTGAACAGGGGCAGAACTACGAAAAGTGGTTGTGCGAAAATATCCGGTCGGGAAATTATCAAGACACTTCTGCTCCGTTGGAGCTTTGGGCCGGCGCCATAAAACAGATCGCCCAACATGCCCAGGACAGTCACATCGACGCCGAGTTCCCCAAGCTGGCCGCGCGCCTATTTCAGGAGGCAATGGCTGCGGGCTATGGACGTGAGGAAGTGTCAGCCTTGTTCAAAGTGCTGCAGAAGTGATCTTGAGCACATCCGCGCTTTCAGCAAATGAAAATGCCGCTCCTCAAATCAATGAGGGGCGGCACACCTTGTTTTATAGGGAGTTATGCAAGGCGCTATTGAGATACATTCCAGGCGGGGCGAAATTTATACCCGTATACCAGATTTATACCCCAATGGAAATATACTCCAGTAATCTCCTGTGTTTCAACAAAAAGTCAAAGAGAGCCTGTGCTCGGCCTGCCATAAGTTCTATTTGGTTTTCCAAAGTTAAAATTTCTTCTATTGTGTCATCTGATTGTTCCATCAA
>DATHTL010000046.1:0-120214 GCA_035463255.1 Anaerolineales bacterium | reverse complement strand
CACATAAATCCAGAAATCGGGAAATTAAGACTTTCTCAACTGCGTGCCGATCATTTAAATCTGCTCTATTCTAAAAAGCTTGATGCTGGGCTGTCCAATCGGTCAGTAGAAATGATACACGGAATCCTTCGAAGGGCTCTGAACAAAGCAGTGAAGTGGGGACTTCTTCCAAAGAATCCAACTGACATGGCTAGCCCTCCTTCTGTAAAGTTTAAAATTCCTTCGACTTGGACTTCTGACGAACTGAGACGCTTTCTCGACTCGTTGAAAGATGATCGATGGGCTGCACTTTACTATCTTGCTTGCACAGGAATGCGGAAGGGCGAGATTCTTGGTCTTCCGGTCAAGGCGCTCGACATCGACAAAGGCAATCTGATGGTCATCCAGACTCTTCAGTTTCTTCCAGGGAAAGGTCTCTTGATTTTGGAACCTAAGACGGAAAGGAGCCGCCGCTTGATCAGGCTCCCTGAGTTTGTCCGTGAAGCTTTGAAGGATCACCTTACGCGAAGAGCGGCGCTTGCCCAAAGTCCTGCCTGGAAGGAAACTGGTCTGGTATTCACCACAAATATCGGAACTCCTATTTCGCCTAGAAATATGCTAAGACATTTCAAGCAAAAACTGACGAGTATTGGTCTTCCAAATATTCGATTCCACGACTTGAGACACACAACCGCATCGCTGCTTCTCGAAAAGAATGTCCACCCAAAAATTGTGTCTGAATTGCTGGGACACTCTACTGTAACATTGACGCTAAACACTTATTCTCATATCATTAACCCGATGAGTAGTGTAGCTGCTGATGCGATGGATGAAATAGTAGGACAATAGTAGGACAGACACGCTCAATGGCATCGGAATTATTGAACAGATTGTACGTTTTAGCTGCAAAATTCCCTACGAAATAGATTGATTGGAAGTAAAATTCAAGAAGAAGACTGCGCCTCGATTCTTCTAAGCTGTTGGTTGTGGGTTCGAATCCCGCCAGGGGCGCTGGCTTTTCTGCCTTTTGATTCGAAGGTAGAAAGGAGAACGTTTTAATGCCTGCCATAGTGCGTAAATCATTTTCTGCGTTGACTGAGACGAGACGGGAAATTCTGCAGACGGTCAGTTGGCATGTGCGCTCGAGTGTATGGAGCCCGCCCACCGATGTATACGAGACCGACGAGAATTATGTAATCAAAGTAGAAATCGCCGGCATGCGGGACGAGGATTTTGATATAGCCTTTGAGAACAATATTTTGATGATAAGCGGCTATCGTCCCGACCGTAGCGAGAGACGGGCCTATCATCAAATGGAGATACGCTTTGGCAGGTTCCAGCTCGCCCTTGAAGTGCCGGTGACAGTCGATATGGAAAAAGCGACCGCTGAATATAAAGACGGGTTCCTCATGCTCGTGCTTCCGAAAACCAATGCCAAGAAAGATAAGGTTGAATAACAATAATGCCCGCTTCACGATGGCAAACCAGTCTACATGACCTTCTTCAGTGGAACGATGAAGACGACAATGAACTCCTATCCCTGATCATGCCGTCTGTACTTTCTCGATTTCAAAAGAAAGATTCGAACTCATCTGAGTCAGATCCATCCCAAATGTCCACTTCAGCCAAATACCCGGAAGTTCTTCCCATCCTGCCGCTGCGCGGTGTGGTTGTGTATCCACAAACAGCTGTCCCCCTGACGGTCGGCCAGCCCCGGTCCATCAAGCTGGTCGACGAAGTTGTTGGCGGCGATAAGCTCGTGGGTTTAGTGGCAGCCATCAACCCGGAGCTCGAATCACCCGGGCCCAATGACCTGTATCGCGTCGGAACTGTGGCGGTTGTTCACCGCCTGTTGCGCGCCCCCGATGGGACGCTGCGCCTGCTGGTCCAAGGCATGGACCGGTTCCGGCTGGGGGAATTCGTCGCCGAAGAGCCCTATCTCAAGGCAAAGATCGAGCTAGCTCCCGAACTGGTGGAAGAGGGACTGGAGATCGATGCACTGGCGCGTAACGCGCGCGATCAGTTCCAACAGATCACTCAGATGATCCCCTCCTTCCCAGAAGAGCTGGCAGGATCGATAACCTCTGTCGAAGACCCGTTGCAGACGGCCTACACCATCGCGAATTTCCAGCGCATGGATATCAAGGATTCGCAGGAGATTCTCGGGATCGACTCGGTTGCCGAGAAGCTTAAAAAATTGATCGGCCTGCTCGTGCGCGAAGCCGAAGTCTTGCAGTTGGGACAAAAGATCCAGAATGAGGCGCGCGGCGAGATCGAAAAGGTACAGCGGGAGTACTTCCTGCGTGAGCAGATGAAGGCCATCCAAAAAGAACTGGGCGAACGCGATGAGCAGGCGGCCGAGGCGGAAGAGTTCCGTCGAAAGATCGATGAAGCCAATATGCCGGAAGAAGCCGAGAAACAGGCCCGGCGTGAATTGGAGCGCTTATCCCGCCTGCCGACCGCTGCTGCAGAGTATGGTGTTATCCGAGGCTATCTGGATTGGCTCGTTTCGCTGCCGTGGTCCAAAGGGACCGAGGATAACCTGGACATTGGCCACGCGCGTGAAATTCTGGATAAAGACCATTATGGTTTGCAGGATGTCAAGGAACGTATTCTAGAATTCCTGGCCATCCGCAAATTGCGCATCGATCGCAAAGATGAAACAAAGGTTCCCTCCGAAGATAAGATCCGGCGTGAGAGGGAAGGGGTGATCCTATGCTTTGTGGGGCCTCCAGGTGTTGGTAAAACGTCCTTGGGCCAGTCCATTGCGCGGGCGATGGGGCGTAAATTCGTGCGTGCTTCACTGGGCGGCGTTCGCGATGAAGCCGAGATCCGTGGTCATCGCCGAACCTACATTGGATCCATGCCCGGGCGTATTCTGCAGGCTCTGCGCCGTATCGAGTCGAGAAATCCCGTCTTTATGCTTGACGAGATCGATAAGCTGACCTTTGACTTTCACGGCGACCCTGCTTCGGCGCTACTGGAAGTGCTCGACCCGGAACAAAACACGGAGTTCCGCGATAATTACATTGAAGTGGCGTTTGACCTTTCGCAGGTATTCTTCATTACCACTGCCAATACGCTGGAGACCATTCCTGGTCCGCTGCGGGACCGCATGGAAATTATCTTCCTCTCCGGTTACACCGAGAGCGAAAAGATCGCTATTGCAACCGGGTATCTGATTCCACGCCAGATCCGCGAAAACAGCCTGCGCGAAAATGAAGTGACCTTCACGGAGGATGCCCTGCGGAAGATCATCCGCGAGTATACGCGTGAGGCGGGTGTCCGCAATCTGGAGCGGAAGATCGGGGCGGTTTGCAGAAAGGTTGCGACACGTATCGCCGAAGGCAAGCTGGAGGAGGCAAAGATCACTCCGGCTTTGGTTGAAGAGTATCTTGACCATCCGATATTCCAGGGCACTGAGGAACTCAATCAACGCACCTCCATGCCGGGCGTGGTGCCCGGCCTGGCGTGGACGCCGTACGGTGGCGATGTGCTGTTTGTGGAAGCAACCAGTATGCCCGGTGGGAAGGGTTTTCAGGTCACCGGCTCCATCGGAAATGTGATGAATGAATCGGCTCGCGCTGCTCTCTCCTTTGTCCGATCCCGCGCCAAACAACTGGGGCTCGATACCGATTTCTTCAACAAGTCCGATATTCACCTACATATTCCCTCCGGTGCTCAGCCCAAGGATGGTCCTTCCGCGGGCGTGACGATAGCAACCTCACTGGTGTCGTTGATCTCCGGCCGCAAGGTCAAGCCCAAGGTGGGGATGACTGGTGAAATTACCTTGCGGGGTCAGGTGCTGCCAATCGGCGGCGTTAAGGAGAAGGTGCTGGCTGCCCATCGCAATGGCTTGCGCACAGTGATCCTGCCAAAGCGCAATGAACAGGATCTGGATGACGTTCCTGAAGAAGTCAAGAAAAATATGAAGTTTGTGTTTGTGGAGACCGTGGATGAAGTTCTCGACTCGGCGTTAGAAGCGAAACGTAAATCGGCGGCTGCAAAACAAGATTCAAAAAAGAAAACCACATCAAAGAAAGCAAAGTCAAATGGCAAAAGTACTTCTCGCCGAAGATGATCCAACCATGGTTTCTCTCTTGAAAACTCTTCTCCGTATGGAAGGGTACGAGGTTGCGGCGCTGGATGTTGATGACAATGTCCCTGCTGCCGTTGAGCGCGAAAAACCCGATGCCCTCTTCATGGATGTACATCTCGGCAAGCAGAGTGGCATGGAAATTCTTGAAGTCATCCGCAAGAACGAAGGGTTCACAAATCTTCGAGTTGTCATGACCTCGGGTCTGGATGTGCGTGACGAATGTATTCGTCGCGGGGCGAATGCATTCCTCCTCAAGCCTTTTATGCCCGATGATCTGCTCAATGTTCTGAGACCATAGTTGCAGGGCCGTGCTATCTTCATCTATTCAAATTCGCGAATTTCGTTTTCCGGCCGATTACGAATCGGTATTTAGTTTGTGGAAAAGCATTGAAAAAGGTGTGAGGGTGGGGCGGTCAGATACCCTCGCTGAGATCGAAAAGAAACTTGCGCGTGACCCCGATCTGTTCCTCGTTGCCGAATCAGAGGGGAATATCGTCGGTTCCGTGATCGGTGGGTATGACGGCCGGCGTGGTTTGATCTATCACCTGGCGGTCGCGGCCCCTTTTCGCGGGCAAGGGATTGGGTCTTGCCTGATGGAGGAAGTGGAAGCGCGGTTGCGCGCCAGAGGCTGCCTAAAGACCTATCTGCTGGTTACCGACGATAATCCCGAGGCAGAGGCTTACTATCAAAACCGTGGCTGGCAGCCCATGGATAAAATCCATCTTTACGGAAAAGAATTGCAATGAAAATCCGGTTTGGGATTTTGACACTCTCTGACCGTTCCTCACGCGGCGAGCGCCCGGACTCTTCTGGCCCGGCGCTGGCGAATCTCATCGAAGCCCAAGGCTGGTCCGTGGCTAAACAATCCCTCCTACCCGATGAGGAGTCCGTAATACGTGCCATACTCACGTCCTGGGCCGACAGCGGCGACATGGATGTGATCCTGACTACAGGCGGCACCGGTTTCTCCCGGCGTGATGTGACTCCCGAAGCAACCCGCGCGGTCATCGAACGGGAGGCTCCCGGTCTCGCAGAAGCCATGCGTGCGGCTAGTCTTCGGATCACCCCTCATGCCATGTTATCCCGAATCGTAACAGGGATCCGGGGCAAGACCCTTATTTTGAACCTGCCAGGCAGCCCCAGAGGCGCCGTGGAAAATCTGCAGGTCGTGCTTCCCGTATTACCTCATGCCGTTCAGCTTCTCCGTGAAGATCCAACGTCTGAGTCTACTCACTAATCTCTAGCCCCGAGTCTCTGCTCTCTGGTATAATCCCGCCGCTTCTGACTGCGTGCATTGCAGTCATCATCTCACACAAGGAAAGCGCAAGAATGATCGATGTAAACGAACTTCGCAAAGGTGTCACCTTCGAGCTGGATGGCAACCTGTACAAAGTGCTGGACTACAGCCACAACAAAACCGGACGCGGCAATGCCAATATCCGCATCAAGGCTCGCAACCTGCAAACAGGCGCAAACATTGAACGCACCTTTAATTCAGGCCAGTCTGTTCAGGACGTACGGTTGGACTTTCATAATGTGTCCTATCTCTACACGGATGGCGACTTTTACCATTTTATGGACAATGAAACGTTCGAACAACCGGCCATCAAAGGTGAAATCTTGGGTGACAAAGCACCTTATCTAAAGGAAGGCATGGAAGTCAAGCTGACTTTCTACAGAGGCGCACCGCTCGATGTCGAAATCCCGGGCTCGGTAGATTTGAAAGTGGTCGAAGCGGAAACTGCCATTCGCGGCGATACGGCCACCGGCGTCACCAAGAAGGTTCGAACGGAGACGGGCCTCGAAGTAAACTGCCCGCAGTTCGTGAAAGTAGGCGATACGATTCGCGTCAACACGGAAACGGGCGAGTATGTTACCCGTGTCTAGGAATGATTTGTAATAAGATGATCCAGTGGCAGTCATGGGATGTGACTGTCACTATTTTTTAATGCTTATAAAATTTTTATCTTCTCATTCTATAATTCAACCACTATGAGAACTCCTGCCGGAAAAGAATGTCCATATTTCTATGGTGATTACTTTCGTGGCCGCAATGTGGAAGAGTGTCGGCTGCTAAAAACTGCGGGCGAGCGCTGGACCCGTGACCTGTGCAAGACTTGTCCTGTGCCAGAGATCGCGCGCGCCAACGCCTGTGAATTCCTTAAACTATCTCCAACCGTCGCGAGACCGATTGAAGCCTTATTTCAACGTCGCGTGAAAGTTTCTGCCTATTGCGAAAAAACAAAACGGAATGTTGCCGAACCGCATGTCGGTTGTGGGGAGTGTCATGTCCTTCCGTTTAAATTTGAGCTTAAATCCTAAAGATCCCGCGGGCGCTACGCGCCCCTGCAAGAGTCAATATGTCTCTAACATTGCTGCTTGATCTTGACGACACATTGCTGGATACCAACCTGGATGCTTTTATCCCGGCCTATTTCCAGGCGCTTTCAAAACATCTGTCTGATTACGTCGCGCCCGAAGTGATGCTGCGTGCCCTCCTTGCTGGCATGAATCTGATGAATGAGAGCGAAGATCCCACTCAAACCCTGGAAGAGATCTTCTATGCCGATTTCCTTCGAGAGATCGGAATTTCTGAAGGCGAAATCAGGCACGTGATTGAGGAATTTTATGATCAGGTTTTTCCGCTGTTAGCAAAGCATACCCAGCAGCGGCCGGAGGCTGTGCCTTTCATTGATTGGGCGTTGTCATGCGGCTATCGAATAGCGATTGCAACTGATCCACTGTTTCCGCGCAAGGCTACGTACCACCGTCTACGGTGGGCGGGGTTTGACCCGGAGCTCTTCGAACTTGTGTCGACGAATGACCATTTTCACTTTACCAAAAGGCGGCCCGCCTATTATGCGGAAGTTCTCGGTCGGCTTGGCTGGCCGGAGGGACCCGTTCTGATGGTAGGTAATGATGTGGAGCGGGATTTGATGCCCGCTCACAGGCTTGGGCTCAAGACCTTTTTTATCGATGGAGAATCCAGTTCAAGCCCCGCGTTTGTAGCGGGTCGCGGCAGCTTGGCTGATCTGCGCCCGTGGCTCGAATCTGCTACTGTCTCAACGCTGGAGCCAGCGTTTAAGTCACGCGATGCAGTCCTGGCGATCATGGTGTCCACACCGGCTGTGTTGCGAAGCCTTTCAGCCTCGCTGACAGACGAGCAGTGGCGACACGAGCCTTCCCGGGATGACTGGGCGGTAAACGAAATCCTTTGTCATCTGCGCGATACGGAGATTGAAATCCATCAAATGCAGATTAAGTTGATGATGGATAAGGAAAGCGCCTTTATTCCTCGGCCAGACAGTGGAGTCTGGGCTAGTGAGCGCGAATATTTGAATATCGATGGCAAATCTGCATTGACGGAGTTTGCGCAGGCACGTATTGAAAATCTCAAGACATTGAAAAGTGTGGACGAGCAAATATGGTCACGCAGTGCGCGGCATGCGATCTTCGGTCCAACCAACTTCCTCGAAGTGACCAGCTTCATGGCAGATCACGACAGATTGCATGTACAACAAGCCTGGAAAACAATAAAGAGCGTATAGGCATACCGCGTCTAATTCGATTGGGGCGTGTTATAACAGCCTAGAACTTTGAGGGCAGTTCACACTGCCCTTTATCTTGTAAGGAGACTTCATCTATGAGCAGACGAGTGGTCGTCACAGGGATGGGATGCATCAGCCCTGTTGGCAACAATGTAAAAGAAACCTGGGAGGCCATCCTGGCGGGTAAATCGGGTGCAGCGATGATCACCCATTTTGATGCAAGCAAGCATAAGACACGCTTTGCCGCGGAGGTCAAGGGATTTGACCCTGTCGGCTTGTTTGGCGCGCGAGAAGCGCGCAAAATGGATCGTTTTACACAGTTTGCTACAGCCGTTGCAACCGAGGCTGTTGAGCAGGCAGGACTCAAGGTTGACGAATCGAATCGTGATCGCATCGGGGTGGTGATCGGCACAGGAATCGGTGGAATCAGCACTCTGCTCGAGCAAGTGGAAGTAATGCGCGAGCGCGGTCCGGAACGCGTCAGCCCGTTCCTCGTCCCCATGATGATCTCAGATAGCGCTCCCGGCATGCTTGCCATCCGCTTGGGTGTGCGCGGGCCGAATATGGCGCTTGCGACGGCGTGCGCTTCCGGGAATAACGTCATCGGTGAAGCTGTCGAAATGATCCGGCGCGGCGCCGCGGATGTGATGATCGCGGGGGCTTCAGAAGCTGCTATCGTGCCGGTTGCGATGGCAGGACTCAATGTGATGACGGCTCTTTCCACGCGCAATGATGATCCACGGACCGCCTCTCGTCCCTTTGATAAGGACCGGGATGGCTTCTTGATGGGAGAGGGCGCAGGGATCGTGATTCTAGAGTCGCTCGAGTCTGCGCAGGCGCGTGGAGCAGAAATTTTGTGTGAGCTGACCGGTTATGGCACCACAGACGACGCGCATCACATTTCTGCCCCTGCGGAGAACGGCGCAGGGGCTGCGATCGCGATGACACTGGCGCTGAAGAATGCCAATCTGGGCGTGAATGACATCAACTATATCAATGCACATGGCACCTCGACTCCGCTGAACGACAAGAGTGAAACGGCAGCGATCAAAACGGTATTTGGTGAGCAGGCCTATAACATCCCGGTCTCCTCCACCAAGTCGATGACCGGCCACTTACTTGGTGCATCGGGTGCGCTGGAAGCGGTATTCTGTGTTCTGGCAATGCGTGACCAGGTGTTGCCCCCCACGATCAACTATCAGACGCCGGACCCCGAATGTGATCTCGATTATGTGCCCAACCAACCACGCAAAGCTGCCCCAAAGCATATCATGTCGAACTCATTTGGCTTTGGCGGTCATAACGCGACCTTGATCTTTAGCCGTTTTGAGGAATAACCAGTAAGACCCGACGGTCTTGTATGCTACCAGGTCTATCAAGAGGAGCAAGCCATGCCATATGCACATATCACAGGCTGGGGGATGTCGGCGCCCGAGTCGATTCTGACAAATGACGACATTTCAAAAATAGTTGACACGAATGATGCCTGGATCCGCGAACGGACGGGCATCCGTGAGAGGCGCATTGCACGTGATGACCAGTTCCCTTCCACACTCGCTGTGGAAGCTTCGATAAAGGCCCTGAGGGTGGCAAACCTGCGTCCAACTGACCTGGATCTGATCATTTGCTCTACATCATCGCCAGAGTATATTTTTCCGGCCACAGCCTGCTTGATACAGGACCAGCTCGGCGCGACCAAAGCCGGCGCGTTCGATCTGCTGGCCGCCTGT
This sequence comes from Anaerolineales bacterium, assembly GCA_035463255.1. Classification (GTDB taxonomy): domain Bacteria; phylum Chloroflexota; class Anaerolineae; order Anaerolineales; family Villigracilaceae; genus Defluviilinea. The sequence goes on along the minus strand of DATHTL010000046.1, from coordinate 110,858 downwards.
TCCGGCTTTATCTATGCTCTGAATATGGGCGCACAGGCCATCCGCAGCGGCTCCATCAAAAGTGCGCTGATCATTGGTTCTGAGACCCTGTCGCGATACATAAATTGGCAGGATCGCAATACCTGTATCCTGTTCGGAGATGGGGCGGGTGCATTTGTCCTGCAAGCCAGTGACCAACCAGGCGGCGTGTTGTCAGCGGTGATGCACTCTGACGGCTCCGGCGGTGACTTGTTGACGCTAGCCGGAGGGGGCAGTCGTTATCCTATCAATGAATCCACTTTGCTAAATGGAAACCGTTACATTCAAATGGACGGAAAAGAGGTTTTCCGCTTTGCCACTCGCGTCATGGCTTCGGCAACTCAGGAGGTCTTGGCCTGCGCGGGGCTGACAATCGATCAGGTGCAATGGATCGTTCCGCATCAAGCCAATATCCGCATCATTGAGGCAGCGGCGCGTGGACTCAAGCTGCCTATGGACCGCTTTATTGTCAATCTTGAGCGCTACGGCAACACGTCCACGGCATCCATCCCAATGGCAATGGTGGAGGCCCTGGAGAAGGGACAGATCAAGCCCGGCGAAAAAATCGTCATGGTGGGGTTTGGTGCAGGTCTCACATGGGGGGCCCTGGTTGCAGAATGGACGGGGCCCATCCCCAGCAAAGGCCACGTCCGCCCGGAGCAGTATCGCTTGTTTGCAAGGGTTCGCTCGCTGGTGCGTCGGGCGCTGCGCTATATTGAGGGCTTGCTGTACCGTCGCGAATTATAGTGTGGTCAATCAACATCGAATGTGGTAGGATAAGAATGAAATCAAGTAAAGGAGTGTACGATGCTTGGACTACCACGTGGTGCTGAATGGATTGTCATTCTAGTGATTGTCTTGCTGCTTTTTGGCCCCGGTCGGATCGGAAGGATTGCCGGTGAACTGGGACGAGGGATTAGAGCCTTTCGTGAGGGCTTAGGCAAAGACAAGCAGGATGACGAGCAACCAACAGACGCGAGCGGCAATATCGAACCAAAGTAAATAAAAAGGCTCTCCAGCAGGAGAGCCTTTTTGTTCATGAGGGTGGATCAATAAAGGAATTCCTCAATGTTCTTGTCTTTGAGCATGCGGGTCACAAATTTATCATGATTTTTTGGCGCCCCAATGGTATGCCATGTGCCAACGATCGTAGGATCCAACTTTGACTGGTGGTGTTCATACACATGCAGATCGCAGGCTTCGAATGTCTTCTGGATCTCTTCAATTTCCTCCACGTAGCTCGTGGGAACCGTGATCTTGTAGGTGCGAGACTCGCGAATATGATCGATCCAGATTTCCAGGCGGGGAAAGACAAGCAGGATCACAAGGATGGCAAAGGTTGAAATCAGCACAAAATTCAACTCACCTGCACCGATCCCCATGCCCAGGGCCGCCGAAAGCCAGATGGTGGCAGCTGTGGTCAGTCCGCCAATCCGCCCGTGCTCACGGATGATGGCGCCAGCTCCCAGAAAGCCGATGCCCGTCACGATGTTCGCGGCGATGCGTGTCTAGGTGAAGCCCGGATCCATGCGCAGGGAAAAGATTGTGAACAATGTAGAGCCAACTGTGATCAAGATCAATGTGCGAAACCCTGCCGCTTTATCGCCGAACTCGCGTTCCGCAGCGATGATGCCACCCACAAGGATGGCAATGCCCAGTTTGATGAGATCTTGAACAAGTATATCCATGGAGGCTATTTTACAATAACCTCAGCAATTTCCAAAATTATCTTGACCGGGTATGCTCACTGCGCGAGATTGCCAGCCAGTTGACTCTCCATGTCATCCGGGGAATTGACAGGTTGTAGACAGACGAAACCCTGGCAGACATAGGCGGTCGGTTGATTGTTAAGTAATGGCCGATCTGCGAGCAATGCTGGTGATCCCGGTCCCGGTGGGTAGGCAGAAATCGCTGTCACCTGTCGCGGTCGGTAACGATTCCACAGGGTCTGCAGCAGAGCCTGAGTATTGTCGTCATCAAATTCGCCTATGATCGCAACTTCGCGAGTTGGTCCAACTGCGAAATCGGCTGCGGACAACCATTGTGCGAAGGATGTCGGATAACGTAACAGGGCGTTCTGTATAGATGCCAGCATATCTTCTGCAACGTTCCGCCATGTGCCACGATCTCCATAAGTCGCCAGTTGAAGCAGAGCCATAGCGGCAAGCGCATTCCCAGAAGGGGTGGCATTATCCTGAATATCTTTAGGGCGGACAAGCAATGCCTCATGATCATCGCGGGTATCAAAAAAACCACCATTCGGGTCACTAAAGTGTGCGACCATCTGATCTGCCAAGATCAACGACGTCGTATACCATTCAGTGTTGGGATCGGATTGATAAAGTGCCAGGAGCGCCAGGACCAGGCCGGCATAATCCTCTAAATAGGCATTGTGTTTTGCCTGGCCTTCGCGCCATGAACGCAGCAAGCGATCGGTAACATATAAGTTATCCAGTAAAAAGCGTGCGTTCTGGATCGCAGCATCCAAGTAATCCTTCCGATGCAAGTAGCGACCAGCTTCGGCAAAGGCCATTAATGCCAGCGCATTCCACATCACCAAGACTTTATCATCTGTGCCCGGGCGGACCTTTGTATTCCTTACATCCAGGAGCCTGGAGTGGGACTCCGCTAACTTCCTGTGCACCGTTTCTCGATCCAACTTGAAATGAGCCCCTAGGCTGGAATCATCCAGGGCACGTTGTAGGATCGTCTTACCCTCCCAATTTCCCTGTGGCGTGATCCCATAAGCCGTTTTGAAAAATTCAAAGTCTGGACCAAGGATCTGTTCTATCTCATCGTGTGTCCACACGTAAAACTTGCCTTCTTCGCCTTCGGAATCGGCATCCAGGCTGCTATAGAACCCGCCATTAGGATGGGTCATTTCGCGGAGAAGGAAATCAAGGGTTTCTTCACAGACCCATCGATACTTTTCATCACCCATGACAAGATAGCCGTGTAAATAGGCGAGCGCGAGCTGCGCATTGTCATACAACATTTTTTCGAAGTGCGGCGTTTTCCAGAAGTTATCGACACTGTAGCGTGCAAACCCTCCGCCCACCACATCGTACATACCGCCGCGTGACATCGTGTCTAGGGCATGTGTGGCGGCTTTCAGCATTTGCTTACGCTGAGGGGAGACGGTTAATGAGCGGCGGAGTAGAAACTCGATTGCCATCGGTTGAGGGAATTTCGGAGCGGAGCCCCAACCGCCATAGCCCCAGTCATATGCCTCGAGCAGAGATCTGGCCGCCGCCTCCAGAGTCTCGGGCCCAAGCTCCTCGCCAGTCTTGCCTAGTATTTGGGGTTGGATATGCTGAAGCACTTGACTGCCGACGCGATCAACTTCATCGCGCTCTTCGCTCCATACTCTCGCCAGGCTCTGGAGGACGTCTTTGAATGCCGGCATGTTATAGCGCCGTACCGGAGGAAAGTATGTACCCGCGTAAAACGGACGCAGATCGGGTGTGAGGAAGACGGACATGGGCCAGCCGCCGGAACCGGTCATTGCCGTGGTAGCCTGCATATAGATGCTGTCAAGATCGGGTCGCTCTTCGCGGTCTACTTTGATATTGATGAATTTGTCATTCATCAACGCCGCAGTCTCGGGGTCCTCAAACGACTCGTGTTCCATCACATGGCACCAGTGACAGGCTGCGTATCCGATGCTCAGAAAGATCGGCTTGTTTTCCTCGCGGGCTTTGGCCAGGGCTTCTTCGCCCCAGGGATACCAGTCAACCGGATTATTCGCATGCTGGAGCAAATAAGGGGAATTTTCGTGAATGAGTTGGTTTGGCATACGTTACCTTTAATCTGAATCTGAAAGAACTAATGCGTTAGATTATAGCCCAGCCGGGTGGATACGGGCAAAACGAGGGAGTAAGAGACACCATGATTATGAGTCGGGCGAACCTTACTGAACTGTTAGGACAGAAAGTGAGTCCGTTCCTCAAAAATATAAATATTAAAATAAGCAGGCCAGGAACCAGAGACATGGCGCCTGAAACTGAACATTATAGGAGACTACATGACCAAGATCACTTTTATCGGCGCGGGCAGCACCGTCTTCGCCAAAAACCTGGTCGGCGACATTCTCTCGTTTCCCGAGCTTGCCGACTCCACCATCAGCCTCGTGGACATCGATCCGGAGCGCTTACGAGCCTCTGAGATTGTGGCGCACCGGGTGGCGGAATATTTCGACGCAACACCAAAGATCGAAGCAACACTCGATCGCCGCCGCGCGCTTGACGGCGCAGATTACGCCATTAGTATGTTCCAGGTGGGCGGGTATAAGCCCGGCACGGTTATTGACTTCGAAATTCCGAAAAAATATGGCCTGCGTCAGACGATCGCCGATACCCTGGGTATTGGCGGCATCATGCGCGGACTACGCACCATTCCTGTTTTTCTCGATATTTGCCATGATATGGAAGAGCTCTGCCCGGATGTGATGTTCCTGCAATACGTCAACCCCATGGCGATGAACACGTGGGCGATTCACCGTGCCAGCAAGATCAAGACTGTTGGCTTATGTCATAGTGTGCAGAGCACAGCGGAAGCACTTGCCGAGGATATCGGTGTGCCCTACAATGAAATCAACTATATCTGCGCCGGCATTAATCACATGGCGTTTTATTTAAAGTTTGAGCACAACGGCCAGAATTTATATCCGCGGATCCGCGAGGCGTTCGAAGCGAAATCGTATGGACGACGTTATCGGGGACTAGCTGATCATGTTCGCTATGAGATCTTCCGCCGCACGGGCTATTTCGTGACGGAGTCCAGTGAGCATTTCAGCGAATATGTCCCGTGGTTTATTAAACGTGATCGCCCGGACCTGATTGAAAAATACGAAATTCCGCTTGACGAATACCTGGCACGTTGTGAACTGCAGATCGCAAGATGGGAAGCAGATCGGGCCAAGTTCGAGCGTGGCGAGCTCGGCGAAGGATTTGAACGCAGCCAGGAGTATGGCTCACTCATTATCCATTCCATGGAAACAGGTATCCCGCGCGTGGTCTATGGGAATGTTCCCAATCACGGGCTCATCGATAACCTGCCCCAGGGCTGCTGCGTCGAAGTGCCCTGCCTCGTAGATAAAAACGGGCTCCAGCCTACGAAGATCGGGATGATGCCTCCGCATCTAGCCGCGCTCCAGCAGACGAACATCAACGTGCAATCGCTGGTCGTCGAAGCCGCGCTCACAGGCAAGCGCGAACACATCTACCACGCTGCCATGCTTGATCCGCACACCGCCGCCGAGCTCAGCCTCGACGAAATCTGGTCCCTCGTGGATGAGCTCCTGGAGGCTCACGGCGAGATGATGCCCGCGTATCAATAATTGTTGCTATTCGGAAAGCGCGATAGCAATGGCACCTTGCAAGGCGGTATCATATCCCAGTCGACTTAAGCCCACTTGAGGCGTCGGTACCAATCTCAGGTGGGCATCCATTACCTCTCGGGCTTTACCAATGAAGCGCTCGCCTCCGCCCACAGCTACCCCGCCGCCGATGCGAATCACGTCCGGGGCGTAGAGCGCGGCCATGTTACGCAGTCCCTGCCCGAGGTTATACGCGACTTCTTCCCATTCCTCCGGGTTTAAGCTCTCTGCCGGCTTGCCATAAATGCGGCGTATTCCGTTTCCTGAAACCAGCGCTTCCAGGCAATCGGGTGCCCCGCATTCGCATTGCACGGCCGATGGGTTGAAGCAGCGAAACGAAATGGACTGGTGTCCCACCTCTGGATGCGCGCCGCCCTGTCCGCGATAAATCTTGCCATCGACGAGGAATCCGCCCCCCATGCCTGTGCTGAGCGTGAGGTACAGAAAACGCTCCGCAGTGGGTCCTCCCCAGCGGTACTCGCCCAGCGCGGCGACGTTTGTATCTACATCGACATGGAACGGGCAGTTCCATCTTTCTTCCATGATTGCTTTGAGCGGCACCTCGCGCCAGGCGGGCTGGTGCAAGGGGGAGACGACTCCCTGTTCCCAATCGAGCGGTCCACCGATGGCGGCTCCCATACCTGATATTTCCTCTCCCGTGGATACTTCGGCGATCATCCTGTTGATATTTGCCAGATCTGTTTCGAGGCTGGTGGAGGTGTCCCCACGCACGCGTCGCAGGATATCCCCCTCCCGATTGGCTGATGCGACCATGATCTTCGTTCCACCAATATCCAGCCCAATAAATAACGCCATACAAACCTCTTGATTAATATTTGTTCCTAGCTGCCGCCAGATTCCAACGCGTAGGCACTCGCGGTCGCTCGATTTTACTCCAGCCAGGCCATGACAGCCATAATGTCCAGCAGAGTAACCATCATCCCTTCAATTTTCACTTTTGCAAGCTAATCGAAGCGCACCTTGTTTTGTATTCTTGTTCTGCTGTAAAATCAGATCTAGTCAATTTTAGATGGTTGTGGGCATTTTTTAGTTAGCACGAGCTGATGGTGTGTGCCCTCTTTCTTTTCGTATTTTGACGCTATTTCATTGAATGCAATCCCTTTACAGGTATTGCGGGACGGTAACGATGACAACTCATAGATGCCAAAGGGGGTTATCTAAGATGATTACAACGAGTAAAGAAAGCGATCCCCAGGTTTTCACAAAAACATATAGTTTTAGTTTTCTCATGGGCCGATCATCTTTAAAGATTTTTCGGATGGGGGATCAAGATGGCTACCGTTAAGATCACAGACAAAAAAATCTGGGTGGATGGTATTGCCATTCCACTGCTGAGCGGCGAAGTCCATTACTGGAGGCTTGATCCGGCCAACTGGCGGCCTGTGCTGCGGCGTGCACGCGAGATGGGACTGCAAGTCATTGCCACTTACGTTTGCTGGGATTTCCATGAGATCGAACCGGGGCGCTACGACTTCTGTGGCGAGACCGACCCACGCCGTAACCTGCTCGGCTTTCTCGACCTGCTCACCGCTGAAGGCTTCTGGATCATCCTGCGCCCCGGCCCCTATATCTACAGTGAGTGGCGCAACAACGGCGTGCCCGATGACGCTGCCCAACTGCACCGCCTCGACCCCGCGTTTCGAGCACGGGCGCTGCCTTATATGCACGCTGTGGTGGAGGCTGTTTGCCCATACCTGGCAACACACGGCGGACGCATTATTCTGTGGCAGGCTGACAATGAGATAGACCCCTGGCTTCCCTGGTACACCGAGCAACTCGGTCTGGGGCAGAGGATCGGTCCCTTCCATGATTTTCTATGTGAGCGCTACGGCGATGTAGATGCTCTTAATTCTGCCTGGGGCACAGCGTATAGTTCCATGGCAGAGGCGCGCGCCGTCTCACAAATGTTCCCAACGCAAACAGCCTGGATGAACCGTTACATGGACTTCATCCGCTTCCAGCATTGGTACGTCACCCGGGTGGCCGCCTGGGCGGTGAAGACCTACCGCGATTTTGGGGTCGATGTGCTCATCTACCTGAATGCCTACAGTGGTCATGCCATCCAACCCTGGGCCGAGCTCGAATCCCTCGCAGACCTGGCCGGACCAGACATCTATCCGTCCCGCGAGTTGGTGCTGCGCACCGATGAGCATCGCCATGTGCTGGAGGCGGTTCGGTACACCCGGACCTATTCGAACCTGCCGTATATCCCTGAATTCGAGGCAGGGATCTGGCATGACTGGCTGGGCGAAGTAGGTATCCTGCCCGCCAATCATTACCGGATGATCTGTCTCTCCGCGCTCCTGGCTGGCGCAGCTGGTTGGAACTGGTATATGCTTGCGAATCGCGATAACTGGTATCAGTGCCCGATCAATGAGTGGGGGCGCACCCGCCCGGACCTGTTTGAAGTATTCCAGCAACTTACTTCGCTTTACAATGAGATCGAGCCTGCTTCTTTGAACAAGCTGACCCACACGGCTGTTACTTTCAACATACTCCAGCGAGGCACCCAGCAGCTTGATAAAGATGTGCTTCAATCCCTCTATCAGGCGGACATTGATTATGAATTCTTCGATGTAGACCGCAACGGATGCAACCCGCCGCTGTTGTTGTATGCCGGTGGAGACTGGCTTTCCGCCGCCGCCCAGGAGCATCTGAAGGAGTACGTAGAGTCCGGCGGGCATCTGGTCTGTCTGGGGATGTATCCACACCTGGACGGTAACTTGCGTCCACTAAATCTATTGGATATTAAAGAACCAATGGGGATCCTCAGCGGTTCGCCCGCCGACTTATGGCTGGATGTTTGGGGCCGAAAGATCAGGAGCCCCTGGGCGTTTAATTACGCGACCACGCCCGGCACCCCGATCGTTGCTATCCGTCATGCCCCCGGCGGCCAAACCGCAGAGGAACTTGCTCTGCAGATGGGCTTGCAGGCTGGAGCCCGGTACACGATCGGCTACACCGAGCAGCGTGGAAGCGGCTGCCTGACGGTCATCGGGCTAGCGCCTTCCCCCGCTCTGCTACAGATGCTGCATGATCATCTGAAGGTGCCTATTCCCAGCCGTTCGCTCACCTCTCAGATTTCCACCGCTCTCTTCCGCCGTGGGCAAGAGCTCTACCTCTTTGCCGTCAACAATGGGAATGAAGGTAAAGTTGCCGAAGTGGCACTCGATGGCGACTTCTGTAATAACGCATATTGGCAGGTGCATGATCTCATCAGTGGCCGGGAAGAGGTTGTTGATCTGCATGACGGTCGCCTGACGTTTCCTCTTCAGCGCAAAGATGGCACCATTCTTCATCTACGAGCTTTGTTGCCATAATTCAATTCGCCATGATCCATATCATTTCTTTTCCATGAGCCGTCACTACTAATCATCGAGGCATCAATGTTCACCCGCATCGCAGATCAAGTCTTCCTCTTTCACGATACATGCAACGTCTACATACTCTGTTCCGGCCGCGAGGCGTTATTAATAGATTTCGGCAATGGTGATGTGCTGGATCATCTCACCGAAATCGGTGTGGAGCGCGTCACGGATGTATTAATGACGCATCATCATCGCGACCAGGGCCAGGGCTTGGCGCGGGCAGTCCAGACGGGCATCTGCATCTGGGTCCCGCGAGCCGAGCAGGATCTGTTCCACAACATGGATATGCACTGGCAGACACGGGAGGTCTTCAACAATTACAACGTGCGCCAGGACCGCTTCTCGTTGCTCGAGCCTGTACCGGTCGCTGGCACGCTGGATGACTATGAGGTTCGTCGCTTCGGCGATCATAGCCTCACCGTCCTACCCACACCCGGGCATACCCCTGGGTCGATCAGCCTGCTGGTGGAGATAGACGGGCGGCGCCTGCTCTTCAGCGGTGACCTGATCGCCGCGCCCGGCAAAGTGTTCAGCTTATCTGCCACGCAGTGGACGTATGGCGGCAGTGAGGGGGTGGCGGCCAGCATCGCATCCCTGCTCGATCTACAGGACCGTCAACTCGATTTGCTTCTCCCATCGCACGGTGAGCCGATAAAGAATCCGCAACTGGCCATGGCCTTGCTCGTCGAACGCTTTTGGGAGCTATTACAAGGCCGCAAGGAGCACCTGCGTCTGCGGGAATTGCGCCAGCACCCCTACCGTCCAGTCCTGGCTGTGGGCGAAGGAGTTGAAGGGCAAGGGACGCCTCATCTTCTGATGAACCGTACCAGCGTGGCAAACACGTACGTGCTCCTCTCGGCCAGCAAAAAGGCTCTCTTCATCGATTTTGGCTACGACTTTATCACGGGATTCTCGGCGGGCAGAGATCGCGCCTCACGCCGCCCGTGGCTCTACACACTGCCGGCGCTCAAGGCCCAGTTCGGGGTCAATAAAATCGATGTTGTTTTGCCCACTCATTATCACGACGACCATGTGGCAGGCTGCAATCTCTTGCGCTGCATGGAAGGGACGCAGGTCTGGGCCGCTGAAAACTTTGCAGACATCCTGGAACATCCGGCCCACTATGATCTGCCTTGCCTATGGTTCGACTCCATCCCCGTGCACCGTCGCCTGCCGCTCGGACAACCCATCGCCTGGGAGGAGTACACTCTGACCCTGCATCCCTTACCCGGTCACACGCGCTACGCCGTGGCGATCGAGTTGGAGGTTGACGGACTCCGCTTTCTGGCGACCGGCGACCAATTCCATGGCGAAGATGGTCTTGGCTGGAATTATGTTTACCAGAACGGCTATGGCATTGGAGATTACACAGCTGCTGCAAGCTTATATAAGCGCATCTGCCCTGACTATATTCTATCGGGTCACTGGCAGCCTCTACGGGTGACGCCCGCCTATCTTGAGAAGATCGCCGCGGATGCCGAGACTCTTGACCGCCTGCACCGCGAACTGCTGCCTGAGACGCCCGATTTGGGTGCAGAGGGATTTGTTGCCCGAATCATGCCTTATCAGGTCGACGCAGCTGCAGGAGAAATAATCAGCTTTGAGGTTGAGATCCGCAATCCCTTCCCTTGCCCGAAGGATGCCCTCATACAGTTGATCACGCCAACCGGATGGGTTGTGGAGGGAAGCGTCCAAATCGTGCGGATTTCCGATGTCCACCGGCTTTCGTTCAAGGTGACCCCTGCAGACGTAGCCATCCGCCGCGCCCGGCTGGCGGTCGATCTCACCATCGACGGGCAGCGCTTTGGCCAGCAAGCCGAGGCTCTGGTCACAGTCGTTCCGCGCATTGATTTATGGTTGCCACCTCAGACATCAAGCTGGCACAGCGATGTGCCCTCAAACACATCCTCAGCCTGGAGTCCTGTAACGACGAACGGCCTGTACTATAAGCCGGACACGTATTAGAGCCAGTTACACTCATCCCTGGCAAATCAATTTACAGGGTATCTGAAAATCGGAGAACACTATGAAGACCCGCAAACTTCACATGATCGGCAACGCCCACATTGACCCCGTCTGGTTGTGGCAATGGCAGGAAGGCTATCACGAAGTGAAGGCCACCTTCCGCTCCGCCCTCGACCGGATGAAAGAGTTTCCTGACTTTATCTTTGTCGCCAGTTCGGCCGCGTTTTATGAATGGGTAGAGCAATCTGACCCCGCCATGTTTGCCGAAATTCAGCAGCGCGTGCGCGAGGGACGCTGGGATATCGTCGGCGGTTGGTGGGTGGAGCCCGATTGCAACATACCATCCGGTGAGTCCTTCGTTCGTCACGGCTTATATGGGCAGCGTTATTTTAAGGAAAAATTCGGCGTCACTGCCCGGACTGGTTTCAACGTTGATAGCTTCGGCCACGCAGGGACCCTGCCCCAAATCCTCAAGAAGAGCGGCCTCGATTACTACGTTTTCCTGCGGCCAATGCCGCATGAGCAGGGACTGCCGGCCCGCCTGTTCTGGTGGCAGTCAGACGACTCGTCGCGCGTGCTGGCATACCGCATTCCATTTGAGTATCTTTCGTGGGGCAAGGATGTGGAATTTTACGCCCGCCGTTCTGCCGCGGAGATGAAGGAACCTGTTGATGAATTCATGTGCTTCTACGGCGTCGGCAATCATGGTGGAGGTCCGACGATCGCCAACCTGGAGAATATCCATTGCCTGGACGCCGACCCCGACTTCCGGGCGCGCCTGATTCTCTCCACCCCAGAGGAATTCTTCTGTGCCGCAGAGACCAAGGACTGGCCCATCCCCGTTGTGCACAGCGAACTACAGCACCATGCCAGCGGCTGTTACGCAGCGCACTCCGGCATCAAGCGCTGGAACCGCCTGGCGGAAAACCGCCTGTTGGCTGCCGAGAAAATGTCAGTTGCCGTGGATCTCTGGGCGGGGGCGGCCGTCCCCGGAGCCCCAGATGAATTTCGCCGCGCGTGGAAAAACGTGCTCTTCAACCAGTTCCACGACATCATGGCCGGTACGAGTCTTGAAGCTGCCTATGATGATGCCCGCGATGCCTACGGCGAGGCGCTCGCTATCGCCGGCCGGGCGCTGAACCATGCTACTCAATCCATTGCCTGGAAGATTGGTATTCCACAGGAAGAGAATACCCGTCCGCTGGTGGTCTTCAATCCATTGACCTGGCCCGTAAAGGCCAATGTTGAGATCGAATCACCGCACTTGAAATCGGAATCTGTCCTCGTGGATGACGCGGGGAAGATCATTCCTCACCAGGCGGTCCAATCCAGCACGGTTGCGGGCCGTAGCCGCCTCTGCTTTACCGCGGATCTGCCTGCCCTGGGTTACCGCACGTATCGGCTGCTTTCATCTTCGGATACCGCACGAGATATCGACACCCCGTTTGGGCTTCAGTCCTCCGATACCGCGTTGGAAAATGGCCGTTTCCGGCTGGAATTCGATCCTGTGACCGGCTGGATCAGCAGCCTGCGTGACAAGTGGGAGGATGTAGAAGTGTTCTGCGGCCCGGCCGCGCTGCCGGTTGTGTTGGAAGACTCGGCAGACACCTGGGGCCACGATGTCTTCAGGTGGGATAAGGCAGTGGGGGAATTTAAGGCAGAGTCTGTCCGTCTGGCCGAAGATGGCCCGGTTAAGTCAATCATTCGTGTAACCAGTAAGTTTGGTTCCTCCTCTCTGGTTCAGGATTTTGCCATGTACCGCGACCGCGAGCCGATCGATGTCAGTGTTGTCGTTGATTGGCATGAGAAGTGCAAGATGCTCAAGCTGCGCTTTCCGGTGAGTGTCAATTTCATGAAGATCACTCATGAGGTCGCGTACGGGCACACCGAGCGTTGCGCCAACGGGGAAGAAGAACCGACTCAGTCCTGGGTGGATGTCTCCGGCATTTCACGCGGCAGGGAGATTCTCTACGGTTTCAGCCTACTCAACGACGGCAAGTATAGCCTGGACGTAAACGTGCGCGATATCGGCCTGACCGTCCTTCGGAGTCCGGCGTATGCTCACCATACTCCCGCCGTGCTCGGACCGGATGGAAGTCATGCCTTCATCGACCAGGGTATCCAGCGTTTCCACTATACATTGCTGCCGCATGCGGGAAGTTGGGAAACCGCCGGAACGGTGCGCCGCGCGGCCGAGCTCAATCAGCCGCCCATCGCTCTATTTGGGACCTTCCATCCGGAAGGAACTCTCCCGCAATCGAATTCATTCCTAACAGTCGAGCCAGAAAGCGTAATCGTGACCGTGCTCAAACAGGCTGAGGATCGCGACGGACTGGTGCTGCGTGCCTATGAGACACGCGGTGCGTCTGCTCGTGCCTCCATCCGTCTGCCTGCGCTGGGACGCCTCATCGAGGCAGAATTCGGCCCCGCTGAGATCAAGACTTTCTACATTCCACGCGACCCGACAAAGCCTGTCACGGAAACCAACCTGCTGGAGTGGCCGGATGCATAAGCGCATCTCTCTTAACGGTAGCGATTGGCTTTTCAAAGACTTCTACGGCGAAGGCTGGCGCCTGGGCAACTCGCAGAAGCCAGACAGCACAGATCAGCGCGGCTGGCGGACTGGATCTGTGCCAGGTTGTCCCCACTACGACTTGTGGAAATTAGGCGAAATACAAGACCCGTACGTGGAGCGCAATAGCTTCCTCTGCGAATGGATTCCCCAGCGTACCTGGCTGTACAAGAAGGAGTTTACTATGGACGGGGAGGCCGAAGGCCAGCGCGTCCAACTCCACTTCGAGGGTGTAGATTATCAGGCTGAGTTTTTCCTGAATGGTGAAAGCCTCGGGACACACACAGGCATGTTCACCCCGGCCGTTTTCGATGTGACCGACAAACTGCACTATGGCAGCCAGAATCTCTTGGCGGTGGTGATCGAAGCCGCTCCCCCCGAGCAGTCACAGGTGGGCCGCACCAGCCGCGTGCATACGCTCAAGACGCGCATGAATTACTGGTGGGATTTCTGTCCGCGCCTCGTTCACCTGGGCATTTGGGATGATGTGTATTTGGAGATAAGTGGCCCGGTGCGCATTGCAGATGTGCTCATCCGTTCGCAGTTGTCAGCCAGATTTCGCCACGCGGGGGTCGCTGTGACAACGGAATTGGACTCCGCAGCCCCAATCATCGCGGATGTGGAAGTAACCCTGCGCTATGGGCGCACGGTGGTTGCCCACCAGCAGACGCGTCATCACTTGGAGGTGGGTCGCACAAAACTGGAGTCTTGCCTGGACGTGATCGCTCCTCGCTTGTGGTGGCCGAACGGCTACGGTCAGCAGGAGCTGTACGAGGCGGATGTACATGTCATTCTGCCAGGTGTAGATGACCCGGAGCAGAAAAACATTTCGGGCCTACGCGCCGTCCCCTTTGGCATTCGTCAGATCAAACTGATCCCAAATGAGGCAGCCAGCGCGGCGGCTTTACCTTACACGTTCATGGTCAACGGGCGCAAGATCTACGCCAAGGGCTGGAACTGGGTGCCCATGGATGTAATGTACAGCGTTCCGCAACTTGCCAGGCTGGAACATTTGTTGACATTGGCCAAGCGCGCTCATGTCAATCTGCTGCGGGTCTGGGGTGGCGGGTTGATCGAAAAAGAATCGTTCTACGAGCAGTGTGACCGGCTAGGAATTATGGTCTGGCAGGAATTTATCCAGTCCAGTTCGGGGATCGACAACATTCCTTCCGCTTCGCCAGAATACATTGAGATGGTGAGGGAGACTGCCGAGCAGATCATCCCTCGCAAACGCAACCATCCGTCCCTGGTGGTGTGGTGTGGGGGCAACGAGCTGAGTGGAGAGGCAGTACAGCCTCTGGATAATTCACATCCTCTTTTAGCGACTCTCAAGACGGCGGTCAATCGCCTCGACCCCGACCGGCTCTGGTTGCCCACTTCGCCATCGGGGCCTGTCTTTGGCAACTCATTAGAAGCGATTGCTCGGGATCCGTCTGCCCTGCATGATGTCCACGGGCCGTGGGAATACCAGGGCGTGACGAGGCAATATGAACTGTACAATCGGGGTGCCTCGCTCCTCCACAGCGAATTCGGCGTAGAGGGCATTACCAATCTCCGTACTTTGAATGCCACACTGAGCAAGGAGCGTCAGTGGCCGGTGGATCTCGATAATCCATACTGGTTCCACCGAGGCGCCTGGTGGGTGAGGCGACCTGTGTGGAATGAGACCTTTGGCGAGTTGCATAGTGTCGAATCGTTGGTCCGCGCGACACAGTTTATGCAAGCCGATGGGTTACGCTACGCGCTGGAGGCAGACCGGCGGCGGAAGTATCATAACAGCGGCACATTGCCCTGGCAGTTTAACGAACCCTATCCGATGGCAGCGTGTACGTCTGCAGTGGATTACTATACACGCCCCAAGCCTGCTTATCACGCCGTCACCCGCGCCTATGCTCCTCTTCTTATCTCCGCTAAGTTCGCTACTCTGGCCTGGGAGGGCTGTGAACACTTCGAGGCAGAAGCCTGGGTTTGTAACTCACACGGACGTCGTTACAAGGAAGTCACACTTTACCTGTGCCTGGCGGGAGTCGATGGCAGAACATACGCCGAACGGACGGAAAGTGTTTCCTTCGGCGCCAACTGTGCAGCAAGGCTGGCTACCCTGCAGCAGCCGCTGACAAGCGTCGAAGGAAAAGTCTTCTTTCTCGACCTGCAGCTGCTCAATCCTGATGGTACGCTCCTCGGTCACAACCGTTATGTATTTAGCAGGCTGTCCAATCTGGCTTCCCTGCTTGCTTGCCCGCCCACGATGCTCTCGGTCTCATCTCTCAGGTCCGTTGCCAGTGAAAATGGTGATGCCACCATCACGCTTATGAACCACGGTGAAACAGCCGCCATGTTTGTCTGGCTGGAAGACGCCCGCGACCTGGACGCGCAAGGGTATGCATATTTTGAAGACAACTACTTTTGCTTACTTCCCAAAGAAAGTCGCAAGGTCGCGGTGATGTGGACGGATGTTCCTGTGGAGGAACGGCGGCTGGAAGTCTCGGCTTGGAACAGTGATCGTTATCTGGTGAATTTCGTACCAGGATAAGCTTAGTGTGTTTATTATGACAAAACTCGAGCAGCTTCTCTCAACATATCCCGAACTTAAAACCTGCGCGGCGGACATTCAGTCCGCTTATGACATTTTACGCGCTTGCTATCAGGGTGGTGGGAAAGTATTGGTCTGCGGCAACGGCGGGAGCGCGGCAGATGCTGAACATATCGTTGGCGAGCTGATGAAAGCCTACTTGTTGAAACGCCCTGTATCTGGACAAGTACGTGCGAAGCTTTTAGCGGCAGACACACAGGATGGCGATCATCTGGCCGATCACTTACAGGGTGCATTGCCAGCAATTTCTCTCGTCAGCCAAACTTCATTGATTTCGGCTATCGCCAACGACACTGCCGCCGATATGGTTTTTGCTCAACAGGTCTACGGCTACGGCCGGGCAGATGATACCCTCATCGGACTGAGCACATCTGGCAATTCCCGTAACGTGATTCACGCTGTGCGGGTGGCGCGGGCTCTGGGGCTGCATACGATGGCCTTGACCGGACCAACTGGCGGGGTGCTAAAACCCCTGTGTGACGTGTGCATTTGCGCTCCGGGGGAAAACACTCCAACCATCCAGGAGCGACATCTGCCCATCTATCACGTCCTGTGCGCCATGTTGGAAGAGGAATTTTTCGCCTGATATTTAAGCTCTGTCTGGATGACGGCCTCCTGCCATTGGCGAACGGAATTAACCCGAAAGATTCTCGTGCAATCTCTTAGTTGGGAAACCGGAATGACTCTTTCCTGCACCTGGCCTGTTTCCAATAAATGAGCGCGGAATGTCCCTGGCAGGAGTCCACAGGAGATTGGCGGCGTGAACCATTGTCCCTCCCACTCCACAACCAGGTTGCCCAGGGTGAATTCTGTCAGCTCATCTGATTCGTTGTATAGCAGCACATCATCAAACTTCTCGCATCCCTGCCGGGCCGACTCATAAACAGCGCGCCGGGTGGTTTTGTGGAAGAGAAATACATTGTTGGAATCAACCGGGTCCGTGGCCAGGCATGCGTTCAAAACTCTAAAATCATGCGATGCGAACGGACTGGATTCAAAACCCAATTCCCCTGCCTGGTCGAGCATCACTCGCACTCGCCGGGGGTCATGAAAACCAGATGAAATCTGATCGAGATATTTTTTCAGTTTTTCTCTCGTGACTAGAATATCAAAATAATCTGCCGAGTCGAGCATCCGTGCAACATGCTTTTCACGTAGAAAGAAGCCTTCTTGTGGGGTCCAGAGCATGGTCTCAAGTAAGGAGAACGGAAGCTGTTCTTCCGTCAGAACGCGTGCTTTGAGTAGTGCTTCGTCATACTCATCGGCGCTGGTGGAATCCCACACAATGCCGCCGCCAACTCCATATTCCGCCGTCTTGGTTTCACGGTCAATCAACGCAGTACGGATGGCCACGTTGAATTTTGCTTTTCTGTGTGGCGCGATATAGCCAATGCTGCCTGTATAAATTTTACGAGGTGTGTTTTCAAGCTCTGCAATGATCTGCATAGTACTGACTTTCGGGGCACCTGTAATCGACGCGCAGGGAAAAAGGGCACTGAAAATCTCAGTTAGAGATGCACTTGTCATTGCTGTCACGGTGGAGGTCATCTGCCAGAGGGTGGGGTAGCGCTCGGTTTTGAAAAGCTCAGGGACGTACACACTACCTGTTTGCGCAATGCGTCCCAAGTCATTGCGGACCATATCCACAATCATCACATTTTCAGCACGGTTCTTCGTGGATTGTTCTAACCACTCAGCGCGTTCTTTATCCTCGCTGGTTGTGCACCCTCGCTTGGTGGTGCCTTTCATGGGCTGGCAGGTGATCGTATCGCCGTCCAGTTGAAAGAAAAGCTCTGGAGAGGCCGAACAAATCACATAGCGACCTGTATCCACATAGGCCGCATGCTGATTCTGCTTCTGTGCCAGATGTAGAAAGAAACTCCAGGGATTCGCGCCAGTAAAGTTTGCCTGTAACCGCATCGTGTAGTTCACCTGGTAAGTCTGGCCCCGCGCAATATAACCTTTGATCTGCTCAATGGATGTTCGATAGGTGTCGCGATCTTCGGCAGGAAGCCAGTTTAAAAACGCTTTTGGGGATTCAGGTGCGGGCAGCGGGACAACATGGGGCTCTGCGTAGACGCCAAACCACAAATAAGGGAAATCTCCCATCGCCCGCGTTTGAAAAGCAGGGTCGAAGGCTGAGGCAGTTTCGTAGCTCAAAAATCCTGCCGCATACCAATTATTGCTCTCGATCAGCCTTTCGATCTCGCGCAGCGCAGGCAGCACATCTTCCAAGCATTCGGCTACGATCATGCAGTGTGGATTGGTAAAGTATAGCCAGCGGTCGCCGTCTTTCAAGAGAATTTCATTTTCACGGATTTGGCCGCGTTGTGGTTTAATTTCATTCATGCTCAAATGGATCCAAACTCTAAGGCGTTGGTTGCCTGCCCTGCTTTTGATGCTGGTCATTTTTCTGTTCTCGGCAAGGGCTTCCTATGAATTGCCCAGTTTCGACTGGGCGGACCGGATTGTCAAAAAGGGCGGGCATATGGTTGGGTACGGACTGCTCGCGCTGTCCTACTGGCATGCTCTGCACTTTAAGACAGAGAAGCGCTGGCTCGCCTGGCTTCTAACCTTCGCATACGCGCTGACTGATGAATTTCATCAATCGTTTGTACCGGGGCGGTTCGCATCGATCTGGGATGTGATCATCTTCGATAACCTCGGGGGGCTGATTTCGTTATGGCTCGCAGCCCGGTACAGAAAACAAAAACGACCGGATGCTATCCATCCAATCGTTGAGCAGGCAGGTGCCAAGGGCTCATAAGCTTATTCGAATTCAATGTCGATCTCCTCATCTTCGTTCCAGTCTTCTGAGCGATCGATCTCGATGTCACTAAATAAGTTCTCCTGACGGGCCTGGATGCGGTAACGCTTGACCAGTTCAAGCATGGCCAGAAAGGTGACCACCACCTCGAGTCGTGTGGCCCCGGGGTTAAGCAAAGCACGGAAATTTGAACGGCCCATTTCCTTCATGGTTTTCGTGATGAAGTCGATCTTCTCGCGAATGGTAATGCGTGGGGCAGCAATAATTATGCCTAGAGGCTGTTTATTCCGATCCTTTGCAAAAGCGATCTGAGCTGCAGTCACCAGCTTTTCAAGAGTCAGGTTTGAAAGGTCAAGCTTCGGCTCGACCTTTGGAGGAGGCGCAACCCGCAAATAAGTCCGCAGGTTGGAATGCTGCCGCTCATTCATCCAAGTGCCAATCTCTTTGAAGCGTTTGTACAGCTTCAGCTGGTCCACCAGCGACCGGGCAATATCTTCTTCACCGGGTGCACGCGCGGGCGGTCTAGGGAGCAGCGCTTCTGATTTGATCTGCAGCAGCTTGGATGCAATCACAAGGAATGCCGAAATTTCATCCGGATTTAGCTGCTCGAGCCCTCGTATGTATACCAAGTATTGATCCGTCACCATGGCCAGAGAAACGGATGTGATATCCAGTTCAGCACGCTCGATCAGGTCGAGCAGCAGGCCGAGCGGTCCCTCATAGACAGGCGTCTGCACCTTGTAGTTGAGCTGGCGTCCCAGCAGGTTTTCCATAGGCAGGGAATTATACCTCTCGCTATCTGCATACGATATAATTTCTGTATGACAAACAAGCTGACACATCTCGACGAACAAGGTCGCGCTCGCATGGTAGACGTCGGCCACAAGCCGGACACAGAGCGGATCGCGGTCGCGCGCGGCGAAGTCCGCATGAAGAAGGAGACGCTGGACCTGATTCGCGCCGGGCAAATCAAGAAGGGAGATGTGCTGACCATCGCACAGATCGCGGGCATCACCGGTTCCAAACGGACCTCCGAGCTGATCCCGTTATGTCATCCGCTGCCTCTCACCAAAGTGGACGTAGATCTCGTGCTCGATGAGTCGATTCCTGGTGTAGCGATCACAGCCACCGCAAAGACAATTGGCAAGACCGGTGTTGAGATGGAAGCGCTGACGGCGGTCTCTGTGGCCGCGTTGACAGTTTACGACATGGCCAAAGCCGCCGAGAAAACCATGCGCATTCAAAATATTCGTTTGGTCGAAAAACATGGGGGACAAAGTGGGGATGTGGTCAACGAGGAATAAGATATGACAGACTATCAAAGTATCAACTTCCAGGACAAATTATCTCAATTCTCTGAGCACTGGTCACCCAGGATCATTGCGCAGATGAATGATTATCATTTCAAGGTTGTCAAAGTGCAGGGAGAATTCGTCTGGCACGATCATCCGGAAACGGATGAGGTCTTTATCGTGTTGAACGGTCAACTGGAAATCCAGTTCCGTGATGGGAGTGTTGTGTTAAAACAAGGGGAGATGTTCACTGTGCCAAAGGGTCTGGAGCATAAGCCGGTTGCAGAACTGGAATGTCATATTCTGCTTGTGGAGCCTGCAGGTACGGTCAACACAGGTGAGGTCGTCAATGAGAAAACGGCTGCCAGCGATATCTGGATCTAGGAATTTATGAACCGTGTAAAACTTCTGTTTTTTGCCACACTTCGCGATCGCGCCGGGACCAAGTCCATGGAGTTGGATATCCCTTCCGATCTCACCGTCCAGGGCTTGAAAGATAAGATTTCAAGTGAATATCCCATGTTGAGGGAATCCATGTCCAGCGTTTTAATTACCATCAACCGCGAATATGCGTTTGATGATGCGGTCATTCCACAAAATGCGGAGCTGGCCATGTTCCCGCCGGTGTCGGGAGGATAAAGGGGCCTCCTTTTGGGCGACAGATGCTGCCCAAACATGACATAATTATGGACTTTCCCACTATCTTCTCGATAACCGAAGATGAAATCGATCTGAATGACTTGCTGGCCAGAATAACCTTGACCAGCACGGGCGCAGCTGCCATCTTCACCGGGATGGTGCGCGGCGAAACCAGCCGTGGTGAGGCATATCAAACGGAATACCTGGAGTATGAAGCCTACGTACCTATGGCCGAAGCGAAGATGAAGCAAGTTGCTGAGGAAATCCGGGCAAAGTGGCCGGTGGTCGAAGGCATCGCCATCATCCAGCGGATCGGAAAGCTTTACCCGAAGACACCGACTGTTTTGGTCGCCTGTACAGCCGCACACCGCGATACGGGCGTGTTCGAGGCTGCCCGTTACGGCATAGATCGGTTGAAGGAAATTGTCCCCATCTGGAAAAAAGAAGTAAGCCCTGGTGGTGAATACTGGGTGGAGGGCGATTACATTCCAAAGGCGGGGGAATAGATAACTTTAGAAGACGCAGACACGTTAAGATTTGAGCCGTGACGCTCAGGCATATTCGGGGTTATCTTTACAGCAAAATCTAGCATTGTGTTGAATGTGAGGAGTGAATGGAACGAGTTGTTATCACAGGCATGGGGACAGTTAATCCCTTGGGGTTGACTGTAGAGGAGAGCTGGAAAAATGCGGTCAATGGCGTATCTGGAGTAGGGCCGATCACGTTATTTGATCCTTCAAATTTGAATGTACACTTTGCAGCCGAAGTCAAAAACTTTGAGCCTGATCGCTACATGGACGCCAAAGAGGCGCGGCGGCGGGATCGCTTCGAACAGCTTGGAGTTGCGGCTGCAAAAGAGGCGCTGGAAAGCTCCGGACTGGAAATTACGGAAGCCAATTCGGACAGGATTGGTGTGCTAGTATCATCTGCCATTGGCGGAATTAAGTCCTTGCAGGATGCAGTCATTACCAACCACACGGAAGGGCCGCGTCGGGTAAGCCCGTTCTTGATCCCGATGCTGATGCCAAACGGCGCGGCGGGCATGATCGCGATCGACTATCAGATCAAGGGGCCCTGCTTTTCTGTCGCTTCGGCCTGCGCTTCTGGCGCGGATGGGATCGGCACCGCGCTTTTGATGTTGAAGGCAGGTATGATTGACGCAGCCCTGGCAGGCGCTGCCGAAATGACCATTTGCACCACCGGGGTAGCGGCATTTGACCGGGTGGGCGCGATGTCGCGTCGCAATGAAGATTATTCCATGACCCCGCAGCCGTTTGATAAAAACCGCGACGGACTGGTCATGGGCGAGGGTGCAGCAGTGCTTGTCCTCGAAACGGAATCCCATGCGAAGGCACGCGGTGCGAACATCCTTGCCGAGCTGGCAGGCTATGGCGCCACCGCGGATGCATTCCACGTGACCGCGCCGCATGAAAATGGCGAAGGCGGCTCGGCGGCCATGCGCATGGCTCTCGCATCTGCACGCGCGACTGTGGATAATCTGGGGTACATCAACGCCCATGGCACAGGAACACCCTTGAATGATCAATCCGAGACACGGGCTATTAAAGCTGCCTTCGGAGAGAAAGCATACGAGATCCCTGTTTCATCGACCAAATCCATGACCGGGCATATGATGGGGGCCACGGGTGCGTTGGAGGCAATTTTCTGCGTACAGGCGGTCCGGGAAGGAATTCTTCCGCCAACGATTCATTACGAAACACCTGACCCGGAATGTGACCTGGATTACATCCCGAACGAGGCGC
The DNA here is from genome assembly GCA_035463255.1 of Anaerolineales bacterium. Taxonomy (GTDB): domain Bacteria; phylum Chloroflexota; class Anaerolineae; order Anaerolineales; family Villigracilaceae; genus Defluviilinea. The sequence goes on along the minus strand of DATHTL010000046.1, from coordinate 88,483 downwards.
GTGAGAAAAAGATCGATCTGGCGATCAGCAACGCCTTTGGGTTTGGTGGGCATAACGCCGTGCTGGCAATCCGAAAATATAGTTAATGCAGCCACGAAGTCCTAGAGGCACAGGGAACCGAAAAGCTCCGTGGAATAGCTAACCTTGCGAGGGTTTTGGTAGAGGCAATACCGGATTGAACGAAACCTTCGCAAGGTTTTCACTTGTAGAAGTGGGAAAGACGTGCTATAATCCGCCGTCGCGTAAATAGAAATCATAAACGTAAGGATGAAAGACAATGGCAGACATTATCAAGGCTCTCGAAGCGAAACCGAACGAAAAGATTCCCGCCGTACGATCTGGCGATAACGTCAGTGTGCACGTTAAGATCAAGGAAGGTGACCGCGAACGTATTCAGGAGTTCAAGGGCACCGTGATCCGCATGCGCAAGGGCGGCAACGACCAGGCCATTACGGTCCGTCGTGTGGCGTCCAATGGCATCGGCGTGGAGCGCACATTCTTGCTCCGTTCTCCCCGCATCGACAAGATCGTGGTTGAGCGTCACAGCCAGGTTCGCCGGGCGCAGCTCTATTTCATGCGCCAGCGCACAGGCAAATCCGCCCGCCTCAAACAGAAGTTTGACTAAGAATCTCAGACCAGACCCTAAAGGTTTCCAGAACCTTTAGGGTCTTTTTTTGTTTTACAATTGCGCTATGACACCAATTATTGGGATTACCACCAACCAAGCCAAAAATGCGAATGGTCAGCCGACCATCATGCTGATGCAATCGTATGTAAATGCCATTATTCAGGCCGGAGGCGTTCCGGTCCTCATTCCATCTTTGATCGCAGAGGATGGATGGGATGCGCTATATTCCCGTTTGGATGGGATCCTCTTATCGGGCGGTGGTGATATCGGGCTCGAGTATTCCCCGGGCGAGCCGCATCCTCGCATCGATGATGTGGATCTGCAACGGGATTCCGTTGAGCTGAACATGGTCCGGGCTGCCGTATCTGATGGCAAACCGTTCCTCGGCATCTGCCGCGGTTGCCAGGTGGTGAACGTGGCTCTCGGAGGAACTCTTTACACTCACATCCCTGACCAGCTACCGAACGCGCTTGATCATTCTTATCCCGGCAACATGCGGACTGTGCTCGTGCATGAGGTCAAAATTGATGAAGGCACGCAGATCGCAGAGGTATTTGGTGAGCCAATTATCAAAGTCAACAGTCTCCACCACCAGGGATTGAAAGATATCTCGTCTTTGCTCCGTGTTGCCGGCCACGCACCCGATGGATTGGTTGAAGCCGTGGAACTATCTGACCATCCTTTCGGCCTTGCAGTGCAATGGCACCCCGAATGGCTGACAGATCAAGATGGAACCAGAAACCTGTTTCGGAAGTTTGTGGAAGCAGCGGGATAATAAACGATCTACTCTGACACTGTATGGAAACTCATCCCAGCTTGCCCATTGGTATTTTCGATTCTGGTATTGGCGGTATTTCTGTGCTGCGCGCAATCCGTGAGCAGATGCCTGAAGAGTCAGTCATCTATTTCGGCGACCAGGGCCATGTTCCCTATGGCTCTCGCTCGATGGAACAAATTCAGAGTCTTTCGGAAGCGATCACGCGCTTTCTGTTGGCGCATGGTGCAAAAATCATTGTGGTGGCATGCAATACTGCCTCGGCTGCGGCCCTCATATATCTTCGCCAGAGATTCCCAGATGTTCAATTTGTCGGCATGGAACCAGCAGTCAAGCCCGCCGCGGAACGCACACAAACAGGCAAGGTTGGCGTGTTAGCCACTCCTGCGACCTTTCAAGGTGCGCTGTATGCCTCAGTTGTAGAACGGTTTGCAAACGGTGTGGAATTGTTTCAAAATACCTGTCCTGGCCTGGTGCAGCAGATTGAGCTGGGAAATCTAAGTGGCAAAGAAACGCGTCAGATTCTGGAAGAGGCGCTCCTTCCAATGCTCGAGAAGGGAATCGATACGGTTGTGTTGGGATGTACCCACTATCCGTTTGTCATCCCACTTATTCAGCAGATTGTGGGGGGAAAAGTCAGGGTGATCGACCCCGCTCCCGCCGTGGCGAAACAGACCGGACGTCTACTGGACACCAGCGGGATGAGGAGCGAACGAGGGGAAAGAGGAAAAATCCGGTTATATACATCGGGCGATCCCAATGCACTCAAATCTCTTTTGCCAAGGTTGTTAGAAGAGTCTGGGGAGATACAAAAAGTTGAATGGAGTGATGATTCCAGGTTAGTCAAGAACTAGCCACAGAGCCTTATTCTTCTCGCATCCTTGTGACTCAGTGGCTAGAATTTAGAGTGCCCAGGCCAGCATCATGCCGAAGATGGCGATGATGACTCCAAGGTGCAAAAAAAGATTACTTCCGGTGATCACATTATCCAGCCCAAAGATGAAGGGCAGGATGTAGTTGATGACTACCAGCACGATCCCTATTAATGGCAACAGACCTTTGCGGTGTGCGAAGTAATTTGATGCGTTGTCAACCAGTCTTGAAAGCCGTTTCATATTTCTTCCTCTTCTTCGGGTTCGCGATGATTGCCGTCAACCTGCCAGCCGCTGAATTGGGCTACCAGGCGCCCGGGGATACGTCCATGCATAACCACGCCGCCGCGCTCGTGCTCGATCCGCTCGACCTGACCGGCCTCGTGGAACAGTGAGATTAGCGCGCCCTGCTGGTAGGGGAGTCTGACCTGTATAGGCGCGTACGTTTCGTACAGTTCTTCCTGAATGACCCGTAAGAGATCCTTGATACCTTCGCCAGTCAGTGCGGAAATTGTCTCTGCCTTCTCAAAATGGCTCACAATACCCCGTGCGGCTTCAGGGTCGCGTAATTGATCTACTTTGTTCAGCGCCGTGACGGTGGGGATGTGATGGGCGCCTAACTCATCCAGTGTTTGCTGAACTGACTCGAATTGATTGAGCGCGTTGGGATGTGAAATATCCACAACATGCAGGAGCAGATCGGCTTCCACGATCTCTTCGAGCGTGGCATGGAATGATTCGACCAGCGTGGTCGGTAATTTCTGAATAAAACCCACGGTGTCAGTGAGTAGCGCTTGGTAGCCACCGGGCAGCTCCACCTTACGAGTTGTTGGGTCCAGCGTGGCAAATAACTGGTCAGCAACGTATACATCCGATTTTGCGATCTTGTTCAGCAGGGTAGACTTGCCCGCATTGGTATACCCAACCAATGCCACGGTCGGGATGCGTGAGCGTTTGCGCTGGGCCCTATAGCGCATCCGGTGTGCCCGTACCTTCTCGAGCTCTTTCTTGAGATGAGAGATACGCTTACGGATGGCGCGCTTGTCGACTTCCAGCTGTGTTTCACCGGGACCACGCAAGCCAACACCGCCAGTGCCGCCGGCACGGCCGCCGCCACCGCCTGCCTGTCGCTCCAAGTGTGTCCATTGACCGGTGAGGCGCGGGAGATAATATTCGTATTGGGCAAGCTCCACTTGCAGCATGCCCTCGCTGGTGTGCGCATGTTGAGCGAAGATATCCAGGATGAGAGCGGTGCGGTCCAGCACACGGACATTTCTGCCCATCTCTTCCTGCAGTTCACGCTGGTGGCGTGGGGAAAGCTCATCGTCGAAAATGACCACCTGAGAAAGAGTTTCTTCCACGAGACTCTTAAGTTCGTCCACTTTGCCCGGCCCGATGTAAGTCTTGACATGGGGACGATCCAGCTTTTGCGTCAGCTCACCGACAACCTCCAGCCCGGAGGTATCGGACAGCAACGCCAGCTCGTTCAGAGAGTCCTGCAACGACAGAAATGATTTTTGTTTGTAGAGATTTACGCCGACGAGGAACGCGCGTTCCCGCGGCAGGTTGGTGGGTTGAGGTAATTTTTTGGCCATCTATCCTATTTATGGTTATTCAGGTTGCCCGGCGGGCAGTGCAAGTCTAGTCCTGTCTTGTCCCAAGTGTACCAAATAACTTTGTCATCTTCGGGTCCGGCGATTCCGTGCGGGTGGGGATCAGGATATGGAACGTGGATCCGGGGTTCGTATTTTCGTCGTGCCCTGGCGACTCCACCCAGATCGAGCCGCCATGCGCTTCGAGGATGCCGCGGGCGATGGGAAGACCCAGCCCAGGCCCGCCGCCTTTGAATTTCGTTTTCCCGCTCGAGTGCAGGTCGACCCGCCCGAGCTGGCTGAATTTTTCGAAGATCGTTGCCTGATCCTCCGCCGAGATGCCTATGCCGGTATCTTTTACGGTCACTTCTATGAAGCCTGGCAGCATCCTCCCATCGATGGTGACGGTACCGCCATCGGGCGTATATTTTATTGCGTTGTTGATCACATTTCGTAGAGCCTGCATCAGACGTGGCGCGTCGATGTATATCCATTCTCGAGCGCCCTCAAATTCTTTTGTATCGATATTGAGTTTTCGAGAATGAACGGTTTCTTCGACTTCAAGACACAATGCCTCCAGCATTTGAGAGATCTGCATGGGCTGGAAGTTTAGCTGGAGAAGATTGTTGTCAATCATCGAAACATCGATCATGTCATCTACGATCGCTCGCAGCCGGTCGATGCCTGTGTTCATGCCAGCCAGCAAGTTATCCATGTTCGTGGCTTTGCCTTGCTGCATCAGGTCATCCATCATGGAAGCATAGCCTTCGATGAGAGTGAGAGGTGTCTTGAGCTCGTGAGCAGCCACAGATATAAAAGCGGATTTGCTCTTATCGACCCGTTCCATTTGTTTTTGCACTTTTTCCATCTCGCTGGAAATGTGTGCTACCCGTGTTTCCATTTCATAGCGCGCCACCACTTCCAGTCCGTAGGTGTAGATGGGAATGATAGCTGCCAGGAGATCGAGCGCCTCCTGCTTGGTCAGTGTTTCACGCGCCACCTGGATTGTTAGAGCGATCATCCGATTGATCAAGAATGAGACTTGATACGGCTTCTCTTCGAGATCGGTTTCGGTGGAGGCTTTTGCCCAATCGAGGAGGATAGGATCCATCCAGGCCAGGTCGCCGGTGGTGATGGATTGTTGGAGCAGGTCGAAGAACCGCGCCAGCTGTTCTTCGAAATCCGCGCGGACGTCCAGCCCGCGCGCTAATTCCTGCCCGACGCGGGTGACCCAAACCGGCCGGATTTTCGCCAGGATGTCTTGAATGGGTGTTGGAGTCTTCTTCTTGGGCATATTGTCCCGTGCTCGCACGATAGGCACGATCGTAACTACGATTTTATCAGGGTTGTATGCTTTGCTGCATGATCCAGGTGTGTAACGTCTCGCCAACCACCTGGAGACTCTCCGCAGAGACTTTGTCGGGTGTATCCTGAACGGTGTGCCAGTAAGGATAGTCAAAGTCGATAATGTCCACCGCCGGTATGCCCACCTCCACGAACGGCGTGTGGTCGTCGATCATGGAATGCTTGTACTCAGGAATGAACTTATCTTCATGACCAAGCTCTCTGGCCACATCCCAGATTTCATCGGTCAGGTCCGGGTTCGAATTGCGTTCTTTATAAATGTTCAGATCAGCATCACCGATCATGTCCACAATGATGACCGCGCGGGGGCTGATGGGGTTATTGGCCACAAATTCACGTGATCCTAGGATCCAATCCCAGCCCTCGATGCGACCATTATCTTCAGCGTCAAAGAAGACGAGCCAGACTGGAACCGTGTCCTCTGGCAGGGTCCGCGCCAGTTCGAGCAACACTGCGACGCCTGACGCGCCATCGTTCGCGCCGGGGACATAGTTGGTGAGTTGCGCGGGATCGGGATCACTATCTGCAAACAGCCGGGTGTCATAATGGGCGCCAAGGATGACTTGAGGCGGCTCATCGCTGCGCTTTGCAACCACATTTTCGATGGGATGCCCCAGCTCTTCCGATTCTTGGATCTCAACCTGCCAGCCCGCTCTGGAAAGCTCCTCCTGCATCCATTCCTGGATCCTGGCATGCCCCTCACTCCCGGGAATGCGCGGTCCCATTGCGACCTGCGTTACCACATCTGCATACGCGCGCTGACCGACAAAAGGAATTCCTTCAGGTGTTAGTGTCGCAGAAGGAGTCTGAGTAGGCTGAGATGTTGCCGTTGGTGCGCTCGTCTCAGTTGACGAAGTCTCCGTGGTGGGGAGAACGGTTTCTGGCTGCGGGCTCAGCGATGACGGATTACAGCCTGCTGCGATGACCAGACCGAATATGACAATGGCCAAAGTGAATGCAGTTATTTTTTTCGTCACGTAGAGTCTAGACGCTATCGGGAACAGGTGTCGGTTCAATGGTTCGCAATGCGAAGGTCAGATCCCCAAGCGCGCGTTCTGCGTACGCTTTGCCGCGTTCGCGTTTTCCGATCTTTGCAATGGTGTCAAGCGGTGGAAGAATACCGAAGTTGGCTTTCATGGGTTGGAAATCTTTGAGATCGGCATGCGTCACATAGTGGCATAGCGCGCCGAGCATGGTCGTCTCTGGCAGCATGATCGGCTCTTCACGGTGAAAGACACGGGCGGCATTAATACCTGCCAGTAGGCCTGTTGCGATATTTCCCATGTAGCCTTCCACTCCGGTGATCTGACCTGCGAAAAACAGGTCATCTCGTTTGATGTGCTGGAGCGTAGGGCGCAGAAGCTTTGGCGAGGCAAGGAAGGTGTTGCGGTGCATCTGTCCGTAACGCATGAACTCGGCGTTTTCCAGTCCCGGGATCATGCGGAACACGCGCTTTTGTTCAGGATATTTTAGATTCGTTTGGAAGCCCACCAGATTGTACAGGCTGCCGGCCAGGTTATCCTGGCGGAGCTGAACCACGGCATAGGGCCGCTTTCCCGTGCGCGGGTCTCGCAACCCCACGGGCCGCATGGGACCGTAGGCCAGAGAGTCAACTCCGCGCTCGGCGATGATCTCCACAGGGAGACAGCCTTCGAAAAAGTGGCCTGCTTTTACTCCGCTTTTGATCGCTTCTTCGAATGAGCGCAGCTCGATTCGCTCTGCCTGGAGCAGGGCATCGACAAACGCGTAATACTCGTCTTTGGTGAACGGACAATTGATGTAATCACCTTCATCCTGTTCCCCCGTGCCATAGCGGGAGGCGCGGAAGGCAACCTCCATGTTGATCGAGTCCGCATCGATGACAGGGGCAATCGCATCGAAGAAGAACAAATGCTCTTCGCCGCTCAGTGCTGTAAGAGATATGGATAAGGCGGGCGAGGTAAGCGGTCCGCTGGCCAGGATGGAGAGTGAGGCTGGGATATCCTTTACTTCTTCGCGCACGATTTCTATGTTGTGATGATTTTGTATTCGTTCAGTGACCAGGCGCGCGAAGAGCTCGCGATCCACGGCGAGCGCGCCGCCAGCGGGCAGGGCGGCCGCTTCCGCGCATTCGAGCAGCATGGAGCCGAGCATGCGCACTTCGTTTTTCAACACTCCCGAAGCGCGATCCGGGAGGTTGGAACCCAGGGAATTGGAACAAACAAGTTCCGCCAGATCCTGAGATTGGTGCGCTCCGGTCTGGACGGATGGGCGCATTTCGTAGAGTCGAACTCGCAGTCCGCGTTGGGCGGCCTGATATGCGGCTTCGCTGCCGGCCAGGCCGCCACCGATCACAAGTAAGTCAGTCATGATTTAATTTTACCATTCAGGGGCAGGAAGGATCGTTCATGAGTTTTTGCCCTGCGTGGACCGTTCTCCGGTGCCCATCACTATTCGGCCCCATCTTAAGAACGATAATTGCAGATAGTTGCTCTGCTGTATAATTAACGCACATGCCAAGTGAAATCACGCTCGAAAATCAATTAAAAGAAGCCAGTCAGCTAACAAATGCATCCTGGGCGGCCCTGGTGGAGCGCGAGGCGGGGAAGTGGCGCGTGTTGGCCAATCATCATCTGGCAAAAAAAGCCCATCCTTTACTGGTGAAATTTCTGACCAAAACGGAGGTCGATTCCTGGCTGTGCGGCGCTCTGAGTGGTGGGCAAAGCCGTTCGGTCTCCCTGCCTGAGTCTAGCAAGCTGGATGCAGGCAGGCTGTTTGCATTTCCACTGCCGGGTGGGTCGCGCGTTGTCCTGGCGGGTGCGGATCAGCTCACAAACGATGCTCAACGTCTCTGGCGGCTGGTGGTTCTTGGCATGCCCGTGGAGACGTCCACTTCAGATGTATCCGCCTCCTCTTCTGTGGCGGCATCTTTACTGGTACCTGATCTCGACTCGGAAAACCCCTATGACATGCCGCGGGCGTTGGACCGGGCGCTGACCTCTTTCGTCAGGCTGGTAGCCGTGCAGGGCGGTTGGCTGGCCATTCGCCGCGGTGACTCCCTTGAGGTCCACGCGCAATGGAATGCGCCAGGATGTGCGGATCTGGTCCTTTCGCTCGACGGCAATACGATTTTGCGCAGGCTGAGCCGTAACCTGACGCCAATGGTGGTCAACCGCGATAACCCGCTCTGGGCCGAGATTCCACACAAGGGTTTGAAATCGAGTACAAAGCTGTGGACCTGCGTGCCACTGGTGATCGGGCAGCGTCTGATCGGCGTTCTGGCGTTCTGGCGAAGCAGCGCCTTCAAGGGCGATGAATGGAGTCGTCTCACCGACTTAGCCATCCAAATTGCACCAGCGATTGAGACGATCATTACGTTCGCCGAAATGGCCGGTCATCTCCGACGCCTTGCAACCTTGAACGATTTTGCGCTGACGGTTTCTTCCGGCCGCAATCTCGACCAGATTGCAGGTCGCATGTTCGCTCTTCTTTCGCGCTCGTTCGGCACTGAACTTATTGTTCTCTACCTGCTATCTTCCGATAATCGTTTGCTCAATGAATATCGCACGAGCGAAGGCAATATGTACTCCACCGTTCAAAGCGTGAGCGATCATCAGATCTCACCCCTGCTTACCAATAATCAGAAATTCCGGCTGGGTGAGGTTGACGAAAGCATCCAGCTACCTTTGTATGAAAAAGCATTATCCGGCCTTTATGTGCCTCTGCGTTTTCGCGGACAGACCATCGGCATTCTTTGTATCGAGAGCTTGAAGAAGGATGCATTCAACTTTTATGATGAAAGTCTGATGGTCGTAATCGCGAGCCATCTGGCCAGTCTGGCGGATTACACGAGACTCCGTGAAGAAGCCGAAGGGCGCGCCCGCAACCTTGGCTTGATCCATGAGGTAGTACAGCAAGTGATCGGTCTGACCGATCCGCGTGAGGTGGCAGAGATCACATCCGACCTGCTGGCGCGTTACTTTGCCTACGAGCTGTGCGCGGTATTTATTGCTGACCAGAACGGCAACCTGACCATCAGCGGCTTTGGAGGCACCAGTCAGAATGTGGTCCGGCGGGCGATGAAGTCGTTTGAATACCAGGTACGCGGCGGTGTCACGGGACACGTGTTCGAAACAGGCGAGAGCATCGTGATCAACGATGTGCTGCACGATAATCGCTATCGCGCTATCAAAGGCTGGCAGGCAGGCTCTGAAATGTGCGTTGCCATCCGCGAAGGAGATAAGATCCTGGGGATCCTCGACGTGGAAAGCAGCTCACGAAATGCATTTACCCACAATGACTTTATTGCGCTTGAATCGCTCGCAGGCATTCTGGCGAGTGTGATCACCAGTGCGGATCAATACCAGAGGCTGCAGATCACCATCACGCAGCTGCGCTCCACGCAAGTGGAGTTACGCGCCCGCATGGAAGCCCAGCGTTCGGCAGAAAACCGCCTCGTGCAGGCAGCAAAGCTCGCAGCCGTAGGCGAGATGGCCGCTGGCATCGCCCATGAGCTAAACAACCCGCTTACTTCCGTTACGGGTTTTGCAGAACTGGCTCTGGATGCTATCCCAGAGGATAGTGAGACTCACCAAGACCTGGAAATCGTCATGCGTGAGGCAACCCGTGCAAAGGACGTCGTGCGGCGTTTACTCGATTTTGCTCGCCAGAGCGAAAGCACAAGGGCGCGGGCATCAATAAACGAAGTTGTGGAAGATGTGGTCGCCTTAAGCCGACATTTGATCCATACCAGTGGTGTGGAGCTCACCCTGGAGCTCGAGAAGAACCTCCCCTGGGTTCTGGTGGATGCCAACCAGATGAAGCAGGTGCTGGTCAATCTGGTCCACAATGCGCTGCAGGCCATGCCGTCGGGCGGCGAGATGAAGATCTCGACCGAATACGCTTCGCGGGCAGGACGCGATGGGATCAAAATCTCCGTCTGTGATACGGGCGTCGGGATTCCTCAACAGGAGCAAGCCCGCATCTTCGAGCCGTTTTATACGACAAAAGGCCATCAGGGCGGGACAGGACTGGGGCTTTCCGTCACCTATGGCATCATTACAGATCATGGTGGATTCATTGAAGTCGAAAGTGAGCAGGGTGTGGGCTCAAAATTCTCTGTGTGGTTACCTCAATAAAATAAAGGAAGAATGGAATCAATTTCAGTCCTCGTTGTAGATGATGAGCCCGGCATTGCCCTGTTATGCAACCGTATCTTGAGCCGCGCGGGGTACGACGTTACTTCCGAGACAGATCCGCGCGTCGCCATTGAGCATCTTCAGCAGAAGCGCGTGGATCTCCTCTTAGTCGATATTCGCATGCCCGAAGTGGATGGCTTCGACGTGATCTCACGTGCCCAGATGGTCCAGCCGGATGTCGCGGTGCTGGTGATGACCGGCTTTGGCACGGTCGAAACCGCGATCCGTGCCTTACGCCAGGGTGTGGACGGACTGTTGCTTAAGCCGTTCAATAAAAGCGAAGAACTGCTGCTGGCTGTGCGGCAGGCGCTCATCGACAACCAGCGCAAACGCGACACGGCACGCGTTTCGGCACTGCGCCCGCTGTTCAACGTTACCGAAACTCTTTTTGCTGAAACAAATCAAGACCGACTGCTTGAGCTGATTGTTGGCGCGATCCGTGAGCATCTGCACTGCTCAAACGTTGCCTACTACCAGGTGGAAGATGGAAACGTCTCCATCATCGCGCAGCGCGGCAACGTTCTGCAGGCGGAAGCCGATAACTATGCCGCGCGGTTGATACGCCGCGTGGATGCGGATGGAGATCCGATCATCATCAATGCAACCGGACCTGGCGAGGCGGAAGCCCAGGCGCTTCTTTCCACCCTGGGGCTTGGCGCTGCGATCCTGATTCCGGTCGCGCGTACGAACCTGCACAGTGTCCTGTTTGCCGCGCGTGATGCCACCAGCGCCGCGCTTCCCTTCCGTGGCGCAGATCTGGAGATGTTCTTCGTCCTGGCCCGGCAGGCGGTCGTTGCGATGGAGAATGCCCGCTTATACGCGGACTTGCGCAACTATGTTCGACGACTCGAGGAATCGCAGCAAGCTATGTTGCGCGCAGAAAAGATGGCGGCCGCCGGGCGTCTGACCGCGTCGATTGCGCATGAGATCAATAACCCTTTGCAGTCTGTACAAAATTGTCTACATCTGGCAGGTCATGAAGATCTGCCTCCCGAAAAGCGCAAGGAATATTTTGACCTCGCAAAAAATGAGCTGGAACGGCTCATGAAAACCTCACAGCGCATGCTTGACTTTTATCGCCCGGGAGCGGTCAAGGCGGAACAGGTCGACGTTCTGGAATTGCTCCAGCACGTACTCAGTTTGACTTCACAACAGCTCCGACAGCGCCAAATCGATGTGAAGACAGATCTTCCGGTTTCGCTCCCACCCATTTTTGCGGTGAGCGGTCAGATCCAGCAGGTGTTCTTTAATCTGATCCTGAATTCACTGGATGCGATGGCCGCCGGTGGTGAGCTACGGGTGAGCGCTCAGGCGGTGGAAAATGGTATCGAGATCACCTTTCAGGATACAGGTCCGGGGATTCCCGAGAACGACCGAAATAATATTTTCGAACCATTCTTCAGTACGAAGGAAGGAGGTACGGGCCTGGGGTTAACTGTGAGTTACAATATTATTACCGCCCACGGTGGCACTCTCGATTTGGTCAATGGGCACGAGATAGGTGCCTGCTTTCGATTATTCTTACCCATTGGAGATAAGCAATGAAGTCGCACATTCTTGTTGTGGATGATGAGCCTGTTGCGCGCCAATCGCTGACTGATATTCTTCGCCTGGAAGGCTATACTGTCAATTCGGTACCCAACGGCCAGGCTGCGGTGGAATACGTCCGAACTCATCCTGTTGAATTAATTGTCGTTGATCTACGCATGCCGGGCATGGATGGGCTGGAAGTCGTTCAGGTGGTGAACCAGATCTCGCCTGAGACCGAGGTGATCCTATTGACGGCCTTTGGCTCTACCGAGTCTGCCATCCAGGCATTGCGCCTGCGCATTCATGATTACTTACTCAAGCCCGCCCCGCCAGCCCAGGTCGTCAACAGCGTCAAGAAAGGGTTATCCCGCCGGGAGGCGCGGCTAAAGATGCGCGGCGGCCCCTCCACAGCGGATGTGGAGGATGGTGCAGCGGAGTTCTCGCTGAAAGATGGTACACATATCGATCTTTCGCGCAGACAGGTTCGCAAGAAAGACCAGGTCATTCACCTCACGCCGGCAGAAGGACGTTTGTTGCGCGTGCTGATCGAAAATCCCGGGCGCGTATACTCCCACCGGGAGCTCGTCCTGCTGGTGCAGGGATATGATACCTCCCAGCGTGAGGCGCCCGAGATCCTGCGGCCGCTGGTCAGCAGGTTGCGCCACAAGCTGGAACCATTCCCCACGTTGTCGGATCAGATTATCAGTGTGCGTGGCACTGGTTATTTGTATGAAGGGGAAGATTAGGAATTGCAGAAATAAACGAAGAATAAACCCACTTGATATAGACGAGTGGGTTTATTTATGTTTGTAAAAGTCTGTCGGAAAATCTGGTGGCTGTAACCATCCCAGCAGCCCGTGAGCGTGTACAGGTTTTTCCGGCGGTGACTCAAACCACGCCAGCAGCAGGCTGATGCTCAACCCGGCTGTGCCAAGCCACTGCCAGTTCGTGAGGCGCTCACCGAGGAGCAAGTGACTGAATAAGATGGCCACCAGTAGCTCTCCAAGCCCGAGCAGCGCGGTCTGCATACCCCCAATATGCTTCACACCCAGAAAAAGAAGCAGCCTTGAGAAGAAAGTTACGGCCGTCAATCCCAGCACGGGAAGCCACGGAGCACTCCCAGCAGGCACACTTCGATCAAAAAGGAGATAAGACGGCACCACCACCAGACTCATGGCAAGCAGAGTATATACCGTTACAGTTGGAGCGGGTACGTCATAGAGCACACGCTGATTAATCGGGAGGTGAAGCGCATACAATGCCGCGGCGATCACCATACATACGATTCCCCATGCATCAATGTTTCCGGCCTGGACTCTGGTAAGAAAATAGGCCGAGATGCTGGCGATTACAATTCGTACACCCGTAAGCCTGGAGGGAGTCTGTTTATCGAGCTGAAGCCACATGGCCACGAAAAACGGATACAGCGCATACAGCATCTGCGCAATGCTGGCGTTCAACTTGCTCAAACCCACATAATAGAAGATGGAACCGATCCCGTTTACCGTGCCTGCCAGGAGGCAGCCCAGAAGACCGGCCGGATAAATAAACAGAATATCGCGCTTGAAGGCCGCTATGATTACCACCAGCATGAGCGCAGCCAGGCTGGTGCGCAACGCCACGACTGCCAGGGGTGAGAAGTGTCCTGGCCCCATGGCTGCCTTTCCGAAGACAGGTGCCAATCCCAGAAAGAGAGCAGAAATTAATGCCGCGTTGATGCCAGTGCTTCGACCATTTCGCATTTCGTGACTACCTCTAAAACTCAAATAACAACGACGGGCAACAGCAACGCCCGTCGTTGTCGCTAAGGATTGTCAATGCTTCTGGTTGCCCGTCAATTTTATCGTATAAGAGAACGGACTTCTTCCAAAAATTCATCGTTCAGGAAATCCCCTTTCAGCATCAGCGATTGGATCTGCCCTTGCAGACGACTCTTTTCATCAACGGTCAGCTCTTTAGCAGTGGCGACGATCACCGGAATATTGGCCGTCTCAGGCTGACTGCGCAGCGCGTCCAGCACCGCAAATCCATCCACTTCGGGCATCATAAGATCGAGGATCACGAGATCGGGTCGTTCCCGGCTGATCAAGTCGATTGCCTGGCGCCCACTTGTCGCTTCAAAGATCTCGAAATCTCCCTGTGACTGCAGAATGCGCCGAATGAGACGCCGTGCCTCCGAGGTATCGTCGACGATCGCAACGCGCGAGAAGCGGTTCGGAGTCACGTTGTTGAGCGCGGAGAGCAAGCCCTCCTGTGGAGTGGCAGCCTGCGCGGCTGGTTCGTGCAGATCCACATCTCGGGTCCAGCCTTCGCCGAACAGGAATTGCTCGGCAGGCAGGGTATGCCCGGTGCAATTGACAACAACGGTATCGGTCGGTTTGATGATGCCGGCACGCACGAGCTTGAATAGACCGGCAAAGGCTACTGCCGCGGCCGGCTCTGCCGAGATGCCTTCCATCTTTGCGAGAACATGCATAGCGCGGAACGCTTCCTCATCGCTAACACTTTCGAACACACCATGTGTTTCATTCACCTGCTTGCGCAGCATAGTGTAGGTTCGTCCCGGGTCTCCCGTCGCAAGAGTCTCGATGCGCGTCTTCGGAGAAAGCACTGGTTCAGCTTTTTCTAAACCCTTCTTCCAGCTTTCCACCATGGGCGCGCAGCCCTGCGCCTGGATGGGCGCCATAGCCGGGATCCGGTCGATCATGCCAAGCTGCTGCAATTCTCTAAAACCCTTGTAAACCCCCAGCGGGCCCATCCCACCGCTGATCGCCTGTACATACCAATCTGGAGTTCGCCATTTCGGTCGCTCGCCGTTGGGACTTGGCGGGCTGCCCAGTTGCATGGTCAGTTGTTCCGCAATCTCAAATGCAATGGTTTTCATTGCTTCCACCGCCGTCACTGTCCGCGCACCCATGTCCTGGTAGAGCCCGCGCTGCCGTGCAAATTCCGCTGCGACTTGTTTTGCCTGGTCATAGGAACCTGTGATCTTTACCACCTGGCTGCCATACAGCGCAATTTCACGCATCTTGACCGCGGGGACAAGACTGGTGACAAATGCCCAAAGCTTTATACCGGCCCGGGCAGCATAAGCAGACAGCGAGATCGCGACGTTTCCGGTGGAGGCGGCAACCATCTCTGTGATACCGCCTTCCTTAAGGGCGGCGATTGTAACCGCTGCCTGCCGGTCCTTGAACGAAGAGGTGGGTCCCTGTCGCTCATCTTTGATGAACAGATTCGGCAGTCCCAACATCATGCCCAAATTGGCCGCCTGGATAAGGGGAGTCCCTCCCTCGCCGAGCCTCAGCGTGGGGTTGGGATTATGTATGGGCAGCAACTCCTGATACCGCCACAGATCAAATGGACGATTCTTGAGTTCGGATGGGAAGGTCATTGCCACTTCCGCCACATCGTATTCGGCTTCACGCCACTGGCTGTTGCACTGTGGGCAATGCATGGAGCTGGGCATGAATGGCGCGGCATGACCACAGTCTAAACACCTGATTACAAATGACATAGAGTATCCTGTAAGGAGCAGACCGATTCTATGAATCGAGTCGCTTTAGTGAGTTTTCGATGCTTTGGATCAATTGGCCTTCGTTGAGCGAGCCTTTGGTGATGAGCCGTTGTCCAAAACTGTTGAGCTGCTGTTGTTGTTCGTTTGTCAGACCGCCACCGCTGACAACAAGTACCGGGATCTCACACAGCCTAGGCGTTTCGCATAGCTTTTGGAGGATATTGAAGCCATCCAACTCCGGCATGAAGAGATCGAGAATAATCGCATCCGGTGCTTTCGCGTTGATCGCTTCCCATCCATTGCGGCCGCCCTCGGCCAGGATTGGTTTGTAGTGGCTGTGCTGGGTGAGGATTTTCTCGATCAAGCGCAGGTCGTTCGGGTCATCATCGATCACCAGAACTTCACGGATTGTTCCATTCTTATTCAAGCGGTCAAGTGCATGCACCAGATCATCTTCCAGAATCGGTTTCACGAGGTAATCGGCCGCGCCCAGGCTGAAGCCTTTATCGGCCTGTTCAAGGATGGAGCAGATGATCACCGGAAAATCGCGCGTGGCAGGATCGGACTTGAGATCGGTAAGGACCGACCAACCATCCTTGTTGGGCATCATAATATCAAGCGTGATCGCGAAGGGCTTGACCTTTAAGACTTGCTCCTTGACCTTCATCGGATCAGTAAGCGGCAGCACGTAGTAACCTTGCGGATTGAGATATCGCTCATAGAGGGCGATGACTTGTGGATCATCATCAATGGCAAGGACGACCTTTTTCCCTTCCGGAATCCGTTCCTCCGGCTGGTGGTAGAGGGGCAGGGTGAACCAGAACGTGGATCCCTGATCGACGGCACTATAGACGCCAATACGCCCGCCATGGAGCTGTACGAGGTTCGCACAGATGGAAAGTCCAAGACCCGTCCCACCGCTCTTGCGCGTGGCAGAGCCATCTACTTGCGAGAATGCCTGGAAGAGTTTCTTCTGATCTTCCGGTGAGATTCCTGGCCCGGTATCGATCACGTTGATCAGTGCTTCTAGCTTGCCTGTGGGTCCCTTTTGGACCAGCGTTTCTACAGTAATCGAGCCTGTCTCCGTAAATTTAGCAGCGTTGGAGATGAGGTTAAGGAGCACTTGCCTGACGCGCATCGCGTCTCCACGTACGCTGGGCATATTGCCTGGTATGCGCTGTAACAACTGGATCGGCTTTTCCTTGACGAGACCTTTGGCCGTGGACATGACGCTGGTTGCCATTTCGGCGAGATGGACTTCTTCGAAGTTGAGCTCCATTTTGCCGGCTTCGATGCGTGCAAGGTCAAGGATGTCGTTGATCAATCCCAACAGGTGTTGGCCGGAATTGTAGATGGCAGTGAGATCTTGCTGCTGCATCTCGGTGACTGGGCCATCGATGCCCTTAAGGATCACTCGCGAGAAGCCAATGATCGAGTTGAGAGGTGTGCGAAGCTCGTGGCTCATATTCGCTAGGAACTGACTCTTCAGGAGATCTATTTCGCGCAGGTCCTGGATCAACTGTTGTGAGAGCTCATAGGAACGCGCGTTGTCGATGGCAACAGCCACCTGGTCTGCCAGAGACTGCAGCACCGAGAGATCATCCTGGGTAAAAGCGTGTGTTTGCGTGGACTGGATATCGATCACTCCCACGATGCGGAGCCCAATCCGCAAAGGGATCGCAACTTCAGAGCGTGTATCCAGCAGATAAGGATTCGGTGTATAGAGTGGCTCGATATCGGTGTCATTGACCAGCATCGGTTCGATCTTTTCGGCCACTTTACCAACCACAGAATTGGAGCCAACGATCACAGAATGCCTCTGGGCCTTCATCTTTTCGCCAGCTTCACCGGTAGCTTCCCGTAACACAGCATTAAAGCCCGTTTCCTCGATGATATAGATTCCAGCATAGTAAAAGCCAAAGCGTTCGCTGATGAGGCTCACAGTCCGTGTAAAGATCGTATTGAGGTCAAGCGTGGATGTAACGAGGCGACCAATTTCAGAGGAGGCAGCCAGGTAATCATTGCGTCGTTTCAGTGTCTCTTCCGATAATTTACGCTCGGTGATATCCTGGTGGACGGCCAGGAAACCAATCGCTTTTCCACTTTCATCCAGAATAGGACTATTCGTTCCGGCAATCGGGATGAGCCGGCCATCCTTTGACTTGTTGATGAGCTCGCCAGTAACCGTTCCACCCGATAGTAGAGTATCCCAAAAGTGCTTGTATTGTTCATCGGGGACGACGCCAGATTTGAGAATTCGTGGAGTATTCCCGATGGCTTCTTCCGGAGTGTAACCATACACTTTTTCAAAGGCCGGGTTGGCATACTGAATGGTGCCTTGCAAGTCGGTGATAAAGACCACATTGTCAGAATGATCGATGCCAAGCTTGAATTTTTGGACCTCTCGCTCTGCCAGGAAACGTTCGATTGCCCCGGAGACAGGTGAGGCAATGACAGAAAGAATTTCCTGATGGCGTTCAGTGATCCGAATCTTGTGATCATAACTCTGGATGGCGATCACACCTGTAACCGCTTGTTTTGAACGCAGGGGGACTCCCAGCCAATCCACACCGAGAACACCGTCTGCAGAAACTTCGCCCGCTGCTTCCAGGTCAGCAAGAATTTCAGGAGTAGCGCGCAATGGTCTGCCCGTACGGATTACATAGCTCGTAAGCCCTTTTCCGAGCCGGCGCGGTGCCCAATCTTCATCTACTTCATCCGCATGATAGGGGAAGGATATCAAGTTTATGTTGGGGTCATAAAGCGCAATGAAGAAATTCTTGGCGGGAAGCAGGGTGCCAACCGCGTCGTGCACTGACTTGATCAACTCTTCGATCGTTTTCGCCGTCAACGCACTTTCAGAGATCTGGGTAATGGCAACCTGGGTGAGCTCATGATTCTTGCGTTCCGTAATATCGCGGGCTACCCAGAACACTTGCTCTTCACTTAATTTTGAAACACTGGCGTCGAACCAAACCCGATTTCCGTTCAGATCGAGGGGATATTCGATGCGTACCACCTCATTGCTGTGGAGCGCTTCCTGGATTGCCTGCATGAACTGACCGTGAAGCTCGGGGGGCAAAACTTCAGTAATATAACGGCCGATCATTTCATCGGGTGGGCGCACCAGCAGGGATGGGCTGGTTGGTGCAATTCGCACGTAGCGTCCGTCCTTGTCATACACAATGATGACATCGTTCATGGATGCAAACAATGCCCGCAGTTCATTCTCAGATTTTTGCGTCTCCTCGAAGAGGCGTGCGTTTTCGAGCGCAACGGCAACCTGGCCAGCGAATGCAGTCAAGAGTTGTAGATCATGCTGATCGTAGGCGGTGTACTCGTCGTAGTTCTGTACGGCCATGGCACCTAGAGCCTTGCCACCGCGAGTCAACGGAACTCCAAGGAACGATTTTGCCGGTACGCCGGCGCTTACAAGGCCCCTTTCGTTCATCCATTTGTCTGAACCGTCGGTAATCAGAACACTTTCGCCCCTTTCAATAATGAATGAGGTAATGCCCTGTCCCATGGGCAGGCGCTCGATATAACTATCTACATCAGAATTCGACACCGTTTGAGGAAAAACGATCTCATTCGTGCTGGCATCATAAAAACCAATATAGAAATTTCTTGCATCCATCAAACGGTTGATACCACTATAAATGGTGCTAACGATCTGATCCGTATTGAGCTGTAAAGAGAGGGTCTGAGCCAACTGGTTAAGAGTCGCCAATTCTTCGGCGCGTATCTGTGATTCCTTAAACAGGCGTGCATTTTGGATAGCAATGGCAGCCTGACGGGCAAGGCTGCTCAGGAATTCCAGCTCGCCGGGCAGGAACTCCTTGTCCTGACCCGCGCGCCAGACCGCCATAAGCCCCGACACTCTATTGCCCGACAAGATAGGAACACCCATGATGTGATCGTGCGGCCGCTCAATGGTTCCCTTTACGAGTAGGGCTCCTGACTGGCTGGAAGCGTCGTTTACGATTTCACCGGTTTGCCGTAGGACGATTGAGCCAAGGATGCCTTCGCCTGTATTAATCGGATCAGTTTTGATTTCTTCGGCTTCTGCACCGACCACGGCGATGGCGCGCCATACTGCTCCTTCTGCTTCCGGAAGGTACACAGCGCTGCTCTCGGCCTGGAACAGATCTCTTGCATAAGATGCGATCCGCGTAAGGACCGTTTCCAGATCCAGCGTGACGGAGATCTCGCGTCCGACCTCTGCAAGGGCGGCAGTTTCTTGCGCGCGACGCCGGGCTTCCTCAAATAAGCGAGCATTTTCAATTGCGATGGCTGCCTGGCTGGCAATGGTTGCTAAGATGTCACGATCATGTTCGTCATACAGATTCGACTTCTGAACACTTTGTACTGAGACGAGACCAAGTACCCGCTCACCGATCAACATGGGCACACCCAGCCAGCATTGGGAAGGCGTCTCATCTTCATCCAGGGGAATAAACTCTATTCCCAGGGCTTTCATGTGTCCTAAGACGTTATTTGGCGCGAACACGGCCTTTCGGTTGCGAATGATGTAATCGGAAAAGCCACTGTTCCCCAACTTGCTGGGTGCGACATGAATTTTTCGTCCTTCTTCAAAAATCAGTGGGTAACTTTTTTCTTGATTCTTCTCATCATACAGCGCAAAGAAGAAGTTGCTGGTATCCATTAAGCGACCGGTGTACCGGTAGATCACCTCAGCAATGGCAGATACCTCAAGCTTGGTCGAAAGCTCGCGCGCCATCTCATTCAGCACGCTCAACTCTTCTGCACGGGACTGAGTTTCCTGGAATAATCTTGCATTTTCCAGCGCTAGGGAAAGCTGATCGGCAACCTGTTTGACCAGAAGCTGCTCATCCTGAGTCCACTTGCGCTCCTCTGTCTCATCGAGTACCTGCAGCGTGGCCCACGAATCCTGCCCGGCCTGAAATGCCAGCGACATGATCGACTCTGCCTGCGAAACGTGAGTAACAGCCTCGATCGGCCGTTTCGCTTTTGTGACAGGCTCTGCCGCAGCAGGCGGAGAGAGCTTCTCCTCTGGGGCGCGTTTTGAGGTTGCGGGCTTAAATTCCGCAGGAGCTTGTTCCGGCTTTACATCTTCAAATAAATTCTTAAGCCGCTTGTCGATTGGCTTCTTCTTTGGCATATTCAATTAACTCCTGCGCAAGAACACGGTATTGCTGAGAACCGCGACTTGTGGGCTTATACTGTGTAATGGGAACACCGGCAATGGGGCTTTCACGCAACTTGGTATCCACTTCAATAACAGTGGTAAATACGCCCTGTCCAAACGTTGCCTGTAATTGTTCAAAAATATTGCGGTGAGTCCGGTTGCGCCGGTCAAGCAATGTAATCAGGATCCGATACGCGAGGTTCGGGTTGCTCTCCTGGCGTACACGACGAATAGTGCCCATCATGTTTCTAAGTGCATATGCGGAGAAATATTCCGCTTGTGTGGGGATGACGAGCAGATCGGCCGCAGATAGGGCATTGAGTGTGATCGCACCAAGCGCCGGAGGGCAATCCAGCAGGATGTAGTCATAAGGAAGGGGAACAGATTGCAGAGCGTTGCGAAGCGTCGACAGGTAGTGGCTGCGCATGGGAAGGAACTGTTCCGCGTTTTCGATGCGCGGGTTAGATGGCACCAGGTCAAGATTATTGACCTCGGTTCTGCGAATCGCGGTCTTGATCGCCGCGTTTTCCACCAGGACGTTTGCAGAGGTAATCTCCACCTCACCCGCTTCCAGCCCTAGCGCAAGGCTCAGGTTTGCCTGGGGATCGAGATCAACCAGCAGGACCCGATGATCGAGCTCAGCCAGGGCGGCGCCCAACGATAACGTGGAGGTCGTTTTGGCAACTCCACCCTTTTCATTCGAGATTGCGATTGTAAATGCCATTGTTCCTCTTCTCTCCAATTACCTGGTGCCTTTAATGGCTTGTGGGATCACCTCAACCCGGGTAGCGCCCAGGGCCTTACGCAGTTCATCAATTGCCGTCTGTACCATTGCCTGAGGATCGTTCATGCTCCGGAGCTTGCCCGTGATATCTGATACCATGCGCTCGCGCTCGGCGCGTCGTGTTGTTTCCTCGAACAGACGGGCATTTTCAGCGGAAAGTGCTACGCGTTCTGCAACTGCTTTGATCAGGTCGAACTGTTCGGCGGTTAGTTCATCTCCGGTGGGGGACTGGACCACGAGTGTGCCGATCGTTTCGCCGCGCAGCTCGATAGGCACGACAACCTGACCGGCTTCCAGTTGTTTGCCTTGCACCCTGCCTTTTCCCGGGATGGCCAACTCTACGGGCTCCATCAGTGGTGACGCGCCAGCGACGCTATACCGATATCCGATCAGGTTGTGCTCCGCGGGCAGGCGCGACCAGGCTTCACGTATAAATTGGCGGCTAATTGCTTCCGCCTCTGCCAGAGCGAGCCTGGTTTCATCGAAGAGACGTGCATTCTCGATGGCCAGGCTGACCTGGTCAGCCAGCAGGCTGAGCATTTGGATATCTTCACCGGTAAACGCACCCGTTTCTCGGCTCTGCACATCCAGTGCACCGACGACGCGTCCTTCGCTGATCAACGGAAGTGCCATTTCTGAGTGGGTTTCGGGTAGATCGGGATTATTGAAATAGACCAGATCCTGACCTACATCTAGGGCAATGCGCGGTTCACCGGTGGCTGTCACATGCCCAACAATACCTTCCTGCCCTATCCGTAGGCGATGTTTGCGTTCGAGCATCCTTCTTCCCCCCTCACTGTTCGCGGCCGCTAAGACGGCATATTCATTGGCCGCGTCGATCAGAAAGACGCCGACGTGATAAAAATCAAATTTTTCACTGATCACCGCCGCGATACGTGGTAAAAGCTCTTGCAGGTCACGTATAGATGTAATCGCCCGAGCAACCTGCGCCGTGGCTTCAAACTGAGCTGCCCGGCGTTGGATCTGCTTGTTCGCGTGCTCGAGCTCGGTGCCGCGCTGCGTCAATTCTGTCGTTCTTTCCTCCACTCGCTGCTCGAGCGAAATCTGTAACTTCCTTAATTCGCGGTTTGCCTCGATCTGGGCCTGTTCATTCGCTTCGGCATGTACCAGGGCGGCTCTCAACCGGCCCACCAGTAGATTGAGAATTCCGGCGCTGGCGGAAAGCAGGATCATTCCGATCAGAACATCATCAATGCCGGTCCTGGAGCCCACGGGGCTGGTGCTCAGCCCCAGCATATCCAACATGCCCAAGAGCCCAATCGCCAAAACGGCAAGCGGGGCAGTAACCACCAGTGACCGTTTACCCTGCAGCAGTGTGGCGATGATAATAATCAACGGGTATGCGACAATCGAGATATCGTGGATGGAGTTCGCGCTCAAGGCGATAATTGTTATGGCAAAGACCAGTGCAATGGGGATGACCACCTTAGCCATCACCACGTTTCCGCGCAAGACAAGCAGCAGTGCAATCAACTCCAAGACACTTGCCACGCCGAGGACCGATACCGTAATGAGCCGGCCACGTGAGGTCGATGCGGTGGCCACCACCACAACCGAAATCACAGTTGCCAGCAGAGTGAACAGTAGGATATTACGTGTCAGGCGAATGAAAGCCGGATCTTTGTCCTCTGGTGAGGCGAAAAAATTGGTAATCGCATTCAACATTTCCGGTGCTCCTGCTTCCTACTTTGCCGACTTATTTTTGCCCGGCTGGGCTTCGAACTGGATAACAACATCAGAACCAGGTAAAGCTCGTCCCAATTCTTCAACGGCGGTCTGCAAGACATTCCGCATATTAATGGATGAGCTAATCTTAGCGGTAACCTCACTAATTTTTGCTTCCTTAGAAGCAAGCCGCTGCGATTCTTCGAGCAAACGGGCATTGTCCATGGCGATGGCCGCGCGTTCCAGGATAGCTGTGACAATATCCAGCTCATCCTGGTCCCATGGACGGTTATCAGGAGAGCGCACATCCACCGAGCCGATCACCTCGCCTCGCAGCTTGATCGGGAGCGAAAGGATGGCTCCTCGAGACTTGGGACGGTCCTGTTCCGTGTGCCAGGACTTTTCATCCTTATCCGGGCCGTTTTTTCCATAAAGTAATGTTGACCTGGCCCCTGTATGACGGACCCCGATCAGGTTTTTGTTCTTCGTAAATCGTTGCCAGCCGACCTGAACAAACTGCTTTGCCAGCGCTTCCGCTTCGCTCAGGGCCTTTCGGGTCTGTTCGAAGCGCTGCGCGTTCTGGATCGCGATGCTGACCTGATCTGCCAGTGTGGAGAGAATGCTGATATCCTCTTGCGAGAAAGCATTTGGTTCCGTGCTTTGCACATCGAGCGCGCCAATGATCTCGTCGCCCACTCGCAGAGGCAGCGCCATTTCCGATCGGG
Organism: Anaerolineales bacterium; assembly: GCA_035463255.1. Lineage (GTDB taxonomy): Bacteria > Chloroflexota > Anaerolineae > Anaerolineales > Villigracilaceae > Defluviilinea. Next base: position 64,662 of record DATHTL010000046.1, on the reverse strand, counting down.
TAGTGGGTAGGTCGGGGTTGTTGAAGAAGGCCGCGTCTGCACCCGTATCCAGAGCGACGCGCGGCTTGCCAGTGCCGGTCACATAACCAACGATTCCTGTCTCGCCGACTTTCAGCCTGTGACTGTGCAATAGCATGCGTCTTCCGCCTTCACTATTCGCTGCACTCAGGACGGCATACTCCTTCGCTGCATCCAGCAAAAAAATACCGACATGATAAAAACCGAATTCACGGCTGATCGCATTCGTGATCTGGGGTAGCAAGATATCAAGGTCGCTGGTGGAGCTGATGGTGCGTGCAACTTGAGCAATCGACTCAAATTGCCTAGCGCGTCGCTCGTTTTTCTCGTTGGCTGATAACAGCTCTGCTGTGCGCTCCTGCACCATGAACTCTAATCCATCCAGTGTCTCGCGGAGCCGGGCAGTCATGGTATTGAAAGCTGAAGCGAGGGTGCCTATCTCATCCCTGGTTGCTGCATCTGCCTGCGCGGTGAGATCACCACCTGCGATCTGGCTTGCCACTTGCGTCAGCCGTTGGATAGGCGCGGCAATGATCTTCCCCAGCGCAAGACTTACAGTCACAGCCATGACCAGCAGTAGGATCAGAAGTACCACCACACCCTGAGTCGCAGTGCGGATCTGTTGCTGGGTCTGGTTGCGGGCTGAGATAATGGCACCCTGCAGCTCAGAGACGGGGACTACCAGCCCCACGCTATATCCATTGGCTTGGATCGGGGAGAATGAGATGTAAGTATCGACACCATCAACATTTACGATCAGTAGACCATTCCCTCCAGATGTCATTCTCTTTGTGACCGCCTGTAATTCCGGGGAGCCCAGGCCTAAAACAGTCTGCTTAAAAAAATCCTCGCCATTTATATCCTCCTGGCGTACCCCGAACATTTCGAACCCGGCTGGCGGCATGGCCAGAATCCGCCCTGCATCATCGAGCATGAAAGCGTAGCCGGTTTCACCAACTTTGATTGCATTGATTTGCTGCGTGATCTCGGTCAGCTGCATATCTGCTGCAACGATACCCCTGAACTCGTCCCCTTCATAAACCGGAGCTGCAACCGTGACCACCATTCCGCCACCTGTCGCATCCACATAGGGAATTGTCCAGCGGGCCATGCGGTGAGGGTTAAATAACGGGGAGGAGATCGTATAGTGCGGTCTGTGGGTCGCATCAAAATCAGGCGGTAACAGCGATGCAAGGCTGATGTTGGGGTAATACCGAGTAATGCCTCTCACATCGATGGCATAAACGGCGAGGAGGGCAGGGTGTGTCTCCAATACTTGAGGCGCGTAAAAGTCGAGGTAGGCAGAAACGTTCAGATCCTCAATAACAGCATCATCTAGTTCCGCTTTCATGGGCACAAATACAGAAGAAGGATCTGTCGCCGAATTTCCATATTGACCGCCCTCAAGTTCAATCAGACTACTGCTGGCGTCCCAGTAGGATCCCTGGCTCAGGGTCCGTTTCTCGTTGCGCAGCAAGATCCAGTTCTGTGCGAGGCTCACCACTTCTTCCTCGATATCTTCAAAAGCCTGATTGGCCTGACCGGCCTCGGACCGGGCCGTATTGATAAGCTGTTCCACAGATAACTGGCTCACACTCTCGTCCAGCCGGGCGGAGAGGGCAGCTGCGATCTGCTGTGTGCGGAGAAATGCGAATGCCACCAACGCCACCAATGCCAGGCCTCCAGTACCAATAATTCCCAACACGATTTTTGTACGGATATCCAGCAAAGAGAGCTGCCTTATGATGAATACAGCAGATAAGATCAACATCAAGCCTGCAAAAATCCAGCGCCCCTGGGCAAACTGAACTGCAGGTCGGTCAAAACTGCCAAATGTATCAATCAGGATAGATGCAATAGCAACGAAAAATCCAATGGTGATTACAAACCGAATGTATTTGCGGGGTAGTGTTCCCAAGCCGGTGGCTATAATCAATGACAGCGCGATGATGCCTGTGGGCACGCTCGCTCCCCTCTGTACCATCGAGATTAAGATGGTCTGAAGCCCAATGGCTGTTATGAAAATGAAGTTTCCCAGTCCTTCTCGGTTACTCCTTATGAGCAAATAGGCAATGGGCGCAGCAAATATTATCGGGAGAACAGATAGAACGGACCAGACCTGCGCATTGCCACGGGCGAGTAATGCAACCACTTCTAATACCGCATACAGCAGTGCGGGCAGAGCACCAAGCCACCAGGTTACTTTACGGTGGTTTTGCTCAAATTCCGAGGGGCGTGAGCTTTGATCCAGATTCACAATTGCTCCTTGCTCTGGAATTTAATAGAGATCTCAGAGCCACCCAGCACACGTTCCAACTCCTCTGCTGTTGCCTGCAAGATGTTTTCGACATTGAAGGCGCCGCTGATGCGGGTCGTTGCCTCGGAGATCAGGCGTTCCTTGGCGGCACGGCGGCGGGCATCCTGGAAGAGACGGGCGTTCTCCATGGCAAAGGCGGCTCGTTCAGCCACTGCTTGGACCAGGCTCACCTCATCGGCATGCCATTGTCTCTGCGGGTCGCTGGATTCGATATGGAGAAGCCCGATTGTCTCTCCTCTCAGTTTGACCGGCACTGCCAGTCGCTGCCCTGACCCGTTGGGCTGATCTGCCACCACTTCCCCATTTTGCACGGCAGAGACCACTTCAGGGCTTTGTAAAGCATTATCGAGCATTTCGATACGGCCCGTCTGATAACGGAAACCGGGTTGTTCCGTTTGTGAGATGGTGCGGCTCCATTCGGCTCTGGTAAATTCGTTATACACTTCCTGAACCTGCATATAAGCGGCGCGTGCCTCCGTTAACAAGCGCGCATTTTCGAGAGCGATGGAGACCTGGCTCGCAAGTGTACTTAATACTTCAAGATCTTCACTGGAAAAGGCACCGGCTTGCGTGCTTTGAACATCCAGAACGCCGATGGTCTCTCCGCGCGCTTTTAACGGCAGAGCAACTTCAGAACGGGTGTCGGGAAGGTCCGGGTTGCTGAAGAATACAGCATCCACTCCCACGTCGAGAGCGATCCGTGGCTGGCCTACTTTCGCCGCGAACCCTACAACGCCAAAACCGAGCTTGAGCCGGTGACCTCGTTTGAGCATCCGTTGGCCGCCTTCGCTATTCGCGGCTTGTAGAATCGCAAATTCACGATCGTGGTCGACTAAGAAGATACCCACATGATAAAAGCCAAACCGCTGACTGATCAGTCTCGTGGCTGCGGGAAAAATTTCATTTAAATCCTGGACCTGCGCGATGGCTTCAGAGAGCTCTGTGATCGCCTTTAACTGGGACGCACGCCGTGAAAGCAGCTCATTCACATTTTCGAATTCAGTCGTACGCTCACGCACTCGTTGCTCGAGTTCCTCGGTCATGGTCTCCAACTGCCTATTTGCCTCTCCCAATTGCTTCAGACGTTCCCGCTCGATAAAAGTACGGAATGCATTTGTTCCCACCAGTAATAGTCCCATGGCGATGGCAACTCCCGTATCCCGGTAGAAGTCAGCATCGACGGCAATCGGAACGCGCGAATACTGCGGAGCTGTGAGCGATGCAATCGCAACGAACAGCACCAACAAACCTAAGCTTCTGAATGAAAGCAGTGCACTTGCCACAATCAGAGCGATATATACGCTGGTATTGATGGCTGATGTGTAGTCCCTGGCCATTCCGAGGAAAAGAGTGATGTAAGCAAAGGCCGTAAAACTGAAACAGAAAAAGTAAGTTCCGATTCGCGAATAAGGGCTGCGGCTTAACCCATACGCAATGACCGTAAAGATCAACAGGATGATGGAATTGGCATATGAATCTGGACGCGAAATCAATGCCCACCCATAAATGAACATAAGGATAAGTGTCAATATGGCTAAGAGTTGTGCACGCCGTCGCTCTCCAAGGTCATGCAGCGAAGGATGCGGATTCGTCAGCCAGCCCCAAAGCCGCGCAAAAATATTTTCAGAGTCTTTAGTTGTTTTGGGGATTTCGTTCAACGTCATAACTTACTCCGATGTATGGCCATTGGGTTTCTCTGGCTCAGGCGCGATGGGTGGTGCTGAAGGATTGATCAGTTGGAACGTGACCGTCGAATTCTTGAGCGTTTGTCCCAATTCCTGCACGGTGTCACGCAGGATGGAGTCAAGCTGGAAGGAAGCGCTCAACTTCGTGGACACATCTGAAAGGAATGCTTCGCGCGTGGCTCGCTTCTGAGCCTCCTCGACTAAGCGTGCGCCCTCCAATGCCAGCGCCACGCGCTCTGCCGTCGCTCTGATCATCACCAGTTCGTCGTCAGTCCAACCACGTGAAGGATCGGATGGGTTGAGACGGAACGAACCGATGGTCTGGCCGCGTAACCGAATCGGGACCAATAGTGAATTGTTCCCGTTATTGGTGGGCCTCGGTTCTTTCAACGGCTCAGACTTAATCCCGTCATAACGGTATCCTTTTGTCCGGATTGCTTGCTCATAGGCTTTCCATGCTTGAGCGGAGATCTGTTGTGAGGTTGCATCTGCCTGACGCAAGGCACTTTGAGATTGCTCATAAAGCAGCAAGTTCTGAATGGTAATTGCTACCTGATCTGCCAGAATGGACAGGATGGAAATGTCGTCTTCGCTGAACGCATGCTCCTCACCTGATTGAATATCCAGAATTCCAGTGACTTGCTCGCCAGATTTGAGCGGTAATAAGAGCTGTGAGCGAGTTTCTCCAAGTTGGAGAATGTCCAGGAGAACGGGATCTTCGCTTCGAACGGCACGCGACTGTGGTCGGCCCGTTTGGGTCACAAGGCCCAAAGGACCGCTTTGTCCCAAGGGGACTTTATAACCTTGACTTAACAATTTCTGCCCTGCATCAGTGTTGGTCGAACGCAGGATGGCAAATTCTTTCTGCTCATCCATAAGGAAGAGACCGACATGATAATAGTCCAATTGCCTGCTGATCGTGCTGGTAATGGAAGCAAGAAGTAGGTCAAAATCCTGAATCGCTGCAGCGGTGCGCGTCACCATGGCGATCGCGTGCAGTTTTTTCGTGCGGTTCTCTAATTGCTGATTGGCGATCAGTAGCTCAGCAGAGCGGTTCTTAAGATCATTCTGTGCAGTGTTAAGGCTGGCATTTGCCGATTCTAGCTCTGCCAGGTTCATCTTCGATCTTTTTAATGCCCTCTCCAGACCATTTATTAACAGGACCAGCAGCACCCAACTCAAGACAAAAACAAAGGCAACATCACGAACGAAGAACGTCACCGGATAATCAACCACCCCGATCAATCCGCTCTGTTCCGCGTACGCTAACGCCAATCCGGAGAAGATACTGAGAACAGTAACAACCAGCGATCCCTGCCATCCCAGCAGCAACCCCGCCATCAAAATGATTGCAAAATTTACGATGTATGATGCATCCTTGGCGCCGTAGCCGTTGGCCGCGAGACCATTTGATGCCGCCCAAGTCAAAACTACCAACAGCATGGAAGTAAGGCGCACATACCCGCGTCGTAAGAGAATCAAGCCTATGAAGCAGATCGCAGCGACCCCAAATAAGATCAGGTCCAAGATAGAAAGCTCTGTGTAATAGCCGAAGAATCTCAAAGCGACTTCGTATGCAAGTGCAATGACCAAAAAGGCAAAAGCGATAACATTCGCATACCTGGCTTTGCGGGTTTTGTCCTCATCCTCAGGGAAGATTGGATGAGCAAAGATTTTGCGGACTCGTTGCAACATGGCTTTACCTGCTTCTAAACATGCTCATGGCCATTCTGACCATCATCTGTGTTGATTTCAAGGGTGACTTCGGTGGCGCCACCGAGCTTACGCCCAAGTTCCTCCACCGCGGTTTGCAGAATCGATTCCAAATTGCTCACCGCACCGATTTTGGCAGAGATATCGCCGATGGCGCGCTCACGGGAGGCGCGGCGCTGGGCACTGTCCACGAGACGGGCAGTCTCCAGGGCGAGAGCTGCGCGCTCGGCCGCGGCTTCGAGCATGGTGATTTCATCCGGTTTCCAGGGACGGGTGCCTTTTTTCGAGCGGACGTCCAACACACCGATCGTTTGTCCGCGCAACTTGATGGGAATGGCTATGGAGTCTGACTCCTTCTCCAGCGACAGTCTGCCCGTGTGGATGGCAGTCCGGGTCGATTCACGTTTGACACCACCATCAAGTGGAGCGACCTGTTTCCCATCGAAGATGAAACCAGTCTGTTTCGCCTGCCGCGCAAAGTACATCCATTCCTGTTGGGTGTAGGTTTCGAATAACGCTCTCGATTCATCCAAGGCGCTCTTGGCTTCGCCAAATACGCGGGCATTCTCAATCGCAATGGCAACCTGGTCAGACAGCGTTGCAAGCACCGCCGTATCTTCCTCTGAAAACGCATTGAGCTCCTTGCTTTGAACATCAAGAGAACCGATCACTCGTCCGGCAACGCGTAGGGGTAGGGCGATCTCGGAGCGCGTCGCTGGAAGGTGCGGATTGTTTAGAAAAACGGAATCGCTTGCCACGTTCAGCGCGATGCGAGGCTCGCCGCGCGAGATTGCATACCCCACCAGGCTGTGATCATCCACAGGCAGGCTGTAGCGGCGTTCGAGCATTTGCAAACCACCTTCACTGTTCGATGCGCGCAGGATGGCATTTTTATGCTGCTCTTCCAGGAGGAAGATGCCAACGTGGTAAAAGCCAAATTGCTCGCTGATCAACTTCGTGATGGCTGGCAGTAGTGTATCTAGATCCTGGACCGAGGCGATTGTATGGGCAACGCTGGCGACAGCTTCCAACTGCGCGGCGCGTTTCTGAAGCTGAGCAGTACGGTCTTCCACACGCTGTTCGAGGTCATCGCGCAGATCACTCAATTCTTTATTTGAAACAGACAATTCATTTGAGGCAGACCGCAGTTTGTTGATTGCGTTTTGAAGATTTCGGATCATCAACGAGATGAGCACGCCCGCAATCACAAAGACGCCTGTTAGATCACGCGCAAAGTTCAATGGTGTGCCCAACTGGGGTGTCAGCAACCCATTCGTCTCCGCAAACATGAAGAACCAGCTTGAAGTAATGCTAAGGGCTGTGAAGCCGATGGCTCCTCTCCAACCAAGAAGCAGACCTGCCATCAAAATGGGAACGAAGTATCCCGAAATCGCCACATCTCGAAGGCCCTCGGCAGACCAGGCAAAGCTGGTCAACCCGGCCCAGCCCATGGTGATCATGATCAAACTTGCGAGTTGAACATATCCGAGACGAGAAATGAGCAAAGTCAACGCGGTAATCAGGATGATCGCGAGGAAGATGAAGTTGATACTGGCGCGGACCGTGACCTGAGGCGAGACATTTCGAATCAAGAGCAGACTCAACAGAACAACGATGATGCTCCAGCCAATAACGTTCAGGATGGAAGCCAGGCGACTCTTGTCCTCGTCATTGGGGAAGACCGGTGGCGCAAAAAATCGATACAGTCGTTTTCGCATGTTATGACTCCCTCCGGTCCAACCGCTTTTCTGCTACCGGTTCCTCAAGGATCTGAATGGCTACTTCTGTGTCACCCAAAATACTCCCGATTTCCCTGACGGTAGTTTGTAGGATCTGTTCATACTCTGTGGAGGCACTAATAGCCGTTGTCACCCTTGAGATCGCCTGCTCGCGATCTGCACGGAGACGAGCTTCTTCGTAAAGTCTTGCGCTTTCCATGGCAGCGGCAAGACGTTCCGTAGCTAATTCAACAATCGAGATCGTATTACTGTCATAGCCTTCCTTCAGCTTCAAGTTGATGACACCGATGGTTTGTCCGCGCAGCTTGATCGGGACTGCGACCTGGTGTTCCTGGCCGGTGTCCGGGTTGTGTCCACTAGAACTTCTAATTGTTCCCGCCTTGATGGCGCTATCTGCCAGCTGCGGCAGTTCGGTGACTGGCTCAATGCGTATGTTATCGAAACGGTAACCACGTTTGCCTGTCAGACCGCCCGCGGCTGAGCTGCTACTCCAATTCTCTGTGGTAAAGCGGCCATAGGCACTTTCAAGTTCCTTCAAGCTTCTTTCCACTTCTTGCAACAGGCGGGTGCGCTCAATCGCGATGGCCAATTGATCTGCCAGGATTTGCATAATCGCTATATCATCATCATCGAAAGCGTCTGGCAGGTCACTCTGCACATCGAGTACACCTGTCACATTGTTTTCCACCTTCAGCGGCAGAGACATTTCGGAGCGTGTATGCGGCAGGTACGGATTGTTAAAGTAGACTGCGTCACTGCCGGTGTTCAGAGTGACACGAGGTTCTCCTGTGGCTGCTACGCGCCCTACAATGCCGATCTCGCCCACGCGCAGCCTGTGATTGTTTTCAATCATTTTCCGGCCCGCCTCGGTGGGCGAGGCAACCAGAACTGCATATTCCTTTTCATTATCGATCAGGAAAATGCCGGTGTGATAAAAGCCGAAACGCTTGCTGATCAGTTCGGCGGTCTTGTCGAGCAACTCTTGAAGGTCACGGGCTGACGCGGCATCTCGGGCAATCTCTGCTGCAACACGCAGGCGCAGTGTTTGCTCTTCAAGATCGCGCGTGCGGTCAGTCACGCGCTGCTCGAGTCCGCCGATCATCTCCTGGAGTTGGGCGGCCATCTGGTTATAGGCGTGCGCGAGAGCGCCGATTTCATCTTCTCGATCCACGACAGCCCGGGCCGAGAACTTGCCCGCCGCAAAGCTTTCCGTTGTTTCCGCGAGTGTTTTGATCGGATCAGTGATGGTACGAGCAGAGATCACTACTGCTGTAATCGCGACGGCGACAACAAACAAAGCTAGCAGGGCACTCCCGGCTAAGGACTGTAATGAGCTGTTGACGACAAAGTTGAGCGGGACCTCAGCAACCACGGCCAGCTGCATCGGTGCGAACCATTGGTAATAACCAAGCACTTGCTCTCCGTTATAACTCGGATATGTGCTTCTGGTACCCGACACACGGTTGCGAATTGCATCCAACGCTGCCCGGGAATTGACGATCTCGACAGGCTCGCGAGTCCTTGTAACTGCATTGAAATGGGTATCCACCAGGTACGTTTCCGCGGCAGTGAACCCGGGGGTGTTCTCCATGATGTCCTTGAGCGAAGCCGCATTAGAGCGAAGAACCAACACACCTTCGATCCCCTTGTCGCTGGTATTCATGATCGGTGTGGCAACGATCAGGTTTTCGGTACCGAATGTTCGCTCGTCCGCAAACTCCGCATAAAGCGCTTTTACTCCCTTTTGAAAGAGGGTCTGCTTTTCGAAGCTGGATCCTTCTCTGCTGGGAATGGTCGAAACAACCACATTGCCGCGCGTATCCAACACCATGATTTCGTTATAGGCTTCCTCTTCTGCGCCCAACACATCCACCATGCGCGAGCGGGCAGTCCGCTTTAAGCTTTGCTGGATCTGCGGAGTCATTCCCGTAGCCGTGAGGAGTTCCTGTGTATTTTCCCTAAACCTCGAATCGGCAAGCAGAGTCTCAGTATCGTTCTGGGAGTCTGCCAGCAGTGCTTCCATCTGATTGACTTTGAGAGTGGTGATCGCCTCGAGCGTGTTGAAGGTTTGAGTCTGGCTGTTTGCATAGGCTCCCACTGCAGACAAGACAGCTGCCATCACGGTTGGAATGGTCACGATGATCACAAACGATGTCAACAGCAGACTTTGCAGACTGCTGAACCGCCTGTTCTGTGAAATTAGCGTGATTGTCAATAACAATAGGCCGGTGGCGATCAAGAAGACAATGCTGGCGATCGCGGCCGGAGTACCATTTTGGAGCCGGTTCATGGGTGCATTGCCATTGACATAAAAAATTCCGATGAGCAAGGCTGCAACCAGAGCTACCAGCGCCGGATAATATTTGCGGGGCAGTCCGACGCGAACTGCCGACACAGGCCAGAGGATGGCGATCAGGATGGCAATCGGTACCATTCCCTGCCACAGGAACGTGAGCAGAACTCCAAATATTCCCGCAATGACAGAGCCCGCCAGGAACGCAGCAACACCTTTTTTATTTTGAGCCAGAGCCAGCACCGGTATCTGAGCAGCTGCAAACAGTAATGTCGCGCCGCCCAGGTACAACAATTGGGGCGCTGGTTCTCCGAGGATGCCGAAACGTGTAAGCAGAAAGATCGCAAGGAAGCCTAAGCCTGCTACGGCAAGTAAGAGCGGGTTATAACGCCCGCTCGCATAGAACGTCGCTGCAAGATGTTCATTAATTGTATTGAAATCGCTTTGCGGATGGCTGCTTTGGTTCATATTAGCTCGTATTGCGCTTTGAGCGATATTTTGGTTGGGAAGGTTGTTCCGTTTCCTGACCAATAAAAACAGATACTTCAGCGATGTCGGGAAGCTGTCCCAGCTCGCGGGCTGCCGTCTGCAGCAACGTATCGAGATCCAGTGACTGGCTAAACCGCGTCGCGAGTTTACCTACGGTCTGTTCCTGCCGGGCACGTTGTGTGGCCTCCTCCAGGAGGCGGATGTTGTCGACCGCCAGACCCACCTGACTCGCTACCTCCTCAATGAGTTCCTTGTCGAGTTTTGTCCAGGCTGCCTCACCTTTTCTCGCAATGGAAATGCTTCCGATCTTCTGCCCGCGCAGCATGATTGAGGCGCTTACGGCCTTCTCTGCATTCTGAGGTAATTTCTCAGAGCGAAGTCCAAGCGGTGTGTATGTAAAGATACGATTCTTTTCACGCAGTTTCTTGCTCCAGGCTTCGCGCGTGCGGGTGCTTGTCAACGCCTCCAGCTGTATCAGCGCTGCCTGTGTTTCATCCATCAGACGGGCATTCTCAATGGCGATGGCAACCTGATCGGCCAATGTCTGTAAGACATCGATGTCATCCGTATTGAACGCCTGTGGCTGGTCAGACTGAATATCCAACACACCCAACACCTTGTTTCGAACAACCAGTGGCAGGGCCACTTCGGAGCGGGTCATGGGCAGGTCTGGATTGTTGAAGAAGATCGCGTCCGCTCCAACGTCCAGGGCGATCCGTGGTTTCTTTTGGGCGGCCACATATCCCACGAGCCCTTGCGTGCCCACTGACAACGAGTGTCCGTGCTCGATCATCCGCTGCCCGTCCTCAGACGAGGCGGCCTGTAGCACGACTTGGTCACCTGTTTCATTGAGCAGGAAGATCCCGGTATGATAAAAGCCGAATTGATCGGTCACCAATCTGGCTACCGTATCCAGCAATGTGGCTAGATCCTGCACTTCCGCGGTTTTGCGGGCGATATAGGAGGTTGCTCGCAGCTGCTCTGTTTTTTGAGTTAATCCGGCCGTATGCTCTTCAACACGTTGTTCGAGTGTGGCGCGTTCGATTTGGAGAGCGTCAAGCATTTGTTGGGCAGCTTCCTGCGTTTTTGAGAAATCTTCCAAGGCTGTACGCAAGCCGATCGCTACGATTGTAGAAACGACAAGCAGCATTCCGACAGCTCTTGCCCATTCCAGGAAAGATGTGCCCTGGAGTCCAAAGAAAATCAGACTCAAAAGGGTAATCCCGACCGCGTAATAAACACCGACTCGCGGGGAAACCAGCAATCCCGTCATCACAATAAAGCCAACAAAAAGGATGGACGCTTCGGCAATCCCGTAATCAAAAAGCGAGCTAAGACCGGCCAAATACAAAAGCAACAGAAAAACACTCACTCTGATGGAGTACGGTAGTCGAGTGTAGTAGGTCACCAGCACCAGGACTCCGTACATCGAGACGGCGAGAAGCTTAATTCCTATTGTGGACGGTGTGAAAAGATAAAGAAGGATAGCCACGAGGCCAAGGATGCAGGTACCCTGTAGCACAATCTTAAGAAAGCGTTCGCGCCAGCTGGTGTAAGAGTAGTATTCTCCAGTTTGCGCTTGCCAGGAAGGAGATGGGTTACTCATGCTTCCTCTCCTGTAGGGTTGTCGATGTGGAGCTCAACAATTGCGCTCGAGGCATCGAGACGTCTACCAAGCTCCTTGACTGCTGTCTGCAAAACACCATCGATGGTTGCAGATGACCAGATCTTGGAGTTGATTTCTGCCACCATACGTTCACGCAGGGCGATCTGCCGGCTTTCACTTACGAGGCGCGCATTTTCAAGCGCGATGGCTGCCTGGGTCGCGATCGCATCGACAAGACTCTGCTGCTCCGGTGTCCATTCATCCTTGCCTTCCAGCGTGATCTCTCCAAATGCCTGGTCGCGCAAGCTAATGGGAATCTCGAGTTTGGGCGCATTCTCATCCAATTCATCGCCCAGGCGATATTCAAGGCTCTTGTTGTCTTCGGCGAACCCGCCCCAGCTTTCCAGTAGATATTGTTGCTGGACGGATCGCATTTCTTTAATGATCTGCTGGGCTTCCTGGAAGAGACGAGCATTTTCGAGAGCGATCGTCACCTGCGCTGCCATGTTTTTCATGGTCTCGATGACTTGAGGGCCGAAGTCTGCCTCTTTGTTAGATTGGACATTCAACGCGCCCAGGACGCGGTCGCCGACCGTTAGTGGGAGGGCGATCTCTGAACGCGTATAGGGTAGTAGTGGATTTTCAAACCTTTGTTTTTCTTCCGAAGCAACTTGCGCAATACGCGGAGCGCGTTCCCGGATTGACGCGCCCACCATGCTTTTGCCGGTTATCTCCAGCCGGTGACGGTTTTGTTTGAGCACACGGCCGGCTTCCCCGGTAGCTTCTTTCAGCTCGGCCCATTTCCCCGCTGGATCCAGTAGATAGATCGCCGCGAAGTAGTATCCAAATTGCTCATGGAAAAGCGGGATGATCTTTTCCAGCAGCTGCTCGGGGTCAAGGCTGCTTGCGGCTACTCTCCCTACCTCATTGGTAGCCGCCAGTTGCCGGGTGCGTTCATTAACTTGCTCTTCGAGTGTGGCCTGAAGAGTTGCCAGTTGCGAAACCATATGATTGAACTGCACGGTGACGATGCCAAGTTCATCCGTCGAAGTCACAGGGGCGCGCTGGGTGAGATCACCCTGTTCAACCTTATTAAAAATTCCGATCAAGTCATAAATGGGTTTTGAAACAGACTTTGATAAATAGTATGCAAAGCCTGCACCAAGAATAAATGCTAAGGCACTGAAAAAGAGGGATTGAATCCGCATGTCATGAAAGATCTCGATCGAGCCGACCTTTGCGTAAATGGCCTGAACCGTGTGCTGATAGCCAATCGGAGCAATCATAAAAATGGCGATGGCGATCAATGCCAGGGTGAGAGCCATGAACTTCGCGTTGAGCAGAAGCCCTTGATGGCCTTTCAGTTGGGTCTCAAAATCCGTAGGAAGCAGGATCAATCGGATGGGCAATGTGAGGCGCTCAATCAGCAGAACGACAAGCGCCACGGAACAAAATAACGATACGACTCCTCCAAGCAGAACATAGATCGGGTCCGAGGCGTTCAGGGCAGTGGGTTGGAACGCTGACTCAATCCCTTCTGATTGCGATACCGAGATCAAAAATGTCGGCAGAATGTCAACGATAGCGATGACGAGAGTCGCAGCAACACCATAGCGCCAGCTCAGGCCGGTGATTTCGCGCCAGGCGGGAAGCTCATCTTCGGGTCTCAGGCGAATCGTATTATCTGCCCGGGCATCCAGCATCTTGATGGCAGTCGGGGTGAGCCGACGGCTAATGAACAGCAGGATCAAGACAGTGAGAATAACCAGCACGGGAACCAGGAACGAAAAAGCCTGTCCCAGCCTTACCGGGGATTGAGCATTTGCCCGAATGGACAGGATGCCTGGTATTGCTCCCAGTAAAGCGATACCTTGCGCAAGCGCAACAAGGAGAGTCAAATACCAGCCACCGATTTGAGGCAGCATCTCATCAGGCGAGAAACGTTTATTCATGATTGGTCCTGCTCTTCTGATCTTTGCCTGAGGGCAATACCCCGACCTTGATCCGGGCGCCGGTTGCGCCAACGGCTCGCGTCAATTCGCTGGCGGTTGTGGCCAGGATCGTCTCCATATCCGTTGTGCGGCGAATTTTGTCCGAGATCTCGAAGAGGATGCGCTCACGCTCAGCCTGCGCACGGATCTGTTCGAGAAGCCTTGCATTCGCGATAATGGCCGCGAGGCTGCCACCCAGTGTGCCGAGCAGTTCTTCATCGTTCTCCGCGTATGCGGAGACTTGCTCGCTCTCTACATTAAGAACGCCCAGAAGTTCACTACGATAAAGCAGTGGAATGGCCATCTCTGAACGTGTGTTGGGACTTCCTTCAATGTAACGCGTATCCTGCAAAACGTTGTGGATGCGCAGGGTCCGTCGATGCGCTGCGACCCAACCAGTAATTCCGGTGCCAATAGGAATGCGCAGGTCGAGCACGTCGCTAGCATAGCCCACAGCTGCCCGTACTTCCAGGATCTTCTTTTCGCGGTTTGCCAGGAGAATGGAGACACGGTCCCCGCCGAGAGTGACCTGCAAACCATTGACAGCAGATTGCAGGGCCTCATCCAGAGTGGTGCCGGAGGCCGCTGTCGTAGTGATATGATGCAGCAAGCGATGCTGCGCCAGATGCTCCTGTGTTTCGGCAAAGAGCTCGGTGTTGACCACGGCGATTGCCAGCTGATCCGCCAAGATCTGCAGCGTGCGGAGATTATCCTCTCCAAAGGCATAGGGTTGCTTGCTTTGTACGTCCAAGACGCCCACGATCCGGTCGCCGACCTTCAGCGGAATTCCTGCCTCCGCGCGGGTTTCAGGCAAGAGAGGGTTGGGATAGTATGTGGCATCCCGTGTCGCATCGTTGACGATCAGCGGCTCACCTTTACCAGCGACATAACCCACTACAGACTTCGAGCCCACGCTAAGCTTATGGCCCGAGCGTTTCATTTGCACACCGGCATCGCCTGTCGCTTCACGGATGACCGCAAACTCACCAGGCAGATCCTTCAAAAAAACGGCCGCGTGATAAAAGTCAAAACGGGAGCGGATCAGCTGCACGGCTTTCTGTAGAAGCTCATCCAGGTCGAGCGAGCTGCTGATATCGCGCGCAATCTCGGCAGCGGTCTCGAATTGAAGCGCAGTCTGCTTGCTCTCATTGATCAGACGGACATTATGAATGGCGCCGGAAATCTGGTTTGCGACGGAGACCATGAAGCTTAGATCATGCGCATCGAAGCTGTGCTCATGCTCAAGATCCTGGATGATCAGCGCGCCAATTGCCTCGCCGCGCGCGAGCAAGGGAACACCCAACCATGACATGGCGGGTTTTCCGGCGATCTTTGCGCCCATTGCAACGGCACGTTTCTCGGTGTCTTCCACCAGCATGAGCGGTTCGCGTGTGCGGATCAATATGGAAGTCAAACCCTCTCCCAGCGGAAATGTGTCAATGGAAGAGAATGTGTTGTCTTCGTAAAGATAGGGGATATGAATGGAATTGGTGCGCTGGTCGTAGAGTGCAATCACGAAACCGTGATTTCCGATCACAGTGCGCACGTGGTCATGGATCAAAGAATAGAAGGAGCGCAGCTCATCGACATTGGCTGCGCTCGAGGCGAGAGCATCAATGGCTCTCCGTTCCAGCGCGCGCCGGTCGTTGAGTGGTTCGGTCAGGGAGGCAGTGACATCGAGGGAATTAGCTGTCAGCCATATGGTTCGCGAAAAGGCGTTGATAACCTGCTCATCCAGCACCTGGCCTGGACGCGCGCCAATTAACATAAAGCCGCGCAGTTTTCCTTTTTGTAGAATGGGAACGTACGCGGCTGCCTCACATCCCAGTTGACGGGTGTAATCAGCCAGAGGCGGGGGAAGAGAAGAAGCATTCCGCAGATCCACCTGGACGGCTCCCTCACGAAAGAAGCGTTCCATTTCGATCAATGGAAGCTCAATCGTGAGCGGGACCGTCATTTGGAAAGGATCAGCCAGCTGGACGAGTTGCAGAGTATTCCCGCTCGCAATAAAGTAGGCAGTGGTAAAGAAGTGTGTTTGGCTCAATGGGATGACGTTCATGATAAAGGCGGTGACTAACTAAATTCCCAGACGGACTCTCCATTTAAGATACGACGGATCTGGTCGGGGAACTTATCCGGGTCAAGCGGCTTGCCCAGGAAACCATCAAAGCCTGAAGCCCGGGCCTTGTTCATCTGATCTGTGCTGGCTTCTGCGGTTACAGCGATGATCGGGATGGATTTAAGCCGGTTCGAGGCGCGGATCTTTTTGAGAGCACCGTAGCCGTCTTCGTAGGGGAGGCGGATGTCCATCAGGATCAGGTCCAGGCGCTGCAGGGTATCCGCGTATTCCACTACTTCATAACCAGAAGTCTTCCACTCGCAATGGATGCCCAGATAGCCCAGCATGCGGGCGATCAATACGAAGTTGGCAACATTGTCCTCCACAACCAGGACCGTCGCATCTTTGGGAATGGTTGGTTTCTTGATAGGCTGGGTATCAGTAACATTTTCAGGCATTTGTTCTCCTCGTGATAAATCGTTCAATTTCCCGGGTGAGTTGATCGATGTCAATCGGTTTCTGGATGTAACCGTCGCAGCCGGCTTCCAATGTTTTTTCCTTGTCGCCGCGCATGACATTTGCCGTAAGTGCCAGAATGGGGATCCGCGTAAACCCGGGCAGGGATTTGATCTTCGCGGTCAGGGTATAGCCATCCATCTCAGGCATGTTGATGTCCATTAAAATGAGGTCGGGGCGTGCGGTCTCCAGAACGTTGAGAGCCTCGAACGCATCTTTTGCTTCGAGTAATGAGTAATCCTCCGAAAGCAAAATGCGCTTGACGAGCAAGCGGTTATCGGGGTTATCTTCGATATATAACACTGTTCCTTTTGTCTCTGCTGCCATAATGAGGAACCTCCGAACTTGATTTTACATATGACCGTTGGGGGAAGACATGACAGGTACCTTACAAAATAACAAACAAAAATGTCGAGGGAGCGGAGCCTCTCCTCGACACTCAGGCAACTGTCCTGCGGACAAGTCTGGCAGCGCTAAACGCCGCCGTTCAGAGCGGGTGATGGGACTCGAACCCACGATATCTTGCTTGGGAAGCAAGCGTTCTACCACTGAACTACACCCGCATATATAGACCACCATTCCTGCTCACTACTGGGCCGAGCAAGAGTTCATTTTTGAATGCCAAAATTATAACACAGGGTCATTTTTCTTCCCAAGTACGCTAGTTCTGAGTAGCATCTTGGCAGCATGATCGCTACTGCCACTGCCTCTCTACGCTGTCTGTATTGCTGTTATGTGTATCACAAATCTTCGTTGACGACTCTGTGCAATCTTTCACAGCCTGATGATAAAATGCTCATGGAGGAGATTGCCATGAAGACAAGAGCGTTGCTGCTGATACTTTGCCTTTTCCTGTTGTCGGCGTGTTCTTCACCAATAGAGAAATGCAAAAAGTCAAACATTGGGGTGAGATATGTCGTTACGGGGGAGAACGTCAGCATGGTTTCCATCACGCAGAGCAGTGACACAGGAGGGATGGAGCTGGGTAATTTTGCGGGGCCGTATTGCAGAATGTTGACAGGCTTCGAGGATGGTGATCAGCTATATATTTCTGCAAATCTCGATGATGATTCTGGTTTGGTCACTTGTAAGATTTACGATGAGGAAAAATTGGTATCTCAATCCACGGCAAGAGCTCGCGAGGGAGGTTTTGCTACGATAGCAACATGCTCAGCGACAAAATAATCGCGCAGTCCCATTGGCAGACCATTGTTGTTCTAAATCGGTTCTTACTGATTTCGTTTGAGCAATTTATCCGCCAATTCAAATAAAGCTTCACCAGCCTCTCCTTGCGGATCGGCCTCTCGCAGGCTCATCAGCGCGAGATCGGTCATTTGCTTCGCCGCGTCTGTGGCCGCTTCGTACCCACCTTCACTGGCAAGGACGCGCGCCAACTCCTGAACCTCTTCTGATCGAATCGGTCCCTGCCGCCAGCGCGCGGCAAATTTCCCATTGCTGCTCAAGCCTGCCAGTACAGGGAGGGAATTCTTTCCTTCTATAAGATCACTTGCCGCCGATTTTCCGGTCACGATTTCATCGCCCCAGATCCCGAGGATGTCATCCTGCACCTGAAAGGCCAGACCGAGATAGTGACCGAACGAGCGATAGGCGTCCTGCTTTGATTCATCGCCACCACCGAGCAGCGCGCCGATGTGACAGCACGAGGATAACAATGCGGCTGTCTTTCCGGAAACCATCGGCCAGTAGTCTTCTGTTGCCAGGTCCGTTCTTTCCTCATAGGACATATCCAGGAATTGACCGCGCGTCAGCTCAAGGCAGGTGTTATGTAAGATCTCCGCCGCCTTTACGACAACGTCTGCAGGATAATTCTCTTTCAGATTGATAATTGCCTGATTGGACATCACAAACAGCGCGTCGCCAACGTTGATCGCCATCGGCATGCCCCACTTGACCCAGGTCGTCGGCCGTCCGCGGCGCTTATCTGAGTTATCTTGAATGTCATCGTGAACTAGTGAGAAGTTATGGACAAGTTCCACAGCTGCCGCACCGGGTAACGCCGAATGCCAATTTGCCCCACAGGCAGCTGTACATAATAGAACCATCAAAGGTCGAATTCGCTTGCCTGTCGCTTCAGGTCCCACAGCTTCACCGGTCCAGCCCATGTGATAGGTAAGCATCTCGTGAAATGGCTTGGTGCGCGGCGTGTCGAGACGGGAAACCTGTCGCTGCAGCTCCAGCTCGATCTCAGTGAGAAGTGGTTTGATATCCATAAATTATGATCCCGTTCCGGTATAAGAATTTACACCCTTCGTCCAGATCCAGTAAGTAAGTGCAAAAAGTCCAATGCCGACGATGGGGGAGAAGTAGATAAGGGGAGAGACCTCTTCGGGTCGAAGAAATAACTGTGAGGGATAGAAAGCCACGAAGCCAATCGGGATGACATACGTAAACGCAAAGCGGAAGGCCCCGTCAAAGATGCTCATGGGGTAGGGAGAGAATTCGCGCAGCTTCCACGCCAGCCCAAGGACGGGATAGGAATCCAGCACCCAGAACGCCGCGCAGGATGCCGCGACGATGATCGAGATCTGCACGAGCGCGGCGCTGAAGAGCGTGATGAATAGCAGCAAGATCCGCAACGGTGTCCAATCAATGTTCAACTTTGTGGACGCATAGATCAGTAATGCAATGCCCACGACAAGTTGTGTGAGTCCCTTTATATCGAACATCTCAGACATGTAATAGAACATCATGTTCAGCGGGCGAAAATAGTACTTCAGAAATGTCCCCTGCATGATGTGAAAGCGAATTTGCCAGGCATGGTCGAACAGGATCTGCATCGGCGAGATGGCGATCATGTAAAAGGCGTAGATAAAGATCATTTCCATCAGCGACCAGCCCGAAAGGTCTGGCACCGATTCAAGAATCACCCAGAAGACTCCTAGCGTCGCCAGGCTCGAGAAGAACATCCCGATCGAGCTAATGATAAAGTCAGCGCGGTATTGCATGCGCGCTTTGATATATTGTTTTTCGATAATGACGTACAAACGGAGGTATTCAGCCAGTGAGCGCATGACTCAGCCTCCTGCAATCCGTAAGACTTTCACGGCTTGATTGTAGAAAAGACGCCCCAGGATCAAAAGGACAACCGCCCAGCCGATCTGAACCAGCATCATGGGTAGAAAGACATCCAGTCCCTGGTTGGGTCGTGTCAGCATCATAATGGGTGTATGGTAAATGGCCTGGAATGGGAGCCAGAATAGGACTCTCTGCATGGCATCGGGAAAGAACTGCAGTGGGATCAACGCTCCAGAAAAGACCGTGACAATAATCTCCTTTGTCGTACTCAAGCCCCAGACGGACTCCGAATAGAAACCCATTAATCCAATGACGTAGTCAATGGCGAAGCTGACCAGGAACGCCAGTAGCAAGCTGATGGGGAAGAGAAGTATGCCGGGTCCGAACGGTATCTTGATTTGAAAGACAAGCCCCAGCATGATGGCTGTCGGGAGGGTGATCGCCAGGAGGTTCATCAGCAGAGAACCAAAGTTTGCGAACAGCATGTAGATCTGGAGATCGATCGGCTTGGTGAGGTACATGGCGATGATGCCTTCGCGTATTTCGTAGTGTAGATACCAATCGGCATATGTCTTCAACAGGATAAACACCGCGCTGCCAAGCCCGACGTAGAGAAACGTTTCATTGAATGTCATTCCGCGGATGACATCTGAATAGTGATAAATACTTTTCCAAAGGTAATATGCGACTCCCAGGTAAACGATATTACCGAGGATGGTAAACAGGAACCCAAAGCGGTACACCAGGCCCACCATGAACGTCCCGCGTGCGATGGGAATATAGGATCTCATCCCAACGCTCCGTCGTACACTTTGCGGACGACATTTTCCATCGAGATCTCCACGATGCGCACATCTTCTACCGCGAAGTTGTTCATGACGAAACTTAGCACATCGGAAAGCGGGGTGCGGGCCTGGTCGATTGTGACATCCGTCCAGAACTCCTCGATCTCGGCGATGGTGATGCCGTGACCCGCGCCAAAGCAATCCGTAAGCTTATGCTGCAGCTCCTGCAGCGTGGCTTCGGTAAAGTTATCGATTTGTAATTTCAGTGTGCGATACGCGCCAAACAATGCATTGACCCGCTTGATATCGCCGTCGTACAGGATTCTGCCTTTATCGATGATGATGATGCGGTGGCACAATGCTTCCACATCGCCAAGGTCATGGGTGGTCAGGATGATAGTCGTGTTGCGTTCTTGATTCAGCTCTTTGATCACCGTGCGGATCTTGGCCTTGATCGAAATGTCCAGTCCGATCGTCGGCTCGTCGAGGAACACCACCTGCGGGTTATGCAGAAACGAGGCCGTGATGTCGCAGAGCATTCTTTGTCCGAGCGACAGCGTGCGCACCTGCTGTGAATAGAGCGCCTTGAGTCCCACCAGCTCGTTGAACATATCCATGTGGCGGTCAAAGGTCTTTTGATCGACTTTGTAGATTTCCTTCAGGATCTTGAAGGACTCGATCACCGGCAGGTCCCACCACAGCTGTGAGCGCTGCCCGAAGACCACGCCCATGATCTGCGCCTGACGGATGCGGTTGTCGTAGGGCGCGCGCCCGTTGACCTGAATCACGCCTCCGGTCGGCTTGAGAATGCCCGTCATCATCTTGATGGTGGTGGACTTGCCCGCGCCATTGGGACCGATGTAGCCGACGATCTCGCCCGGCTCGATATCGAATGAGATGCCTGCCACCGCCTCGACGGTGCGGTAGTCGCCCGAGAACAGGTCCCGGAACGCGCCGCTCAACCCTTCACGGCGGTTGAGAATCTTGAAGTGCTTGGTAAGGTTTTCGATATGGATGAGGCTCATGGATGAACACACCTGAAAGGAAGCTGGAGCGGAACGCCCACATATTTTAGTACATGCATTCTATGACAGGGACAAAGCGTTTTCCCTGTCCGAAGGTATAGTCTTAGAAAAGGATGTTGAGCTCGCGCAGGTTGGATTCCAATTGCTGCGGCGATTCAAACAGGATTGTCTCGAACCCCAGCTTCTGCGCCTGCTCAATATTCGGCAGCGCATCGTCGATGAAGAGACATTCGTTTGCAGGGCGTCCAATTTTATCGAGCAGGATTTGGAAGATCTCAGGGTGCGGCTTCACGTGTCCCACGGCACCTGAGATGACGTAGTCATCCAACAGGTCGAAGAAATCATGTTTCTTGCGCGCCTGGGGAAACGTCTCCGCGGACCAGTTGCTCAATCCATACAACGGATAACCGGCCTGTTTCAAGCGCTTCATGATTTCTACCGTGCCAGACAGTGATTCCCCAAGTGACTCGACCCAGTAGTCATGATACGCCTGGATCAGGTGAGAGTAATGCGGGAATTCTTTTGAGAGAACCGCGACACCTTCTGTGAAGGGCCGGCCCTTGTCCTGGAGCAGATTCCACTCCATAAAGCTCACTTCTTCCAAAAAGCGTTCCATGCCTTCAGGATCATTCGGAAAGAAGCGTTTGTATAAATAGCGGGGGTTCCATTCGAGCAATACGTTGCCAAAATCGAAGACGATGGTTTTGATGTGTGAGTTGTTATGTGAATTCATGCGCCCGATTGTAGCAGGGAATTCTTTTTTGATATGGCGCTGTCGCGCTATCAAAGGGAGATGGATTCATTGTAGTTAGAAAGCCAGGATCGCCGGTCGGTTTTAATTAAACCAGGCCCGAAAAATCCACTGCTTTGTCTGACCAGTCTTTTGCTTGTACGGAAAGCAAGAGTCGCTGTTTCGAATTTTGGCTTGCTTCGCTCCAGGCACGTTGCCAGAGGGTAATCATTGTTTGCATTCTGACGAGTTCTGCGGCAGTTTCTGGTTCAGTATCCGCGACAGTCCATTCGATTAGGTGTTTGGCTTCATCCAGCAAATTGGATACCACAGTTGGATCGGTTGAATTTCTTGCAGAGGATGAGATGCGTCCCAGCGTGGCGGCGAGTCCGCCAAGACGGCGGGGGAGCGGGTCGCGTAAAAAGCGTTCGCGGAGTTTTTCTTTGTTTGTCATTGGATCCCTCCCAGGATCTCTCTGGTAACAGACTCTACCTGTTTACGAATATGCTCGTCCTGAATCAGAATGTTTCGATTTCCTAATCTCGGCCGGATATTGATCAATGATTCAAATTCAATACGTTGTTCGGCAGGATACCAGTTTGCTCCCCAGAGATCATCCTGCTCGCTGCCGTCTTCGAGCAAAACTGATTTGCAATCCGCGTGCATTTCCCCGCCACCTCATAGGAAGCGACGTCGAATATCCACAACGATCTTGATCATATTTCCATATTCTTGAAGCATTTCTTGAATCTGCACAGGAACAGCTTTTCCTTTGAGTAAGTAAATCATAATTTCTTCGACCTTGTTTCTAGATCAACCAGTTTTCTAGCATTCAATTCTTGCAATGCTCGAGTTCCTGCCGCGAACATCGTGACCTCGATCTGCCTTTTCGTTAGCTTCATCATCTGGACTGCGCTTTTTGTGGAGATGGCCGCGGCCTTCAGGAACTGACCTGCCATGCCTCCCAGTGTCGCGCCGAGGGCGAGGCACTTCGCAATGTCGAGTCCGTCTTTGAGTCCGCCGCTGGCGAAGACTGTCATGTCAGGTACGGCTTTCTTAACATTCAAAATTGAATCTGCGGTTGAAATACCCCAGCCGACGAAGGTGGCGGCCAGCTCGCGGATGAATTCGTCGGGGGCGCGGTACATCTCCACCTGAGACCAGCTCGTGCCGCCCGCGCCGGCCACGTCAATCGCAGCGACGCCGCAATCGGCCAGCAGCTTTGCCGTCCGCTCGGAGATGCCCCAGCCGACCTCCTTGGCGATCACCGGGACTTCCAGCTTTTTACACGTCTCTTCGATCTTCTTGCTCAGACCTGCAAAGTTCGTATCTCCCGCATCTTGCACCGCTTCCTGTAACGGGTTTAGATGAAGGATGAGTGCGTCGGCCTCGATCATATCCACGGCCTGGCGGCACTGGTCGATGCCATAGCCATAGTTCAATTGGACCGCGCCCAGGTTAGCGAACAAAAGAATATCGGTCGCCACGCGGCGGACCTGGAACGTTTTCGCCTGTTCAGGGTTTTCAATTGCGGCACGCTGACTGCCAACTCCCATGGCAATCTGCATCTCCTGGGCAGCCTCGGCGAGACGCATATTGATGGACTCGGCATCCGCCGTCCCGCCGGTCATGGAGCTGATCAGGATGGGCGCGGCCAATCGTTTGCCGAACAGGCTGAGGCTTGTGTCGATCTGCTCCAGGTCCAGCTCAGGTAGTGCCTCGTGGACAAAGTGATAATTTTCGAGTCCGGTCGTCAATGCAGAGCGGACATCCTTTTCTAAATTGATCTTGATGTGATCAGCTTTTCGCTGGTCAATCTTGGATTGAGTAGAGCGGGTGTTCTCACCGCTTGTATCAAAATCAGGCGCAACTTTTGACATGGGGTAGTGTTCCTGTGATTGAGTTAATTCGGCTTGACATGGTCTTTGGACTGTGTACAATTGCCACGACTATAATACAGTCCCGATGCTTTTCGGGAGCCCCGCGTTTGCGGGAAAACCTAGAAGGAGGTTGTCATGTCAGACACATATACTGAGGTGAAGGCTATCATCAAAGATCTGCTCGGCGCGGATGAAGGCAAAATCACCCCTGAAGCCCGGTTCCGCGAGGATCTCGAGGCGGATTCGCTTGATCTGGTTGAGCTCATCATGGCTTTTGAAGACAAGTTCGGCGCCGAGATTTCGGACGAGGATGCTCAGAAGATCACAACAGTGGGTGACGCCGTTACATATATCGACTCACACAAGTAAGGAATTTTTCCCGAAAGGGTTGTTGTGATTATAACCGTAGAGCCGTCCATGCAGACGGCTCTATGTGTTTAAGAATTATACCGGTGGTTGAGTAGCCCCGTGTCTTTCGGGGCGTACCGAAACCACCAAGCTGGATTCAAATTTCAAGTGATCTGGCGACGTGGTGGTTTCGATATGTCCTTCGCTTTCGCTCAGGACTACTCAACCACCGGGTTTCACTTATTTATTGAAGCCATGACGGAATCTCTTCCGGGTGCTTGGCAACTTTCACGCCGGCGGCTTCGAGGGCCTGGATCTTGTCTGCCGCGGTGCCGGCGCCGCCTTCGATGATCGCTCCGGCGTGTCCCATGCGCTTGCCGGGAGGGGCGGTCTGCCCGGCGATGAAGGACACCACGGGTTTCGTCATTTTGGAGCCAATGAACTCGGCGGCTTTTTCCTCGTCTGTTCCTCCGATTTCGCCGATCAGCACGACCTTTTCTGTGTAAGGGTCATGTTCGAACATCTCGAGCACGTCAATGAAGTTCGTGCCGTTGACCGGGTCACCGCCGATGCCGACACAGGTTGATGCGCCCAAGCCGACCAGCTTGAGCGCGTACAACACTTCATAAGTCAGCGTGCCGGAACGTGAGACCACGCCCACGTTGCCGGGCAAAGCAATGTCTCCAGGGATAATGCCCACTTTCGATTCACCGGGAGTCAACATGCCAGGGCAGTTCGGGCCTACCAGACGGACCTTCTTGTGATCGAGATAATTGCGGACGCGCATCATATCCTGCACAGGGACGCCTTCGGTGATGCAGACCACTAGCGGGATGCCCGCATCCGCGGCTTCGTACATGGCGTCGGGCGCGAAGCGGGCCGGGACGAAGATGCAGCTGCAATTGGCGCCGGTGGCATCCACTGCGAGCTTGACAGAATCGAAGACGGGGACTTTTCCATCCAATACCCACTCTCCGCCTTTGCCCGGTGTGACGCCTGCAACCACGTTCGTCCCGTAGGCGAACATTTGTGTCGTGTGAAAGAGGCCTTCGTTGCCGGTAATGCCCTGGACGAGAAGGCGGGTATTTTTGTTGATGAGTATGCTCATGTGTTAGCTTCCCTTCGCGGCTGCAACGGCCTTTTTCGCGGCGTCTGCCAGAGTCTCCGCGGTGATCATGTTGGCGTTTTCCAACAATTTGCGGCCCTCTTCGGCATTCGTTCCGACCAGCCGAATCACCATGGGCACACTGGGCTTGACCTCGTCCATTGCTGCCAGGATGCCGCGTGCCACCTCGTCACCGCGCGTGATGCCGCCAAAAATATTGAATAAAACGGCCTTGACATTTGGGTCCGAAAGAATGATGCGCATTGCCGCGGCAACTTTGTCCGCGCCCGCGCCGCCGCCGATATCGAGGAAGTTGGCAGGCTCGCCGCCGAATAGCTTGACAATGTCCATGCTGGTCATCGCCAGGCCCGCGCCGTTGACCATGCAGCCGATGTTGCCATCCAGCTTGATGAACGAGAGTCCGTGTCGCCGCGCTTCGGTCTCGGCAGGCACTTCCTCGTCCACGTCGCGTATCTCGGCCAGGTCTGGGTGCCGGAACAGTGCATTGTCGTCGATCATCATCTTGCCGTCGAGGGCGATCAGCCGCTTGTCTTTGGTGATCACCAGCGGATTGATCTCTGCCAGCGTCGCGTCGGTCTCAAGATAGGCGCGCCACAGTCCCGAGGCGATTTTGCTGAAGTCGCGCCACAGCTCACGCGGCAGGTCGATGGAAGCGGCAATATCACGCGACTGAAAATCGCGCAGCCCCAACAAGGGGTCAATGTGAACTTTGATAATTTTCTCAGGCGTCGTGGCGGCCACTTCTTCGATATCGATGCCGCCCGCGGCAGAAGCGATCATCACCGGTTTCTTCGCAGCTCGGTCATTTGTAATGGAAAAATAAATTTCATGTTCGATCGCAGCGGCTTCATCCACAAGTACTTTGCGTACCGGCAGACCCTTGATGTGCATGGTCAGGATCTGCTGGGCATATTCACCGGCTTCCTTGGGGTCTTTGGCTACTTTCACCCCGCCAGCTTTGCCGCGGCCCCCGACCAATACCTGCGACTTAATAACAACGCGGCCACCCAGTTCTTCTGCGATATGCTTCGCTTCGTCTGCGGTCGCCGCTACCCGTCCTTTTGGGATAGGAATTCCATACTTTGAAAAAATTGTTTTCGATTGGTATTCGTGGAGTTTCATGCCTTTTCCCTAGAAAAGATTTCGAACACGAGAGGATTATACCACCCTGAATTTTGGCAGACTGTGACGAACGTCAGCGAGGGAAGGGTTGCTTATTCCATTATTCGACGTCCTATTTTTATGGTATCCTTTTTATCCCGCTATGAAACATTTACTACGAATACAGGTTTTTCTGCGGCCATATTTCTGGCAAATCATGGCCACGCTGCTGATGTTGCTGGGCCTCACCGGACTCAACCTGGTGGTGCCGCGCATTATCCGTTCGGTGATCGACGAAGGGCTGGTGGGCGGCCAGACCGCTTATCTCGTTCGCTCGGCGTTGCTCCTTCTCGCGCTTGGGCTTGCCTCCGCTGTTTTGAATCTGGGTAACCGCTACTGGTCGGAGTGGATCGCGGCGCGGGTGGGCTACGACCTGCGCAACCACATGTACGATCACATCCAGTATCTGCCGTTCACCTACCATGATCACGCGCAGAGCGGACAGTTGATCTCGCGCTGCATCGAGGATGTCCGTTCCATTGAGCGGTTTGCCGGTGGAGCGGTGACGGACCTCATCCGGTTCGTCATTCTGAGCATCGGGATCATCACAATTATGCTGAGGGATAATGCACAACTGGCACTGATTGCCCTGCTGCCCATGATCCCTCTGACCCTTATGACAGCGAATTTTGGGACCAAGATTGGCAAACTGTTTTTCGCAGTGGATAATTCCGTGGGCGATGTTTCCAACCGCTTACAGGAAAATGTGGTGGGTGTGCAGGTAGTGCGTGCTTTCGCGCGTGAACCTTATGAGATCAAACGCTTTGAAGCCGCCAACTGGCAAGTCTTTCAGACCTGGGTGCATGTGATCGACGAGTGGTCCAAAATCATGCCTACGAGTCACTGGCTTACGACCGTCAGCGTAATCCTGATCCTGTGGTTTGGCGGGCAAATGGTCATGGATGGCATATTGACCATTGGTGCCATTGTAGCGTTCAATGCCTACATTCTTATGTTAGCAGAGCCCGCACAACAATTAACACAGCTCGTCAACGCGGGTGGAGAAGCAGTTGCAGGAGCCCAGCGCGTCTTTGAAGTGTTGGACGTGCAGCCGGCCATCCAATCGCCGGAAAACGCAGTAAAGCTTGAACTGTTGCGTGGGGAAGTGGAGTTCCGCGATGTCGAATTGAAGTATCAGGATGAGCGGACAGCCTCTTTGAGCGATATTAACCTGCACGTGGAGCCCAACCGCATTGTGGCATTGATCGGACCCACTGGCTCCGGCAAGACGTCTCTGGTAAACCTGGTTCCTCGCTTTTACGATGTGACTGAGGGCAGCGTCCTTGTGGATGGTGTGGATGTCCGTGAGATGGATCTGGTGTCTTTGCGAAGGGAGATCGGTATCGTATTGCAGGCCTCCTTGTTGTTCTCAGATACCATCAAGGGAAACATCGCCTATGGTCGTCCCGACGCCAGTATGGAAGAGATCATCACTGCCGCAAAAGCGGCGCAAGCACATGAATTCATTGAAGGGTTTACAAACGGATATGACACGTTGGTTGGCGAACGCGGGGTTACGTTGTCGGGAGGTCAGCGCCAGCGTGTGGCTATTGCGCGCGCCCTTTTGATGAATCCGCGGATCCTGATTTTGGATGATTCAACATCTTCAGTGGACACCCAGACAGAGAAGCTCATCCAGGCGGCGTTGGATACTTTAATGGAAGGACGAACTACGTTCGTCATTGCACACCGTCTGAGCACCGTGCGCCGCGCGGATATCATCCTGGTGATGGACCAGGGCCGGATCGTGGAACAGGGCACACACGCCGAACTGCTTGCACGTAGTGGCTTGTATAAAGAAATCCATGACCTGCAACTGGCCGATCATGCAGGGTTCGCAGAGGAGATGGAGGCATTGGAAGAAGAGAATGTCCTGCGCATAAAAGAGCATGATGAGATGTGATGCCTCGCGCTGAGCGCAGACGAAGCGCGCATAGCTAGGAAAATTTCAATGCCATACGCTGTCTATATTCTCAAATGCTCGGATGACACATATTACACAGGTCTTGCAAAGGATCTTGATTATCGACTATGGGAGCATCAGAGTGGCACAAATCCTAGTTCCTATACTTTTTGTCGGCGCCCTGTAGAGCTTGAGTGGAGTGTGATTACGGACTCTTACCAAGAAGCTTTTCAATGGGAACAAAGAATTAAAGGCTGGAGCCGTGCAAAGAAGGAAGCACTTATTCGTGGTGATATTGATGGCATCCACGAGATCGTGAAAAGTGAGAGGATAAGTAGAGAACAAAATAAAAGGAAGCCCTCGCGCTGAGCGGAGTGAGCCGATAGGCGAGTGTAGACGAAGCGCCCCTAAGCAATATACATTGACTTATCTGAAACCCGCGCTTCCTCTGCGGGGCGGAAATAGAAATCATTGCCCTTCTGCTCAGCGCGAGAAATACTTATGACCACCAAAATTATCCCTCCAACCTTTATCACCCAATCCGAAGAACAACTGGATAAGGGGTACGACCCCAAAGTTGTGCGGGGATTGCTGCAATTCCTGAAGCCCTATTCTGGGCAGATGCTGATTTCCCTGCTGTTCATGGTGATAGTCACTGCGGCCTCCGTCTCAGGGCCTTATTTCGTCAAGCTGGCGATTGATGAAGGAATTGCTCAAAATAACCTGGTCGCATTGCGCAACATTGCCTTGATCTACTTTGGCGTTTCACTCGTCCAAGTAATCACCAACATTGCCCGCGTTCGGCTCATGTCACGAGTGGGACAGCATATCTTGTATGACGTCCGCACAGCCCTGTTCAACCATCTGCAGAACCTCTCTCTGAGTTTTTATAATCGCTACAGTGTGGGGCGTGTGATTACGCGGGTCATCAACGATGTGGGCACCTTACGTGAATTTGTCACCTGGGCGACGCTGGCAATTGTCCGGGATGTGCTGGCGATCATCGGCATTTTGATTGCAATGCTCAGTCTGAATCTGCGCCTTTCCTTACTCACGTTTACCGTGCTGCCCTTGATGGTAATCGCAACGATCCTGTTCCGACGGGCGGCCCGGCGCAATTACCGCAGAGTGCGCGCGGCCGTCTCGTGGACCAACTCCGTGCTAGCGGAAAACGTCAATGCTGTGCGAGTGGTGCAGGCGTTTTCACGGCAATCGCATAATTACAAAAATTTTAAGGATTACGTCAACCGTTACTTCCTGGAACGCAGCCTGGACGCTGCCAGAGTAGCTTCCGTATTTACGCCGATCGTAGATGTGCTTGGTGCGATAGCCACCGCCCTGGTGGTGTATCTCGGCGGCACCGCGGTGATGGGGGAATCGATCACGGCCGGTGTGTTGATCGCGTTCGTGCTCTATATCGACCGCCTCTTTGACCCTATTCGCGACCTGAGTCGCCGCTTCGATACGCTGCAATCGACCATGGCGGGTGGCGAGCGAATCCTGGAATTGCTCAACACGCCAATTGAAGTGCAGGATGCCGCCAATGCGCGGGAGATGGGACCGATTCACGGTGATGTGCAATTTGACAATGTGTACTTTCACTATTCCGATGATCCCGCGCTGGTCCTGGCTGGAATCCATCTGGAGGTACGCGCGGGTGAGACCGTCGCGCTCGTGGGTGAGACCGGCGCGGGCAAGACAACCATCGTCAAGTTGCTCTCTCGTTTCCATGACCCGACCGCTGGTTCGGTACGTGTGGACGGCGTTGATCTGCGGACTGTCACCCAGCAATCCCTGCGGCGACAGATGGGCATGGTGCTCCAGGATCCGTTCCTGTTCAACGGCTCGGTGAAGGAAAATATCCTGTTTGGCCGATTAGATGCGAGCGTTGAGGATGTGATTGCGGCCGCACAGGCCGTAGGTGCGCATGAATTCATCATGCGTCTAAAAAACGGATACGACACCTCCGTGGAGGAAGGCGGCGCCACGTTGAGCGTGGGGCAGCGCCAACTCATCTCATTTGCACGCGCGCTGCTTGCCAACCCGCATATCCTCATCCTCGATGAAGCGACCTCCTCCGTGGATACACAGACCGAGCAGATCATTCAGAAGGCACTGACGACTCTCCTGAAGGGACGCACCTCTTTTGTGATTGCTCACCGTTTATCAACCATCACCAGCGCAGATAAGATCGTTGTTATCCACGATGGGAAGATCGTCGAGCAAGGTACGCATACCGCCCTGCTGGCAAACCAGGGAATGTATTACGACTTATACCGGACAGGCTTTCAAGAGTAACAACGTTTTGCGGCATCACACTTTTTGAACTTCAAGGAAACATCATTATGACTTACCCACTCATGCAACGCGAACTCACCGTTCACCTTCACAACAAAAATTGGTATCTGCGCCCGATTGAGGATGAAGAAAAAATTCTCGGTCCGGTCGATTATGGCTGGCACCGCTTCAACCTGTACCCCGATAGCTTCACTTTTGGAGAAGGATTGCTCGCGGGCAGCTCCATCCCCGGCTCGCGGCGGTTGGTGTTCTGCTCATGGAGCTCGCAGTGGGATGGATTCTTTGTCTCCAGTATGGGCGGCGCGGCGTACACATTCCATGGCGTTGGCGTGAACTATGTCGCCTTGCGCGGGCTGGCATCCGAGCCCAGCGTGGTGCTACTCAACCACAAATCAGGGGAGATCCAGGTGCGGATCGAGCCGGTCAACGTGGAACCGCTCTGGGCCGGATATGCCAGTCCCGATGGCAAACCGCTGATCGGGTTCTTTGCGTTGCAGCAGGCCTTGTTCGATCGCTATGCCAGTGAATACACAAACGGCGATCTGCGCATCTGCGCGATTGGTCCGGCTGCGAAATATACGCGTGAGGGCGCGATCGGCTCCAGTCCGGTGCGTGGTGATGCGTTCACGGCCGTGGTCGATTGGGCGGGGCGCGGCGGACTAGGCAGTCGACTCTTCAAGCGACACAATATTGTCGGGATCGTCTTCGGTGGCGAATGGGATGACCCGGATCTGCGCGATTCCGCAGAAATCGATTCTTATTTCCTCGAGCACTTCGGCAAGAAGACCATCCAGACCGATTTAGCCGTAACAGAAAAATATCGCTATGTGCCCGAGTTTGAGACGGGCGGAACATTCGGTGTCAACATGCGTGACCTGAACGAGCGTATCCTGAGCTTCAATTACACATCGATCTATGAACCGGTCGAGTCACGTCTGCGCCAGCATGAAAATTTCATCCTGAACCACTACTTGAAGCAGTTCAATGAAGAGACAATAAAAACAAAAAAATTCCAGCACTGCGGGGAACCGTGCCCGGTGGTTTGTAAGAAATTGTTTGGTCAATACAAAAAGGATTATGAGCCCTATCATGTGCTCGGCCCGCAGGTGGGAGTCTTCGACCAGCGCGCCGCGGAGCTGCTCAACGATTTTGTCGATGCGATGGGCTTCGACTCGATCCAATCCGGCGGCACCGTGGCCTGGATCATGGAGTTGGTTCGCGATGGGCTTATCGACCCCGCGGAGTTTGGGCTGCCACCGGCAAACGACATGTGCTTCAGCTGGGCAGACGATACGTCTCAGTTTGATGTGGTCACCGACAGCATGAAAAATGCGCAATACGCGATGAGCGTTGTCAATGCTATTCTCTTTGAGCCAAGAGCCGAGGTATTCCGCCGCAGCATCCGCGTGGCTGCGAAGGAGCTCGATAAACGCTATGGGATCCGCAGCATCGATCGGGCAGTCTTTATCGCACACGGAGATGAAGGCTGCATGGTGCCAAACCAATACTGGGTGCCGGGCATGCTCAGTCCCATGCCTATGATGGGCAAATACTTTGTTCACTACGGCGTGGAGTTCATGACACCTGAAGCATTGGGGCGCAAAAATGTCGAGCGGATGACGTATGAGCTGTTCAGCGAGAACAGCGGCATTTGTCGTTTTCACCGCAAATGGTCTGAAACTATTACCGACGAGATCTTGCGCGCCCATTACGCGAATCTTGATGTGAACTACAAGGAACACCAGTTCCAGCTGGCGCGCGAGATCTATGAGCGCGAAGCTCCCAAGATCGTGTTCTGGGAGAGCGAACGCGTGATGGATATGGTCATGGGGTATTTAGTGCAATGGGAGAGCGATGGACTGCGAACTCCCGAGCTGATGGAGTGGTTGTCGCGCTTCTGTGAGGATAAAAAGGCAGCTGTAAAGGAGTACTGGAATGCCATATATAAAGGAATTCGTTCCGCTTTCAACGAAGGACCGGATGCCATCCCCGATAGCTTCACGCCAGGTCAGCAAAAGAAACAGCCATAAGTGAATAACCCCAAAGTTCTCTTCCGTGTCCACGCCGTTCAGCGTATGTTTGAACGCAAAGTCTCTGTGAGGAACGTTGCTCAAGCGCTTCAGTCAGGTCATGTTGTCGAAGATTATTCTTCTGAGATGCCTGAGCCGGGATGCTTGCTTCTCGGATTCCAGGGCAAACGCCCCTTTCATGTGGTGACTTCTGAAAACCAGAAAACAAATGAAATAACAATTATCACAGTCTACATCCCCGACCCTGACAAGTGGACCAAAGACTTTACGCGGCGCAGATCATGATCTGCCTCATCTGCAGACAGACCCGGGTTTACGATGGCTTTACGTCTGTTGAGTTCAAACGCGCTGAAATGCATTTGGTTATCAACAATGTGCCCGCGCGCGTGTGTCCCGCTTGCAGCGAGTCTTATATCGACGAAGATGTCGCCGTGCAATTATTACAAAGCGCAGAGGAAGTATATGGGGTGGGAGTTTTGGAGCACGTGATTGACTATGGACGTCGATCATTATAAAGAAATGACTTCTTGATACAATTGGCAGATGAAACAGTGCCTGTGCCTGTTTGTTTTTATTACTCTCGTCGCCTGTCAGCCAGCTTCTCCTTCGCACTCACTGTCGCCAACTCGAGCTCCTCAGCAAGTTAAGGTTGAAACCGCGACTCCTTCTCCCATTCCGACACATACCTTCACCCCCTCCGCAACCCCAACACTTGAAGAGTCGATTTTTCCATATACCATTCCTGGGCTTCGCCAGCATGATTTTCAAAGCGGGAAAATCCATATTCGTTCTACGCTCAGTGAAAATGAGAAGTACACGAGCTACTTGATTGACTATCCCAGCGATGGACTGACGATCACTGGCGTGATGCAGATCCCGGCGGGGGAGGGACCTTTCCCCGTCATCCTCATGAACCATGGATTCTTTAGCCGCAGTGTTTACAACTCCGGTGATGGGACAGACCGCGCTTCTGCATTTCTCACTGAGCACGGATATATTACTCTGGCATCCGATTATCGCAGTTGGGGTCGCTCCGATATCGGGAATAGCTTCTTTTATTCTGGGCTGGTCATCGATGTGATAAACCTGCTCAACGCGGTTCCATCCATTCGGGAAGCGGACCCGGAGCGCATCGGCATGTGGGGGCACAGCATGGGCGGTGGCGTGACGATCAAAGTGCTGACAATCGATCCGCGCGTGAAGGCCGCGGTGTTATATTCTTCCGTCAGCGCGGATTTTGCAGATGTCATCGACCGTTGGGGACCGGGCTGTTTTGGCGACATCGGCCAAGGCGAGCTGATTGTTGGCTGTAATTCATCGGATGTCATCCCGGTCGATCTGCCCATGAACATGCAGGATGCCTACCGCTTTGCCGCATCCGACGCGCAGATACTGCAAAGAGTGTCGCCGTTCTATCATCTCGACGATGTGACTGCTCACGTTCAAATCCATTACGGCACAGAAGATGGCAAGTACCTGAGTGGGACCCCGCCTCAATGGTCCGTGAAGCTGACGCAAGGCTTGCGCGACGCGGGCAAGCAGGCAGAGATGTATCAGTATGAAGGCGAAGGTCATTCCTTTATCGGCCAGCCCTGGTTTGACTTCATGACACGAACGTTGAGGTTTTTTGATAAATATGTAAAGAATGCATCATGATGTCATTCTGAGGGAGCACAGCGACCGAAGAATCCCTGCGAAACTGAGCCCGTTAGGCTTAGCTTCACAGAGACTCTTTTCTACCGCACAGGTTGAGATAAGTAATTTAGGAGTTTATCAATGAACAACGTCCGCCCACACTTAACACTATTAACCGAAGAACAGAAGCAGGAAATCCATTGTTACACCATGAAGCTGCTCGCCACCACCGGCGTGCGCGTAGACTCGCCGTCTGCGCTGGAGATGCTGAGGAAGACGGTGGGCAGCTCAATGGTGGAGGAAAGAACAGTTCGCATCCCCGAGGACCTTGTCAACTGGGCGATCAAGGTCGCGCCGCGACAGATCCAGCTGTACAACCGCCGCGGGGATCCGCAATTTACGATCGGCGGGGAAGGGGATCGCACCCGTTTCGGGATCGGGGTCACGGCGCTGTACTACCAGGAGCCTGAGACGGATACACCTGTGCTGTTCCAGCGCAAGCATATGCAGGACATGGTACGCGTCGGGAATAAGCTTCCGCACTATGACATGGTCTCCACGGTGGGCATCGTTCGGGATGTGCCGGAGCATTTGACAGATCTCTATGGGAGCCTCGAGCACTTTGCGAACGGCATAAAACCGATGGTGCTGCTCTGCTCGGACGAACATAAATTTGACGATGTTATGCAAATGTTCGAAATATTGCATGGTAGAGATCTGGGGGAGAAGCCGTTCATCATGCCGTACTTCAATCCCGTGTCACCGCTGGTGATGAACGAAGGCACCGTGGACAAGATGAGAATTGCCGTCGAGCGCGGACTGCCTGTCATCATTTCGAATTACAGCATGTCCGGCGCGACCACGCCGATCACGCCCGCGGGGACGGTGGCCGTCCTGTTGGCGGAGCTGCTCGCGGGATTGGTCATCGGACAATTGTATAAAGAAGGCGCGCCGATGCTGCTCGGTATGTTGCCCGTGTACTTCGACATGAAGACGCTGATGAACTTCTACGACCCACAAAGTATTTTGGTCAGCCTGGCGTGTGCAGAAATGATGGCCCACTACGGAATCCCGCACTGCGGCACCTCGGGCAGCGGCACGGGCTGGGGCATGGATCTGCTTGCCGCAGAAACGTATTGGATGAACAC
The DNA here is from genome assembly GCA_035463255.1 of Anaerolineales bacterium. GTDB lineage: Bacteria > Chloroflexota > Anaerolineae > Anaerolineales > Villigracilaceae > Defluviilinea. The sequence goes on along the minus strand of DATHTL010000046.1, from coordinate 29,131 downwards.
GCTGATGTTTACCCTCACCAAGGGTGGGATCGCGCCCTTCGTCGGGGATACGCTGGGCTCCAAGGCAATTTCGCCGCAGACGTTTATCTACTGTCATGAAATTATCGATCAGGCTTTGCGCTTCGCCAGCGGCTTCCAGCTTGATGACCCACATGTGGGACTGGATGAAATCCACAAAGTGGGTCCGGGCAAGAGCTTCGTCTCCGCACCGACCACGCTCAAAAAATATAAAACGGGTTATTACGTCAATCCCATCTTCCCGCGCTGGAGCATGGAGAAGTGGATCGACGCCGGTCAGCCGCATGTGCAAAAGCGATTAAGTGAATATACAGTTGAGTTTCTCAAGGATTTGCCTGCTCCAGAAGATCATGAGGAATTGATGAGAAAAGGGGAGGAGTTTATCGGAAGAGTGGAAAGTAAAAAGTGAGAAGCGATAGGAGAACCTCATGGTTGAATATCATATTGCACAGATCAACATCGCCCGGATGCTTGCTCCTATCGACGACCCGATCATGGCGGATTTTGTAGCACAGCTGCCTCCGGTCAATGCGTTGGCCGATCAAAGTCCCGGCTTTGTTTGGCGGCTTCAATCAGAAAGTGGAGACGCCACGAGTATCAAAGTCTACGACGATGAGTTTATTATTGTGAATCTGACTGTGTGGGAACGCATAGAAGCGCTGCGCGAATATGTATATAAAGGTGAGCATCACAAGGTTTTGCGTGATCGCAAAAGGTGGTTCGAGAAATTCGATGGTCCCTATTACGCGTTGTGGTGGGTTCCAGCCGGAGAATTACCCAGCATAGAAGAAGGCAAAGCGCGGCTTGATCATCTGCGAGAGCATGGCGACAGCGCGTATGCTTTTTCGTTCAAACATGTTTTCGCCAACCCGAGGGAGGCAACGAACAATGACCTGTTAACAAGCCCAAGTCTTCCTTCTGCTTCTTGACACTCCATCGTACGGGTGATACACTCCGGGCATCGAAATCAAATTCTCTTCTGAAAGGAGGCACGAAAAAATGAAATCCATCTTGTCGTCTACTCACTGTGTTTTGAGCGCGCCTCCTTCAGGTAAACTGTAGTAACTAACGACTTTAGTCGTTTGCCTTTGTCATTTACCGCAGGCGTGCTTCGCAACCCTGCGGTTTTTCTTTTAATTTTCAGGCCTGACAGGTCTCCGCAGGAGTGTGAGGATCATTTTATTAAGCCCTGTCAGGTTATTTTGATGCGTAATGAATACAAAAGATTACATTGAATTCTTTGACGAACTCGATGACGAAGACAAGTTGGATGCGCGGCTAGGGATCGACAAGCGGCGTCCCTATCAGCGCATGACCCGAAAGCTGATGAACGAAGAGCGCAAGTTTGCCAGCGAACAGGATGACTCGAGCGCCAATTTCAAGTTCACTTACAAGGCGGCGCGCTTCGAGGAATGGTGGCTGCTGGAGTCTCTTGGCGGTTTCTATGAGCACCAGTGGATCAGCGATGTGTTGATGCGGCTCAAGGGCGGAAAGGAAGCCTCGGTCTATCTATGTCGCTCAGGTCCCGCAATCGAGGCGCCGCTGGTGGCGGCCAAGGTCTATCGCCCGCGTTCCTTGAGGAACCTGAAGAACGATGGGCAGTATCGCGCGGGTCGCGGCGACCTCGATGAAAATGGCCGCGTGATCGTGGACGATGGCGCGTTGCATGCCATGCAGAAACGCACGTCCTATGGCGAAGAGCTTCGGCACCAATCGTGGGTTGCGTTCGAATTCCAGACGCTCGAAATGCTTCATGCTGCGGGCGCGGATGTGCCTCGCCCGTATGCGATGGAGAAGAATGCCATCCTGATGGATTTCATCGGGGATCTTGGCAACGCCGCGCCGCCGCTAAACTCTGTAAGACTCGATTCCGAGGAGGTGCTGCCGCTGTTCGAACGGGTGATCCATAACATCGACTTGCTTCTTGCCAACAAGCGCGTTCACGGCGACTTGTCCGCGTATAACATCCTGTACTGGGATGGTGATATTTCGCTGATCGATTTTCCCCAGGTGGTGCCCCCGGATTCCCACCCCGCCGCCTGGACGATTTTTTTGCGGGATGTGACGCGTGTCTGCCAGTATTTCGCCTCTCAGGGAGTCAAACGCGATGCCCGCAAGCTCGCAGCCGACCTCTGGACGTCACATGGCTACAAGATTACGAAGGAAATTCACCCGCGCCATCTTGACCCCGAGAAAAAAGAAGACCGGCGCCTGTGGGAAACACAGAAAGCCGATCAATAAGAACAAACCCGACAGAAACTCTGTCGGGTTTGTTCTTGATTTTTGGAAAAGAGTACAATTCCATACAACAAATCCCCAGCCGGAGCGCGATATGAAAATATATGCCCGTAGAATGAATATTTCCTCTTTATTCTTTCTGATGTTTGCAATCTTGTTTCTCGCGGCGTGCGGTAGTCCTCCTGTAACGGTTGAGCCGACGCTTGTTCCGATACCGACTCCTGAAGTGGATCTGCCAAAAATCTCATCCATCGAACTCGATAAGAACGAAGTGCCGCGCTATGAATCAGTGGAACTGATGCTAGAACTCGATGCCGAATATTCGAATCCATACGATGTCCGTGAGGTGGCGCTTGACGGTGTGTTTATCGGCCCCGATGGGTTGACAATGACCGTCCCGGGCTTCTGGGATGGCGAAGGATCGTGGAAGATGCGTTTTACCCCTTCAGAGGAAGGCCTGTGGACGTACAGTGTTTCCGTGCGAGATGGGCGCGGCAATAGTCTTCCCAATTTTGGCGAGTTCTCTGTGACAGCGTCTGACTTGCACGGTTGGATCATTCCCGGGAATTCATTCGATCCTGAATATAGCGGGCATTATCTTGTCTATCACGATGGCACTCCGTTTTATGGCGTGGGTCATTGCGATGCGCTGAATATTTTGATCGATGGCTTCGATGTAGATGACGGTGTGCGACTGTTCGATACCATGAAAGAGGCGAATGAGAATTATGTGGTCTGGTGGCCGCTGTATACAAACTCACCGGTCAACAGCCGCTATGACGATTACTCGGTCGGTAACATGAAGGTGATCGATGCCGTGGTGAAGGATGCAGAAAATGAAGGCATCTACCTGATCTTCACTATCTGGGATCATCCCCAGCTGCGTGACGACCAGCATCCGACATGGGATACAGGGAATTGGAGCCGTAACGGGTTCAGCAAATTAAGCAGTCTCGAGGAGTTCTTCGTTTCAGAAGAAGCCTGGACATGGCAGGAGAATTTATATCGGTATATTATTGCGCGCTGGGGATATAGCCGGGCCATAGGATTGTGGCAAACCGTCTCGGAAATTGACGGCACGAATGCATTGGATGAAACCGACCTGTGGCATGCAAAAGTCAATTCGTATTTTGCAGCGAACGATCCATACCGCCATCCAACAACTGCCAGCGGCTCCGGCGAAGTGGATTGGCCGGTGGGACATGCCGTGATGGACGTTCCCCAGGTGCATCTCTATGAGTGGAATAAGGATGCGATTGGCGCGGCGGCACATGCTGCTGAGTGGACGGGCAGGATGTGGGATTACGTTGAGCGCCCAAACTGGATTGGAGAATTTGGGACAACCGGCGATACGTATTACCCCGAGTTATTTCACCATACCATTTGGGCTGCGCTGGCTTCCGGCGCGTCTATGACCCCGGCGGAATGGAACAGCGGCGGAGCATGGGGACGGATGACACCCAAGATGAACGCCGATATCAGCAGGCTTGCCCAATTCGTGACTGACATGCCGCTCGCCAAATGGAATCCATCGAAGTTGAAGATCAGCTCCAGTGATACCGAGGTCCGTGCCTGGGGCCTGGCAGGACAGGATGGAGGCTTGTTCTGGGTGCAGGATTTTTCGCTTGAAGGCCGATCTATTGAAGATGTGCGAAGTGAGACGTCTCAGAGAACGGATATTCAAGTGCAAGTCCAAGGGCTAAGTGCTGGCTTGTACATCATCCAGCCTTATGACACGTGGCAGGGAATTTACTTGGATGAATTCGACGTGGAATGCAATGAAGGACAACCTTGCATAATTGCCTTGCCAGACTTTACGTCTGATATGGCCTTCAAGATCCTTCGCAAGTAACAATTAGCGTTTGCCCCAAAGTCCGTACCCCTCATTCCTCCTCTTCTCGCGCCGCTCATGCTGTTCGTGTATTTGCTCAACGTGGTCAGCTTTCTCCTCAATCGCGGCTTCAAGCCATAAGCGACCTTTTTCGGCTGTCGCATGACTCCCGGCACCGTACGCGCCGGTCTGTGTATCGTCATCCCAGGGCGGATTTGCAACAAGCGAGCCGCCTTCAACCCAGTCCATGTAGTAATCTGGTGTGGAGACGAAATCGATTTCATCGATCACACGTTCCATGTGACACAGGTCGGGGCGGAGATGCAACAGATAGGATGTCTCCAGCTCGCAGGCGTGTCCCATCCCACCGATCGGAGAAGTTCGATACTTCTGTAATGCCTCCGCGCCAATCCTGCCGGAGGTGTGCAGCCACGTCGTTGCACAAAAGATGCGGCGATGGCGCTCGCCCGCATACTTCACGATATTGACCAGGAACGATGTGTTGCCGCCATGCCCGCTCATGAAATAAAAGCGATCAAAGCCGCGCGCTACAAGCAGATCGATCACGGCCAGCCAAAAATCTTCAAAAGCGCGTCCCCCGGCATTCATGGTCGCCGCGAACGAGGACCGATGTGTACTAACTCCGTACGGCATGACCTGCATTGCAAAGCTGCGCATAGGCAGTCTGTTGACTGTGCCTTGGGCTATAGCCTCTATGATGATCGTGTCGACCGAGAGGGGGAGATGAAAGCCATGTTGTTCCGTGTGGCCGATAGGGATCAGGATCACCTTACCGCGCTCTGAATCTGAAGGGATTTGACCAACTGGTACATTGCGCTTCCAGTTTGGTAGAGTTAAGAAAGATTGGCGGCCAGAGATATTGAAGAAGGATTGTGGATCAAGTCCTTGAGGGGCAAGGCAATACACGCGCGAGAAGCCATCATCCCGCAAACTATCCAGCAGATTTGATATGTATTGAAAAAGGATCGGTTCGGGGACTTCCAGCCCGCTTCTTCGCCAGCCAAATGGGAATAGTGGCAGAAGCCCGATTTGGGGAGGATTACTCAGTTGGGTGGCAAGTAAGTGGAAGTCGTAGCCCCAACCAAGCGGTAAAACAAGCGGGGTATCCCGCGGAAGCGCTGCCACTGCATCCCAAGTCATCTCATCATAATGCAGGAACTCTGTCTCTGTCATGCAAGCCTCCTCTATTCTGCGTATAGCCAATAAGATATAATAATTTAGTTTTTGGGTTACTTAAACGGAAAGCTCACCAAACTCAGGAGCATAGTGAACTAAGCCCGTCACTTTGCGGTCTGAAAAACGGATCAGCATGAATGCGTCATCGACTCCGTATTCATTGCGTATACCAAACGGGCTCGCCTTCTCGAATCCGAAGCGCTGATAATATTTTGACCCTCCAAGAACAACGCAATAGTCAAAGCCAAGTTCTTTAGCCAAGCGCAGTCCTTCTTGGATAAGCTTTGAGCCAATGCCCTGTGACTGCGCCTCGGGGCGAACGGCAACCGGCGCGAGCCCAATTCCTTTTGCGTCGCTCGGTGGGGCGGTTGTGACCGGGCTGAACAAGATGTGTCCGAGGACATCATCACCTTTTACCGCAACCAAGGAAATGGTGGCTTTGCCGTTCGCACGCAATGCATCCACTAGTCTGCTTTCTGCATCACTGGGGAATACGGCGCGCAAGACCTCTCTTACCTGCTCAATATCTTGGGGGTCTTCGTTGCGAATATGAATGTCCATGTTTATCTGGGTAGCAGATACCAATCGAGAAATTGTTCCATACGCTCGTAAACGTCTTGCAGGTTTTCACGGCGCAGGAAACCATGCGGTTCATTCCCATAGGTTTTATATTCAAAAACCTTGTCGTGTCGCTTCAGGGCTTCGACCCATTCTTCTGAAGCTTCCGGTGGGACGATGGTATCGAGCAGTCCATGCAGGATCAGCATGGGACGTTGAACGTTTTTTGTATCTGTAATGGGAGATCCTTTTAAATAGAAATCTGTATTGGCAGCCGGGTGACCTAAGAAGATCTCCGTGTAGTAGCGCAATCGCTTTTCACACAAGGCCCACGAGCTCACCAGGTTGGAGTCTCCATATTTTGAGATGCCACAGGCAAAAAGATACTCCGGGTCGCGTGCTAACGAGCAGATGGTCATGTAACCGCCATAACTGCCGCCTGCAATGCCAATGCTTTCGGGGCGAATCTCTTTGAAGCCGCGCAGGTATTTGGCACCGTGCAGGCAGTCCTGCGTATCGCCGATGCCCCACTTCTCATAGTTGGCGCGCTCGAACTGTTTTCCATACCCTGTGGAGCCGCGATAATTGGGCGCGAGGTAGGTATATCCTTTTGCGGTGAAGTACTGGGCAACTTCATCCCAGAAGAACACGTATTGATCTTTGGGTCCGCCGTGTGGATAGAGGATCGCCGCGCCATTGGGTTTCTCAGGACGATATAAAAATGCCGGGATCTCCAAACCGTCATAACTTTTGTAGCTGACGATCTCGGGCATGACCTTCTTATTCTTCTGCAGCGCGGGCGGGTTGGAGAATGTCAGTTGCGTAATGCGTTTGCTGTCCAACTCAACTCGATAAAGGTCAGGTGGGAGTAGAGGACTCTCGTATTCGAATGTAAGAAAGGAACCATCGGGTGACCAATTGGGATTGGCATGAATCCCCGCGCCACCTCGAATATCCGTGATCGAACCCGTTTCTGCTTCGACAAGGCTAAGATCAAACGAACCGTTTCGGTTGAACACAACGGCGAGCTGTCTGCCGTCCGGTGCCCACTCGAACTGCGCCACATCGTGACCGGTGTTGGTGAGCTGGTGCAGACCTTCTCCATCCGGGCGAATGAGATAGAGTTCATCGCGCTCTGTTTCCTGCGCGAGGAAGGCGATCCATTTGCCATCCGGCGACCATTTGGGCGAGAGTGCGCGCGTGGACGATTTGCCATAAAGCGTAACAGACTTCCTGGTTTCGATCTCGAGCAGGACGATATCCAGCCTGTTCAGGTCATCGAAGCGGCGCAAAAGATACACAATCGATCTTCCATCCGGCGATGGGCGCGCATCCCAGTGATCGCCGATTGTGTCTGTGGTGAGGGCGCGCGGCCAGGCCCCGTCGATATCGGTCAGGAGAAGCTGGTCAGTATCGTTACGTTCTACGGTCACGATCAGTCCACGCGAATCGGGCATAAACCGCGGACCGCCCGCGGCAGGGGCAAAATCTGTGATCTTGCGCGGCAGCCCGCCATCACAGGGTACAACATGGACATGTCCCTTGATACCAAAAGCGATCCATTTGCCATCTAGCGACCAGGCCGGGATCTCGTCATCCCAGTAGGGGGCGAGGGGGCGATCCGCGGTGATACGGGTCAACCAGCCTCCATTTGACGGGATCAGGTGTACGTCGGATAGTGACTCGCCATCCTTGATGCAAGCGATCGTCTGTCCATCTGGTGAAAGTGCATGAGAGCGAATCCGCTCGATGGAGGTCAAGAGGGAGAGACTCCAGCCGGCAGGAGGCGTGAGATCTGGGCGCTTGAGCGAGGGCCAACCATTGCGTTCATATTTTTCTGTGAGCTTGATGGGGTTGTCCATGAAGATCCTTTCTTACTCCAAGTATAGTCAATATCTGGAGTTTAGCGAATTCCCCTTTCTGGCTGTTTTTCTTTGCGCCGTATTGATGTAAAATCTGGACTGTCCTGTTGTTGACTCACAACTGAATCCGATGTGTTACTTTCAGGTCGTTTTATAGGTGATATTACGATGACCACAAACTCAGTCTCTTCGTCTCCTCTGAAGATCCCTCCCACCATGCCAGGCCTGCCAATACTTGGGAACACACTTGCTTTTACGAATCAAGAAGGGCTTCCTGTAGAGGCCTTTCGCCTCGCCGCACAACAGCTTGGTGATATCGTGCGATTACGAGCTGCTGGACGAACGATCTACCTCGTTTCACATCCGGCGCTGATTCAAGAAATCCTGGTCAAACGTGTACAAGATTTTCACAAACCAATCGTTCTCTCAAAGCGACCGCGTGGGCTGGATCGTTTTTTTGCACGCGGAATTCTTACAAGCGATTATCCCGAATGGCGTCCTCAACGCAAGGTGATCCAGCCTCTCATGCATACCAAGCATGTCGAGAGCTATGCAGATACGATGGTGCGTTTCGGGGAGACTTTATTGTCTGGCTGGCGTGACGGCGAAGCGCGTGATATTCACGCCGATATGACGCGAGTGACCATCTGGATTATCACAGAAACCATGTTCGGCATGGACATGGCACATACTCCTGAATTGGCGATGGCTGGCAGGCTGGCACAGGAGGTAACCTTGGCAGATGTTACCCTGCCGTTGCCCGAATGGTTGATGTGGAATCGCAACCGCAAAGCAAGCAAGGCAAACGACGTTATGTCTCGGCTGGTTGCCAGGCTGATGCATGAGAGACGCACTAATCCGCAAAGTGAAACGCGGACGGATTTGCTTACCTTGCTCATGCAAACCCGGGACGATGAAAACAACCCCATGCCCGATCAATTTGTGCGTGACAATATTCTCACATTGTTTTTTGCTGGCCATGAGACGACAGCCAATACACTTGTATGGGCGTTGCATTACCTGGACCGAAACCCTGATGTTTTGAAGAGATTACAGGCAGAAGTGGATTCGGTCCTTCAGGGGCGCGCCCCCACACTCGCGGATTTGCGTAATCTTCCCTATACCCTGATGGTTATTAAAGAAACTATGCGGATTGAGCCCACCGCCCCGATCATCCCTCGGGCATTGGTAGAAGATGTCGAACTGGATGGATACCTTTTGGAAAAAGATAGCATGGTCTTCATTCCGCCCTACGTAGTTCATCACGACACACGCTGGTGGAGCAGACCAGACGCATTCGACCCAAATCGCTTCTCAGAGATGAACGAGCCTGAGATTCCCAAATATGCCTACCTGCCCTTTGGAGGAGGTCCGCGCGTTTGTATTGGTAATCATTTTTCGCTGATGGAGGCGCAAATCCTTCTGGCAATGATTGTCAGCCGTTATGAGCTGAGCCATACTCACGATACAACAGTTATTCGTTTACGCCACGTAACCACCTATCCGAAAGATGGACTCACCATGACTGTCCGGACACGTGGCAGTGTAATCCGATAGTGACACAAGTTTTATCCAAGAAAGATCTTTATTGGAGGATGCCTATGTTATCGAGGTTATCACGCGGATTGACTTATCTTCTAGCAGTTCTGTATGCAATCGTCGGGCTGCCGCTTTTTTTCCTGCCAGAGCAGCTCGCGCCAGTTTTTGCCTGGAAGGTTACGCCGTTTATGGCCATGACCATCGGTGGTTGGTGCCTGGGAAACGCCTATCTGGCCTATGTTAGCGCTCGACGGTGGAGCTGGGACTTGGTGAGCACATCCCTGCTGTATCTTTGGCTGTTTGGCATATTTGAGGTCGTTATTCTGATTATTTTTCGTGACAAACTCGTCCTTTCGCATTTCGTTGCCTGGGTATACGTATTGGCCCTGGTTGTCAACGTAATCACAGCCGTCGTAGGGATTTGGGATTGGCTGAGACTACGGCCTGCCATACGAGCAAGTGGCCCGGCAGTACCTGGCATCATTCGCATACTTCCTCTTGGTGCCGTTGTTTTTACCGGTTCCATCGGAGTTGCCGCACTGGTGAACCCACTGGGTTTCTGGGGCACCAATGGGGAGATCTTCCCGGAACCGATGTCGTTATTTACATTGAGAAGCTTTGGCGCCTTTTATCTCTCGCTTGCAATGGCGGTGGTGCCGCTTCTCCGGTACCGTAGCTTTTCCCTGTTTCTCAATCATATCTTTAGCACGCTTGGATTTTTCATTACCATTACCGCAGCCGCATTTGCTTATATTCGGCTATTCGATTTTATAGGGCGCCCGTTTGGTCTGCTATATATGGTGGCCTATGTCCTGGTAGGCATTGCCGTTGGCATTGTTCTCTTGAAATATGGAACCGGTATTCACAAGCAGCAACCTTCCACAGTGAATGCATAGAGGTCATTATGCTTTCTTCCGTTTCGCGCTGGCTTACCTATCTTCTTGTATTCCTTTATGCGCTTACAGGTCTTTTTCTTTTCTTTCTGCCGGAGCAGCTTGCACCGGTGTTTGCCTGGAAGGTCACGCCTTTTATGACCATGACCATCGGCGGCTGGGCCCTTGGCAATGCCTGGCTGGCATGGATCACCGCGCGGCGCTGGCAGTGGAGTCTGGTCTTCAGCACGCTGATTTATCTGTGGTTGTTTGGATTGGGGGAGCTGTTGGTCCTATTCAATTTTCGGGATAGACTGGTCCTGGGTCATCCCATTGCCTGGTTGTATCTGGTTACGCTCATCGTAAACTCTCTGGCAGCCGTGATCGGACTGATCGATTGGATACGGATTCGCCCTTCTCTGGCATCTTCGTATCCCAAATTAAGCGCAGGACAGTATGGCGCGACGATCGCCTTCGTGCTCTTTGTTGGTTTTCTGGGAATGTATGGATCGTTTGCCCAGATCGGCGCGCCGGGCACAAACGGTGGCATTTTTCCCGAGGTCATGTCACTCTTTACCTTGCGAAGTTTTGGTATGTTTTATCTCACGTTGATGTTAGGAGTCGCCCCTTTTTTATGGCATCGAAATCTCAATGCAATTCTTCATCACGGATATGCCTCGTATGGTTTGATCATTTTTATTACCGCCGCCGCGCTTGTTTATCTGAGGCTCTTTGATTTTGCCGCGCGGCCGGGCGGGTTGTTGTATTTCGGCGCATATCTCATCGTTGGTATTCCCTTGATCTTTGCCTTCCGCAGGATGGGGACGGGTGCACCTGTATAGCGACATGGATATCACCAGCCTGCAAAACCCGCGCGTCAAATACATCGTCAAACTGCGCGAAGATAAGCGTCATCGCAGGCAGGGTGCTTTGATGCTCGTCGAAGGCTATGACGAGATCCAGCTCGCGCTCTCGGCCGGATACAAACCTCAGACGATCTTTTCCGCACCCGAGCTGGTCGCGCGGCCAATCGAAGCAACCGACGCTGAACACGTGACGGTCAGCCTGGCAGTCTTTGAAAAAATGTCGTATCGTGAGAATCCGGATGGATGGCTGGCGGTCTTTCCCATACCTGATACTTCCCTTGCGACATTGAACTTAAGCCCATCCCCTCTGGTGATCGTTGCGGAATCCGTTGAGAAACCGGGTAACCTGGGCGCGATCCTGCGCACCGCAGATGCCGCCCACGTGGATGCATTGCTCGTCTGCGATCCGCGCGTGGATGTGTGGAACCCCAATGTTGTCCGCGCGAGCCGAGGAGCAGTATTTAGCGTACCGGTTGTCGAATGCGATAACGCGTCCGCATTGGAATGGTTGCGGGCAAAGAGGATACGAATCCTGGCTGCAACGCCTTCTGCCGATGTAATCTATTCCGGCGTCAACTTGCGTGAGCCGGTTGCCATCTCGGTTGGCACGGAAGACGAGGGGCTTTCGGATTTCTGGATGTCGAACGCGGATGTGAAGGTCAAGATCCCTATGCTGGGTAAAGTAAATTCACTGAACGTTTCAGTTTCCACAGCATTGATCATTTATGAAGCAGTGAGACAACGAGGCACAGTATGAAACAGATCCATCCCTGGTTGCGCTACGTCTTTTCTATTGGCAGCTTCCTTGGCTTATTAGCTGGAATTGAGCTCTTTTTCCTGTCTAGCCAGACAGATCTCTATTTTGCCTGGACGATCCAATCCACGCTGACGGCTGCTACTTTCGGTGCGTTTTATTTTGGCGCGATGATTTTTGGATTGCTGGCGCTACGAGAAAAAGTTTGGGCCCACGTCCGCGGCCCTGCATTCGGACTCTTAATATTCATCATCCTCACCTTGATTGCTACACTTTTACATTTTGATCGATTCCATTTCGGAAGCGGAGTCATTCTGGCCAGGGCTTCTGCCTGGCTGTGGATGTCCGTTTATGTCCTCCTGCCCGTGGCCATGCTGGTTGCTTTGAACCGTCAGGCGCGCCTGCTTGCAGCGGACCCTAAACGGACCTCCCGCCTCTCCGGTTTGATGCGTGTTCTATTGACCGTGCATGCCACCTTAAGCGTCAATGCCGCTGCGTTGCTTTTCCTTGCTCCACAAGCCATGATCCCCATCTGGCCGTGGACACTCACACCGCTCACCGCGCGGGCCCTCGCTGCCTGGCTTGCTTCCTTTGGGGTTGTCAGTCTGCAATCTCTGATCGAGAACGATTGGGGGCGACTCAGGATCATGGCCTTTGGATATATCGGTTCCTCCTTACTGGCTATGATTGCGGCGGCGCGTTTTGCGGATCAGATGAACTGGCAAAGCGTGAACGGTGTGAGCTATCTGGTTTATCTGCTCGTGATGGCAGTCATTGGAATCTCGGTATTGCTAAACTCACGCCGGGGATAAGGCAGTATTCATAGTTTACGAAGCTGTTAGGCGGAGAAGCCACCAATCTCGGTAAAATAGTAGAGCCTACGCATTTATTGCTCCTGGCTTCTCTTTTCAAGCTTAAGGTAAACATCCATGAATATCAAAGCAGCCTTCTTCATCTTCTTAGTGATCCTGACATACCTTCTCAACGCCTGTACGGGCAGTTCGCTCTTTGCTCAACCGACATCTACCCCACAGCCTACTCCGACGAATGATCCCCTCAGCGCTGCCAAAGTGGTCCAGGCGTTCTGGAACGCGCTGGAAGCCGGAGACCTGGAAACGGCGATGGCTTATGTTGATGATGATATAACCTGCTCGGGTTTCTGTCATTTCACCGGAAAGCTGACCTTCCAGACCTACCTGCAGGGATATCTGGATGCAGGCTATATGACGAAGATCGGTGATGTAAAAAACGTCGGCAGTATTGTCACTTACTCCTGGGAGGTCTACCGGAACGGGCTCTTCTTGCGGCGGGGTGAGGACGATGAGGTGATGGAAGTCGAGAATGGGAAAATTGTCTACTGGGAAAATTATCATCGCTAATCGATTCTCAGGTAATCCTTGATATCCAATACATACGGCGCGTCGATTGACACGCCGTTTATTGTCACTATCGGTTTATAGAACAGGAGTTGTCATGGGCTGGATCATTGCTGTTGCAGTGTTTTTGATCGTCGGTTTTCTGCTGGATCGCGAAGTTTACTTTTACGAAGGTGCTCATCTGGGACCCCGCGTGCAGGCATGGCTTTATGACCGCTGGTCCAAGAAGTATGATGAGGGCAAGCGTGCCAGCCAGTTGCGGGATGATGAAATGCTTGCCCGGCCACTTATCGAGGCGTTGCGGGCTGTGCCCGAGCCTTTCGTTCTGGATTTCGCCACTGGCACAGGACGCCTGTCCCTGGCGTTGCTGAGCCGGCCGGAATTCCAGGGGCATATCATCGCACTGGATCTCTCTCGGGGCATGTTGGAACAGGCTGCCGCAAAATTTGACCTCCACACTGAGCGGGATCCGGCGGATAAAGAGCTTCTAGTCCCTGGCCAAAAGGGATCTGTAGAATTACTGCGTCACCAGTCTTTGCCGCTTCCGTTCCCGGATGAGACGTTCGATGCCGTTTGCGCGCTCGAGGTGCTCGAACTTTTCCCAACCATGGATGAACCGTTGCACGAGCTTGCCCGTGTTCTCAGAGCAGGCGGCGTCCTGTTGACTTCCCGCGGTACGGAGCAGTCGGGCCGAAAAGCAAAGGTTAAGAGCGAGACGGAATTCCGTTCCATTCTTGAGCGACATGACTTTAAGAATATTCAGATTGATCGCTGGTGGAAGTTGTTTGACCGAGTCATCGCTGTGAAAAAGGGATCGTCTGAACCTGTTGCAGTGCGCACGCTTGCATCTACGCTGCGTTGCGCCGTGTGTGGTCATGCGCAATGGCAAGCTGCGTCTACTAGCTTAAGGTGCATGCATTGTGGAAATCACGTATCCATCACAGAGCAAAGGATCGTCCTGGCTTAAGCGGGGAACAATTTACTGTCACTGGGCGTTGGTAACGAAGCGCACGAACGGGGAATGCAGAATACACTTCACCAAAAGTGGTATGATTCTTGCGCAACAAATAAAGCCACTTATGATAAATCAGCGGTTACGTGTTTTAGTGATTGAAGACTCACAGGACGATACTCATCTCGTCATCCATACACTCGAACGCGCCGGATATAAGGTGGAGTTCGAACGGGTGGAAACAAAACCAGATATGCAGGCTGCACTTGCCAAGCGCACATGGGATATTATCTTATCTGACTACTCCATGCCCCGGTTCAGTGCAATGGCCGCTCTGGAAACGCTAGAAACAAGTGGACTGGATCTTCCCTTCATCGTTATATCTGGCACAATTGGTGAAGAGACCGCGATCGCCGCACTGAAGGCCGGCGCGCATGACTTTCTGCTCAAGGGAAGGCTAGCGCGGCTCGTCCCGGCCATCGAGCGTGAGCTCCGTGAAGCGGAAATACGGCGTTCTCATCGGGAGGCGCAGTCACGTTATCAATTGCTGGTGGAACGGCTTCCTGTCATTGTTTACCTGAGTCCGGTGGAAAAAATCACGCATACGATTTATGTCAGTCCACAAATCGAGACGATCCTCGGGTATACCGCGGAAGAATGGGTTGCAGATCCTGAGTTCTGGCAAAGCAGGCTGCATCCTCAAGACCGTGATCGGGTAATCAGAACGGTAGAAGAAAGTGACCGCGACGGCAAGCCTTCGGTCATGGAATATCGAATGCTGGCACAGGATGGGCACCTAGTCTGGTTCCACGATCAGACTGTTCTTATCCGTGATGAACGAGGCCAGCCTTTATACTGGCAGGGGCTCAAGATGGACATCACCACGCGCAAGCAGGCGGAGGAGGAGATCCTCAAGTTGAACGCCGGGCTCGAGCGGCGCGTGCAAGAACGCACACGGGAGCTGGAACGGGCTCTGCGTGCGAAGGATGAGTTCCTAACGAATATGAGTCACGAGCTTCGTACGCCACTTAATTCCATCCTCGGCCTTTCGGAGAGCCTGGCGGAACGTCTCGCTGGGCCTCTCACCGGAAAGCAGGAACGGTACGTCAACACCATTATCGAAAGCGGACATCATCTTCTGTCTCTGATCAACGATATCCTCGATCTGGCCAAGATCGAAGCCGGGCAGATCGTATTGAATATCGATGAAGTGAATGTGGAACGCGTCTGTCAGGCCAGCCTGCGAATGATCTATGAGATGGCCCATAAAAAGAGTCAGGAGGTAACTCTTGACATTGCTGCGGATGTTGAATCCTTGTGGGCAGATGAGCGGCGCCTGAAACAGGTCCTTGTGAACCTGCTTAGCAATGCTGTCAAATTTACGCCGGAAAAGGGCAAGCTAGGACTTCAGGTCCGGGCTGATCGGGAAGAGAAATATGTGCTATTCACCGTTTGGGATCATGGGATTGGGATCAGTGAGAAGGATCTGACTCGCGTGTTCAAGCCCTTCGTGCAGTTGGATTCCAGCCTGGCACGTGAGGCAACCGGTACGGGCCTGGGGCTATCGCTTGTCACCCAGATGGTCCGTCTGCATGGAGGAAGTATCACCGTGGATAGCAAGCCGGGAGAGGGCAGCCGCTTCAACATCATTTTGCCCTGGGAGCCTGCCCTGGCCAGTGATGCGGAGCTGAGGCTGAGGAGCACAGGCAAGTTCCGCGCGATTCGCCCCAATATGAAAGATCGGCCGCTTATCCTTCTCATCGAAGACACTCGCGAGGCAACAATCATGATCTCTGATTACCTCGAGAATGCGGGCTATCACGTTCTGGCAGCTCGCGATGGAATCACTGGGATCGACCTGGCCAGGCGGACGACCCCCAGCCTGATCCTGATGGACATTCAAATGCCTAATATGGATGGGCTCGAAGCGACCCGCCGCCTGCGTGCGGACCCTGAATTTCGAACCGTGCCGATCATCGCTCTCACAGCCCTGGCCATGCCCGGCGACCGGGAACGCTGCCTGGCCGCCGGCGCGACCGACTACATCACGAAACCCGTCAGTTTGAAGAAGCTGGCGGAAATGATCGAGAAATATTTATTCAGATAAAGGCTTGTCTAATCCGCCCCCTGCAACAGCTGTAGTCAAGCAGATGTTTGGTAGCGATACTTTTTTTCTCCTCCCCAGGTAATAAAACGAACGTCGTTTTTTGTGCTATTTTTGACGGCATACATGAGCTCATCCGCCAGGTTGATGAGCTGTTCTGCAGCATAGGGAGGCGTGACACACGTCACCGCGCCCATGCTGAAGGTCACCGGCCAGTTCCCTTGCTTCATCACCTCACTAAGGTTGGCGTGAACCTTGGCCAGCACAATCTCCGCCTCCGGCCGGATTGTGGAAGGCAACAACAATGCAAACTCATCGCCGCCCACCCGGGCAACAATATCCGTTTTTCGCAACTGTGATTTCAACTCCGCAGCAATGGAACGCAGCACAAAATCTCCCACCTGATGACCAAACAGGTCGTTCACCATCTTGAAGTTGTCAATATCGATGAAAACGACGGTAAAGGGGTGGGGATATCTTCGAATGCGGTCGATCTCCATCTTCAATAATTCGTTGAAGTACCGCGAGTTGACCGCGCCGGTGACGTAATCGGTGCGCGCTGCCATGCGTTCCTCCTGCTGAGATCTGTGTAACGCAGCAACCAGATAGGCAACAAACGAATAAAAGACCGTCCGGATGACGGTATTGAAAAAGTAAATGATAGGATGCGAATAGCTCTGTCCGGCCGCGATTTCGGCGATCAATAGGAGGAGTGCGCTCAGGAAGGATAGGAGCACCCCGGCCTGCTGGTTAATCGCCAGGGTGACTAAGACGATCGGAATAAAATAGAACAGAGTAAAAACGATTTCATTGCCGCTCCAATAATCCAGCCCACCCAGCACGAGCGCTAAAACAAACCCCGTTACTGCCCAGAAAAATGGTTTCTTCCTTTCGAGAGTTTCGAAAATCTTATTTAGCTGTTTGAGTTCCATAGATTGTTCCTGCACGCGTGCAGTAGATCGCTCAGGATTAAATGAAGTGCCCGCTGTCTACAAGAGGGGACCAACCCGGGCAGCGAGCGAACGTATTTTACCCTTTTTTATATTTCTGTACATTTCCTGTCTATAGTCCTTAAGTTCATGGACTATACTGCGGCAGCCTGGAAATTTCAGGATTGCAAGCTCTATGGCGTAACTTTTTTGAGAATCTCCGTCATGTAAATGGAAGACAGGAATGTTCTTTCAATGGGAAGCCATAGAGATGTGGAGCAGACATGGTCGTATTGCTTAAGTGGATCGCTGCTGGGCTGATTGCGGGGTTCGTCTGGCTGGTGGGAATGTACACCGAAGAGTATTTTCGACCGTACAAGAAGATTCGGACGGGCCTGAGACGAAAGTAAGCCTGCTCACAAATTTGGGATGATGTGCGGAATACCCGACCTCCGTTCCGTGCTGACAGAGGGGAAAACGCGACGAACAGAGATGGACACCAGCGTTGCCCATCTTTGTTCGTTCAACGAAGATGATTCTGTATAAATTCCATTGCATTATTTTACAATGCAGTCACTGCCGTGATAGACTGGCGGTGATCGTTAATTTCAAAGTAGCTTGATTCAGGAGTGGAAATGATGGTGGACAACAAAGTTCAGGAAGCAATTGTGATGATCAGGTCTGGGGACAAGCAGAACGGTCAACGCCTGCTGGTTGAAGTCCTCAAGCAGGATCCGGGGAACGAGACTGCTTGGTTGTGGATGTCGTCTCTGGTCACCGGGGATAAACGAAGGATGTGCCTGGAGAGGGTATTAAGCATAAATCCCAACAATGCACTCGCAAAAACAGAACTGGAGAAACTGTCTTCTTCCAATGTCCCGCCAGGAAATAATGCGATGCATGCAGAGCCTGTTACCCAGCCTGACTCAACGCCAGTTCCATCTACCATGGCGACGGATAATTTGAATAGGCCCATGGCTGCCCGAGAAGTCTCCGCGGATCAGGTTTGGCTGACGCCAGGTAAACAAATGTCTGCGGTCGTGCACCTCTCTGCAGATAGTCTGCTTGCTTTTGATGTTCTTCCGAACCTTGCCGGCCAAGTGGTTAATGAAATCAGAGGTGGAACTACGCAGAAACAGCTTTACAACGAGAGGAAGAAATATCACCTACAAAACCTTTGCTATTTGCCCCTGCAACGGGTCAAGACCGTGACACTCTTCGGTGACTTGCTCAAAGTTCTTGCGGTCGGTGATAGCGGCAGCGAAAAGAGATTCAATATCACCTGCAACAAAGAAAACTCGGAAGCGATCCTGGCTGCATTTCAAGAACGACTCGGTTCGAGCTTTACGAGAATCACGCGTCCTATTAGTCGGAGCCAGGTATTGATGTCAGGATTAGCCCTCTTCCTGATCACCCTATGCGGAACAGGCTTCTTCTATTGGTTTGTCCAGGGACTGGCAAACGAGCAGGTCACCGGTAGCGCCCGGGCAAGAGGCCTGGCCAACTTGCTCCTGTTGATCGGTCCGAATGGTTTCCTGTGTATAGGCGGCGTTCTGATGTTGATCATCATGATTGCTTTCATCTCCTCGTTATCCAAGCCCCCTGAAGAGACGGTCCTCATGCATAAGCCTGCTTAAAAGAGGAAAAGGGCGAGCTTCATGATAGCTCGCCCTTTTTGGTTTTAATTCCCCTTCCACTCAAGATCGTGTACAGTGGTCAAGTGCTGGAAGCCGTGCTTGGCCACGATCGGCTTGCTCATGGAGCCAGCTTCGACCACCGCAAAGCGGTAGCCGCGCTCTCGGATCTCATTGATCCTCGTCGCGAGCAGACTGGTGTATAGTCCCTGCTTGCGATATTCAGGAACTGTGGACCCGGCAAACAAGGTGGCAAACTGTCCCTGCGGAAAGTACGTCCAGGCGATGGATGCCGGTTGGTTATCCACGTAGGCGGCGTACACGCTCAGGTATCCTGGGATCTGCAAATGGATCCCCAGACGGTCGTTCACCCAGGAATTGTGTCCGCCCCAGACCTTGTCCAGGACGTGGATGATATCCTTAAGTCCCTCGGCAGTGTCAATGCGCCGGATGTCTGCCGTCACCGGTTGGGAGAGGGAGGCAGGGGCATTCTTCACATCGAGCACCATCACCGCGGCCGGGTCGTCATCCGCAGCAAAACCATGCGATACAAGCTCATCTTTCAGGCTTGGCAGCAAATCGTGGTCGTAGACCTTCCACGTGAACGGCTGCTGCAGCGGCAAAAGATATTCGACTTCATTATGAATCACACGATGAAGGTTGCGCTCATTCGCAAATGTAAACGACACAACATTCATGCCGGGCGCGTTGCGGATAATCCTTACCACATCGCGCGTGATCTCTTTGCGCGCCTCAGGGTACATGATACGAAGGCGCAAATCTTTATCGTAGCGTACGAGTAAGTTGTTCTTGTTCATGATAGTACCTCTCTCATCTCTCGGCCTCGCGAAGGTTTGGGTTATATAAGGTCATCCATAAGAAAACCTTCGCAAGGCGATTTGCTAATCAGCAGCCAGGGCTTCAGGCGCTTCTTCTTTCTCCTGAATGCCAACTGCTTCTGCCAGCCCATACTGCGTTTCCAGTTCGTGCCGGAACTGCTGTGTGTACAGGCGGTAGTAGTGTCCACCCAGGCGAAGCAGCTCCGCGTGGGTGCCCTGTTCGGCGATCTTTCCATTCTCGATCACGAGAATACGGTTTGCACGCCGGATGGTGGACAGGCGATGCGCAATGACGAACGATGTCCGTCCTTTCATCAGCGCTTCCATGCCTCTCTGGATGAGGGCCTCGGTGAGGGTGTCTACTGACGATGTGGCCTCATCCATGATGAACAGCTCGGGTCGAGCGAGCACGGCGCGGGCCAGGCTGATCAATTGCTTCTGTCCAACAGAAAGCAGGTTGCCGCCTTCGCCCACGTTCTGGTCATACCCTTTTTCAAGGGTCACGATGAAGTCATGTGCGCCGGCGATCTTCGCGGCTTCGATGAGCTCTTCGTCCGTGGCATTCAACCGTCCATAGCGGATGTTGTCGCGCACGCTGCCTGAGAACAGGTGCGGCGTCTGGAGCACGATCCCGATCTTGCTGTGGATGGAGGCAAGTGTGTAATCCATGTAGTCGCGACCGTTGATGCGGATGACTCCTTCGCGCGGCTCGTAGAACCGGCACAGGAGATTCACAATGGTCGATTTGCCTCCACCAGTCGGGCCGACCAGGGCGATCATCTCACCGGGGTTGACCTTCAACGAGAAATCCATCAGGACGGGCTTGCGGTCTTCGTAATAGAAATCTACGTGGTCGAATTCGATCGCGCCCAGCAACGTCTCTGCCGGAACTGCATCCGGCCGGTCATGGACCTCCGCTGGCGTATCCACCAGCTTGAAGATGCGCTCTGCCGAAGCGATGGAGTGCTGCATTTCGGCATACACCCGGGCGAAGTCCTGGATGGGCCACATCATGAACGTGAGATACGAGACAAACGCCTGAATGCCGCCGATGGTCATTACACCGAGGGTGATTTGTGAACCGCCATACCCGATGATGAGCCCCATCGCGATTGCCGCGATGATCTGCACGGTGGGAAGGAAGAGTGCTGAGAGCCAGGCGGCCCGGTAGGACGCTTTATACATCTGGGTCGTGAGTCCCTGAAACTCTTTTGTATTCTCGTCCTCGCGCAAGAGCGCCTTGACCACACGCACGCCCTGGAAGTTCTCGTTAAAGGCGCCAGTGATCTTGGAGTTCGTGCGGCGTGAAACACGGTACTCCACCAATATTCGCTTGCGGAACTGCACGGCGATGATCACCATGATAGGGATGGCCGCCGAAACGATCAATGCCAGCTTCCAGTTGATGATCGCCATAAAAATCAGTGATGTTGTGATATTCATGATCGCCCAGATGGTGTCCACCAATCCCCAGGTCAGCAAATCAGATACGCGACCGGTGTCGGATGTCACCCGTGCAATGAGACGCCCAACGGCGTTCTGCGCGTAGTACGAGAGCGAGAGATCCTGCAGGTGGTTGAACAATATCTTGCGCAGGTCATACTGGACTCGCTCACCCAGCACGCCAGCCAGGTAGATGAAGGTGAATACGAAACCGGCCTGCATCAGCTGGAAAATGCCATAGACGATCGCGATGCGCGTCAGGGCGGATTTATCCTTCAGTGTGATGCCTGTATCGACGATCTCTTTGTTGAGATATGTGAAGTAGGCGTCGAGCACCGATGTCAACATGATTGTGATCACAAAACCCAGCACCCACTTCCAGTGCGGCTTTAGCAAACCAACGATCCGCTTGAGCACGGGTGCAGTGAGTTGTGAAGTATGTTCTTCTTCTTCTAATTCAATAAGTTCGTCGCTCATTTCATATTCTCCATTACAAAACGATGGTCGAGCAGTCCCGCATGGTCTGGCGGGACGCACCGAAACCTAAGCATCATTATGGTTCCGGTACACCCTTACAAACGCCCTGGTTGCTCGACCAGCTGAGCGTTTCTAATTGACTCTCGAAATTTCTATTTCGAGTTCTTCATCGATCCTCGTCTGGATATCGTAAATCCTGCGGTACATGCCATCCATCTGAGAGACCAGTTCTTGATGGGTTCCCATTTGAATGACTTCACCTTTATCCATGACCAGGATCAGATCGGCAATCATCACGGACTGGATGCGGTGGGCGATGATGAACGTGGTTCGGTTCTCCATCAGCTCATTCAACGCATCGCGGATCGCGGCTTCGGTCTCTGTATCGACAGAGGAAGTTGAGTCATCCAGGATCAGGATGCGCGGGTTCTTGAGCAGAGTCCGTGCAATGGTCACACGCTGTTTTTGTCCGCCAGAGAGCGTTACGCCCTTCTCGCCGACCAAGGTATTGTAGCCATCAGGGAAGCTGAGGATCACATCGTGAACCGCAGCGGCTTTTGCAGCGCGTTCTACTTCTTCCTGAGAGACATCCCGTCCAACACCATAGGTGATGTTCTCGCGGATGGAGCGGCTGAACAGGAAGGGTTCCTGCTCCACGATGCCGATCTGCCTGCGCAGATACGCACGGGAGTAATCCTTGATCACCACACCGTCGAGCAGGATGCGCCCACTGGAGTATTCATGGAAACGGGGCAACAGGTTGACCAGCGATGACTTGCCCGAACCGGTGGAGCCCAACAGGGCTACTGCCTGCCCCGGCTTGACACGGAACGAAACATTTTTCAGCACATGGTCCTTGCCATCCGAATAGATGAATGAGACATCCTCGAAAGCGATCTCGCCTTTGACAGGACCATTCGGCTGGAACTTCCCATCAAAGAGCGGTTCGCGCGCCTGCTTGACGATCTCCATCAGGCGGCCATACGAGACCATACCCGACGAGGCATTTACGATGATTCTTCCCAGGTTGCGGATCGGCCAGATCAGCCAGACGACAAGCCCAACATAGGCGATGTACATGCCGACCGTGATTTCGCCGTTGATCGCCATAAGTGCTGCGTACACAAAGCCGAACAGCATCTGGAGTCCAAGCACGATATCGGAGAGAGGCCAGAACAGTGAGTGCATGAGCAGCAAGAACTTGCCTTTCATGTATTTGGTCCAGTTGTCTCTTTCGAACTTGCCCTTTTCATATTCCTGGCGCCCAAAGGCTTTGACCACGCGAACGCCAGTGAGATTCTCCTGCAACGTTGTCGAAAGGACGGCTTCCTGAGACTGGTAATTCTCAAACGCCTTTGTCACACGCTTGAAGAACCAGATCGACACCAACAGCATAAACGGGATTGCAATGACCGAAAGCAGTCCGAGCCTGACATTCAGATTCAGGATCGCCACAAAGTTGATCACGAAGAGCAGGATGATACGCCCAATGCCGATGCCCTGTTCGCTGAAGAAGCGGCGCAGGGCGTCCACATCGGAGGTGACGCGCTCGATCAGGTCGCCCGTAGGCGTGGTGGCGTGATATGAGAAGCTCAGCCGCTGGATGTGATCGAACAGAAAGTCACGCAGCCGGCGCGTGATTCCTTCGGCGGTGTAGGCGGCGAGCCGCCCGGAGAGAAAGGAGAAACTGCCTTGGACAATGGCCAAACCCACAAACCCTAATCCAATCCAGAGGAAGGTTTGGGTGAGGCTGTTACCGATATAGTTGCCCTGTGTCAACACATCGTCGGCGAAGTAGCGCAACAATAGATACATGAATGTCTGCGCCAGCGCTGAGACGGCCAGCGCTAGGGTCGCGCCGAGATAAGGCAAGCGATAGTCCACCATCATTTTCCAGATACCCTTCAGGTGATTCTTATCGATGGCTTTGCGGAAGTCAAAAGTCAGCGTGGGTTCGAGTGTGGTCATGGCATTCTCTCCAAAGTTTGTGTAGAAAGCGTTCTCCTCTTTCACCGCCCGCCAGGGCAGATGTCACGCTTCGGCGCTACACAGGACAAAACAAAATAAAAAGGCTGTGGCGGGTGCGCCACAGCCTGAAAAGACAGACGGGAAAGACCTAAAAACGGTCAATAGGCGCACTACGATAAGGTAACAATCCAGCATCGGGGATGCTAAAGATAAGTACAGAGCTGGCGATATACATTTAGTGCGCTCCTTTCGTTGAGATTTGCTTCACTTATCTTATTTTAAGTAAAGCTGTTCGAGTTTACACCGGCCTAGCCCGATGTGTCAAGGCTTATAATCAAAATTCATGACAACACTCTTCTGTCGCGCCTTTGATCGAAGCGACATTCGTGTTGCAATACGGTCAATGGGAGTATACATGTCATCCATTAGCGCCTGGCATCTCAAAGGAACGAAGATCGAGCCTATTTCTCTGGAGGATCAAAGCTCGCTGGACTCCATTACGCGTCAATTGCCCGATGGATATTACAGCACCTTCCGTACCTTTGATGGAGGCAGGCGCGTTCTGGGGCTTGATGCGCATTTACGACGCCTCTATGAACCAGTTTCCGCGCCAGACGTGGACGAGGTCTCCCTCCGCCGACAGCTGCGCGCCTTGCTTGAGCCAGATCGACCTGGCGAGGCGCGCGTCCGCCTGGTGATGACAAAACAGGGCGAAGCTTATATTGCGATTGAGCCGTTGAAGACATTGCCGCGCGAGGTGTATGAAAACGGCGTGCGTGTGGAAACGACAGAGCTCCACAGGCAGCATCCGCGACTCAAATCCACTACATTCATCGCGCGCAGTGACCCAAAAAGAAAACATATTGCCCAGGAGGGAGTTTTCGAGGCATTGTTAGTGAAAGATGGAAAGATCTTGGAGGGGATGACGAGTAATTTCTTTTACGTTTCTCGCGCTGAGCGAGGAGAGATCTTGTGCACTGCCCGCGATGATATCCTGCTCGGCGTCACGCGCCAAACAGTCATCGGGATCGCGCAGGGGAGAGGGCTGGAGGTAAAGCACCAGCCTCTGCAACGGGACCAGCTCTCGGCTGCGGCCGAAGCATTTATCACGTCGAGCTCGCGCGGCATTGTGCCCGTGATCCAGATCGACCATGTCACAGTAGGGGAGGGCAGGCCCGGTCCGATCACAAAAGAGTTGATGGAGTCCTACGAAAGTTACGTGATCGAGCATTCGGAGGAGATCTAAATTCCCTCCACATGCGCTGTCAAGTTATTGATCCACTTGCGAGAGAAGTAGCGGTTGATGCCCAGGACCCATTTAGTCGCCTCTTCAGACATGGCGCAGAGATACACAAAATAGACGGGAAAATCCCACACAAACGCGCCCAGATATGCCATTGGCACACCGACGATCCAGATGATGATGCCATCCAGAAAGAGAGAAAAACGTGTATCGCCGCCCGCGCGCAGGATTCCCACCACAGTTGTCATGTTGTTGACGCGTATCCACAGGAAAAAGGTCACCACATTGATCAGGTTGTTCGCATTATGGATCACTTCCGGCGAGACATTGTACAGCGACAGTACTGGAGCCTTCACAAGTTGCAACACCATTCCCAGGAGTATGCCGCCCACAATCCCGATGCCAAGCGAGCGCCCGGCGTAGCGATAGGCTTCTTCCTCCTGACCCGCGCCGATACGATTTCCCACCAGCACAGAGGTGGCATTTGAAACGCCGATGAAGACTACAAAGGCTACCTGTTCGATCGTCGAAACAATATTGATCGCGGCATAGGACTGTGTGCCCATGCGACCGTAAATGATATTGTAGGTTGTGATGCCCATCGACCAGAATAGCTCGTTCAGGATTACAGGCAGCATGGGCTTGATCACCCGGCCCAGGAAGACCCGATCGAAACCTGTCAGCTCTCGAATTGAGGCAGCCACGGGAGAGCGGCGCGTGTAGATAATAGTGAGAAGCGTGATGCACTCCAGAAACCGCGCGATCACTGCTGCGACTGCCGCGCCCAGAATGCCAAGCTCCGGCAACCCAAATCTCCCAAAGATCAATGAATATGAAAGGAAGGTGCTGATCAGCAGCGCGCCAACGCTGACTGTCGTCGGCGTTTTTACATCGCCCGTCGAGCGCATCACCAAAGCGTAGCTAAAGGTGATTGCAAAAAAGAGGAACGTCCACGAGAAGATGCGGATGTAGTTCGTCCCCAGATCGATGACCATCGGGTCTTTTGAGTAAATGCTCAAGATCTGGGATGGGAATAGTTGTGCGAGCGCAAAGAAGATCAGGCTGGCTGAGATGGCCAGCATCAAACATAAGCCGAGCACGCGTCGCAAATTGGTAATATCCTGTTTGCCCCAGAATTGGGCGGTGAACATCGCCGCGCCGCTGATAATGCCAAAATGGACGAGGTTCAGTAAGAAGGCGATCTGGCCGGCCAGCCCCACCGCGGCAACGGACGCGTCACCCTTTTGCCCCACGAAGACCACTCCCAGCATGTTCAAACCTGAGAATACGAGCTGCTGAACAATAATCGGCAGGGCAATTCTGCGAATGTTTGTGAAATAATCCGGGTCTCGGTAAAAATCTACGACTTTTTGAAAAATGGTCACAAATCCTCCAACGAAGCTCGATTATAAGCGTCTGTAAGAAGGCTGTGTCCCTTTTCGTCTAACCTCAAACTGAGATGAGCCTTGCGAAAGTTGGGCGTTAATTTTGCCCCAACGTCTAACGGACTTCACAAGGCCAAACAAAGGATATTTGTAATGAAAAAAGTGCTCGCTGTTTTATTCGTAATTACGTTGCTCACGGCCTGTGCGGGAACGGAGACTCAGATCGTCCCAACGCCTATCCCGACGGAGGCTCTGCCCGCGGCGACTTTCACGCCAGTAGTTGATCCTGTTTCCCCAACGTTAACGCAAGCTATTGGGCTCTCCCCAACTCCTGTTGCAAGTGACGATATTTTCACTCAAATGGGGATTGCGCTTCTCGCGCCCGTCTGCAATGGGCTGACACAGGCGCAGACTGAAGGTCCTTATTACACCCGCGATACACCGCAGCGAAACTCTCTGCTCGAAGAAGGTATGCAGGGAACGCGGCTGATCCTGGTTGGCTATGTGCTCGATCAAAATTGCCAGCCGTTGCCAAACGCCTGGCTGGATTTCTGGCAGGCCGATGCACAGGGAGAATACGATAACGCGGGCTACCGCCTGCGCGGACATCAATTCACCGATGCGCAAGGACGTTATTATCTGGAAACAGTCCTGCCCGGGCTGTATTCGAGCCGGCCGATCGAGCACATCCACGTGAAGTTGAGACCGGAAGGTGGAAACGAAATCACAAGCCAGTTGTACTTCCCACGACGCCCCATGGAAGGTTTAACGGTGACGCTAGAAGACCGAGGCGATCATTTCATCGGCTACTTCAACTTTGTTGTCCAGCGCTGACGCTCATTCTCGATCAAAAAGGGGGATTTTCCCTATCAACACTTAAGAGATTTCCCTGCTTACTCCTTTCGCCGCTTGCGGCTAAGATTTTATTGAACTCGGTCGTCATCGACTATGAAAGGAGAGGTTACACATCGTTATGATTGAATTCCTGCAGGGAAAATGGTTAAAGCATCCATTACATCCGGCGCTGGTGCATATTCCTACGGCACTATGGCCGGCGGCGTTTGTGTTCGATCTCCTTTCGCTTATTTATAGCGATAATACTCTTGTGCAAATGGCGTTCTACGCGATCCTGATCGGCTTGATCGTAGCGCTCCTGGCGATTCCCACCGGCTATGCCGATTGGACCGATATCCGCCCCGAAAAGCCCGCCTGGAAGCTGGGTCTGTATCACATGATCCTAAATGTATTCATTTCCATTTTGTGGGGAATCAATCTCGCACTGCGCTGGCAAACATATCAAACAATGATCTCGGTTCCGGCGGCTCAGGTGGCGCTCTCTGCGCTGGCAACGCTTCTCTTATTGGTCTCAGGATACCTGGGCGGACGCATGATCTATGCTTACGGGATCAACGTCGCGAGGCTTTCGAAAAAGAAGTGGCGCGAGATTGCTAAAGAGGGCGGCGCTGCCGTACCACCGGAGAAATAACGTATGCTCAAAGCATTTTTGCAAGGGAAACCCTTTCGACATCCTTTACATCCGGCCCTCGTTCACTTACCGATCGGGCTCTTTATTCTCAGTCTGATCCTTGATGTGATCTCTTATCTATCGGATGATTCAAACACCTTGTTTCGCGCGTCTTACTATGCAATGGCGGCCGGGATTGTTGCTGCTCTTCTTGCTGCGTTGGCAGGCTTCATCGATCGCTCCGATATCCGGCTCGATCATCCCGCCCGGAAAACGGCGAACATTCACATGACGCTTAATCTGGCTGCGGTCGGGCTGTTTGTTGTCAACTTTGTGTTGCGCGGCGCGCAATTGGATGCGGCAGGGACGTCATTGCCTCTTTTGCTGCTATCTATGGTCGGTGTTGGAATCATTCTAGTATCTGGCTATCTCGGTGGGACGATGGTATACGACGATGGCGTTGGGGTTGGGCGTCATCGTCGCTATACGCGGACTCCCCGGAAGACCATTAATGTATCGATGTTCGAGCGGCAGGATGGATGGGTCTCAGTCTGCGACGCGAACCAGCTCAAAGATGGTGAAACCCTTAGGATCAATTGGGATGGCAAGATTATTGCTGTTGCCAGGCAATCCGGCGAGGTTTATGCTTTCCAGGAGTTTTGCACGCACCGTTATGGACCATTATCCGAGGGAAAACTGTACGACCACCAGATCGAATGCCCCTGGCACCGTTCATGCTTTGACATCCGCAGCGGCAAAGTTGTGGAAGGCCCGGCGAAGGTCGATCTAAAGTGCTATTCCGCATCGATTCGGGCTGGAAAAATTTTTATACGGTAGATAGAAAGTGTGAGGAAGTTGTATGCAATTTGAGGATTTTATCAATCGAGTTCAGGAACAGGCTGGGCTGCCTCGTGAAGAGGCCATGACGGTCACAAGAGCCGTTTTGGAGACGCTGGGTGAGCGGGTCGACCGCCAGATTTGGAATGGCGTTGTTGCACAACTTCCTCAGGAGTTGGAGGAGTACGTTCTGGCCCGGGCGGACATCACCGATCGCTACGAGTTGGAGGAGTTCTATAACCGGGTAGGTGCCCGGTCTGGTCTCAAGCGCAGTGATGCTGCAGAACGTACCCGGCAGGTAATGTCCGTTTTGAAAGAGGCGATCTCCGCGGGAGAGTGGAACAATATCGTCGATAGCCTTCGGGGCCGCGAATATGGGGAATTATTTGGGGAGAAGCCTTCCGAGCAAAGGGGTAATCCCTAATTGTTCTAGCTTGAGATTGCCAATATATTTGTGATTCCTATGGGACGCGATCGTAAACCCAAACACAAGCTGTCGAGACGAGAGGGGAAAGATCTTTTTGGCACCGGTGGACCCAGCCTGGAACGGCGGCTCAACCAGCCGCCGGGCATGCATGGGAAAAAACCGACGCGCAAGGAGAGTGTCTATGCCGAGCAGCTGCGCGAGAAGCAAAAGGTCAAGCGGATGTACGGGGTGCGTGAGGATCAGTTGCGGCGCTTCCTGGATATTGCTCTGCAATCCCGGGAACAGACCGGGTTCGCCTTGCTGAAGCTTCTCGAGCG
>DATHTL010000045.1:0-40068 GCA_035463255.1 Anaerolineales bacterium | reverse complement strand
CAGCTTCGAGGGGGCGGGCTTGCCCTTTCAGATACGGGTGGAGCGCATCAACACCTATCCATACATGGGCATGGTGCCCAAAACCGCGCCGCCCGATGTGGTGATGAAAGGCATGGGTTTGCTCAACCGCGCCGCGCCGGGCGTGTTCAAGATGATGATGGGCAAGGTGGGGGCCGGAATGTCAAAACAACAAGAGGCTGCCCTGAACCCCCTCATCGAACGATTCGAGTCCTATTGGCTTGAAGAACTCCTGCCGGAGATCAAACAGCACATCGCTTACTTCGAAAGCTGCGACCTGCGCGGCATGAGCCTGGACCAGTTGCGCGCGCACCTGGCAGAAACGCTCAAGCGTGTGGAGCGTATGGGCGCCCTACATGGCGTCATCATGCCGATGCTCTTTGCCATGAGTCAGTTCGAGGAGTTATATTGCGAGTTATTCGAAGGTGCCACCACATTGGATGCTTTACGACTCACGCAGGGCTTTGACAACAAGACCATGGAAGGCGACCGTGCCCTGTGGCGTTTGAGCCGCGCTGCCCGGTCGATACCCGAGGTGTGTGAGATTCTACCCAAACACGCGGCGGGTGAGGTCATCCCCGCCCTCGAAAAATCTGCTTCGAGTCAGCCGTTCCTGGCTGACCTGCACAAATGGCTGGCATATTACGGTCAACGTCTTAACTCTGTCTTTGCGCTTGACCAGCCCAGTTGGATCGAAGATCCGACGCCCGCCATCCAAAGTTTGCGGGCGTACGTCTCGATGCCCGATCTGCGACCTGAAATGGAACCCGTCGCGTTGGCGGCTGAGCGTGAAAAAGCATTGGCTGAGGCGCGCGCCAGACTTGCCGGTTATCCACAGCCCATTGTGGCGCGCTTCGAAACTTTGTTGAAGGCGGCGCAGGTTGCAGTTATTGTCCATGAAGACCACAATTTCTGGATCGACCAGCGCCTGTTCTATCACGTCCGGCGACTCATTCTGGAATTTGGAGGGCGTCTGACACAAGCCGGGATGTTGGATGCGGTGAACGAGGTGTTCTATCTGACGCCGGATGAACTGCAGAACGGCCGCGACGTTCCGGTGAAACGATTCGTCCAGGAGCGCAAAACAGAGATGGAACGGTTCGGCCACGTAGCCCCGCCTCCGATGTTGGGCACGGCGCCGGCCTTTGAAATGACCGATGGCGGCTCCATGGTTCGGGCAATGTTCAAAGGTGAAATGAGTCCGGCCAATACGGGCAACAGGGAAACGAACAACGTCAAGGGATTACCGGGTTCAGCCGGGGTGACGCGCGGTACTGCCAGAGTGATCCACTCGCTGGCAGACGCAGGCAAGCTGCAGCCGGGGGACGTGCTGGTAGCCATCGCTACGGAGCCGCCGTGGACGCCGCTGTTCGCCACAGCCTCAGCGATCGTCACCGATAGCGGCGGGGTGCTGTCGCACAGTGCCGTTGTCGCCCGCGAGTATCGCATCCCCGCGGTGGTTGGCACAGGCCATGCGACGAGCACCTTCCACGATGGGCAACTACTCGAAGTGGATGGAAATGCCGGGACCGTGTGCGTGGTCGTTGAGGAACAAGTTCATGAACCTGCTTTGGCTGGGTGATCCAAAATCCTTTGACGTCGCTTTAGTAGGTGGCAAGGCGGCTAATCTCAGTCGCCTTGCTCGCCTGTATCACCGCGTGCCGGATGGTTTCTCCCTGCCTGTCACGGTGATGGATGAGGCCCATCCACTTGACCTTCGGGATGAAATCACCCGCGCCATCTCGGACCTGATGGCTTGCCACCGCCTCCCAGACTTTGTCGCGGCTGTACGCTCCTCCGCTGTGGACGAAGATGGAGCGACCGCCTCGTTCGCGGGTCAACATGAGACATATCTCAACATTGTCGGTGCGGAGGCTATTATCCAGGCTGTGATTTGTTGTTGGGAATCGGCAGGGTCTGAACATGCCTTGGAATATCGCCGCCAACAAGGGTTGTCAGTGGAACGTCCACAAATCGCTGTGCTCGTGCAGCAATTGGTCGCCGCCGATGTGGCCGCAGTTGTCTTCAGCGCCAATCCCATCACAGGTGATCGTGACGAAGTGATGATCAACGCCAATTGGGGCTTGGGTGAGAGCATTGTCGGTGGGACGGTCACGCCCGATACGTTTATTGTACGCAAGTCAGATTTAGCCGTCGTACAGCGTATCATTGCAGATAAACAACGCATGACTGTCTCTGTCCCAGGTGGAACACACGAAGTGGAGACACCTCGCTTCCTTCGCAACACATCGTCGCTAAACGATGAACAAGTGACCGAAATGGCAAGGCTTATTGTCACGCTTGAAGCCATCATGCAACATCCAGTCGATGTAGAGTGCGCTTATGCAGAGGGCGAGTTGTATTTATTACAGTGCCGCCCCATCACTACGCTGCAGTAATATCACACCCCCTGGCGCGCCGTCCGCACGATACTTGCACCGCATGCATCCGCACTGCGGTGCAAGTATCGTGCGGGGCAGGCGACTACACCATATAGGAGTAGTGGCGTAATTCTATAGGGCATAACCTGTCAAGAAATGCATCAAGTGAAGCTTGATAGGAAGATCGGAACAGTCAGTTGAGATGAAAGACTCCTCACCAGCATTTGAATCGCGGGTTCGATCTGGAAACGCCATTTTACGGACCCGCGGAGCGTAACTAAAGAACATGCCTTATTTGCGTGATAAGGGGAATAAAAAAAAACAAAAAAACCAACCATTGTGGTCGGTTCTCTTGTATTACTCTTGGCGGTCCCGACGGGGTTTGAACCCGCGATATGTACGAATAAGTTGCCAGGTTGAGCAATTGGAACTGCAAATTCGCTTTCATGCTACTATAAAACTTTTTTCTTGGGAAAAAGATTCGAACCACTTAATACCAATTTTCCTCAATTCCAGATCTAGTAGATAGCCAAAGCATTCACTTTTCCCATGGAATCAACCCTTAACATAACCAAAAACCGCTCAACATCATCTGTTGGCGGTCTCTTTGAAATTTGTGCCCCCACGGGGATTCGAACCCCGGTCGTAGCCTTGAAAGGGCTGCGTCCTAGTCCACTAGACGATGGGGGCAAGTTGTTCGCTTCGTAATCGAAGCGTGAGCGGGCGGATTTTATCATCCACTCATATAACGGTCAAGCATTTGGCCTATTTCTCTTCCTTGGCGCGTTGACCCAGAAGAGCCAGGATATCGATCTTTTCGCGGTTGACCAGAATCCCTGGACTCTCTGCTTTAAGATTTGGAATGAGGATCGCGGTCAAGACAGCTTCATACACCGGTATGAAATTTCGGCTCTTGTCTGCGATCATCATCGAGAAGTCAAACCGCCCGGCGACATCAATCTTCCCCTCCACTTCATACACCTGTGTCGTCAGCCGCGCCGGGACCGAAGAGACATTACTGTACCCGCCTCGCTGAATTTGAAAAGGACCCAGGTCTTCACGCCGCGCCGCGCAGATGGCGAAGATCTGCGATTTGACAAGACGGACCACTTCGAAATGATCTACCAGCTTTGTGGGCATGTGAATGCGTGCCATGCGGGCGTCATGAAGTTCCAAATGAGACTTGTTGATATCGTTCAAGACCCCCATGATGCCGTTCGTGGAAACCATCACCTTTCCGACCACACGATAGCCAGACGTGTAGATGTCAGCTGGAAGAAATCGATATGTTCTTGGTGAAGTGTCCATGTTGCCTGCCTCGAAGACGGAGATGGTTTGTTAATCGAGAGGGAGGTGAGGCAAGTTCCGTTTTGCGGCACCAGGCCTCGATGTGCGCTTGTGGCGCTGAGTCGGTTTGCCGGCGTTAGGGTTGAGGAGCATGGTCAGCCAGGAGATGGCGCGCTCATCGAACTCACGCCTACCGCACATATCACAGATCCAGGCCGGGAAGTTCGGGACCATGATCAGCTCATCGCCAAGCCAGGTGAAATATGTGATGTGCCGTAAATGCATCATACCGGCAGAACACTCCCGGCACGGAGTCGAGCTGGAGGATGGCGCGGGAAATGTCTGAGGATGGTTCATCTTATACTCAGTGCTTCCTGCCCGGCGACGGTCTGTCCGTTCTGATTGATGACCTGCCATTGTTCCGGGGGCCAATAGATAACAACAGCTTTGCCAATTACATTTTCAATCGGCAATAATCCCCATTGATGCGAGTCTCTGGAATCGTTGCGGTTGTCTCCGAGCACAAACAACTGGCCTTCGGGGACGACCCAATCCCCGTCGTATGCTGGCGGACTGGCAATATAGGGCTCGGTCAATGGAACGCCATTGACACTGACAACGCCATTATGCACCGAAACAGATTCTCCGGGTAGACCAATGACGCGTTTGATCAGGTCTTCTTGAGGATTGATAGGAAAAACAAAAACGACGATATCCCCACGCCGTGGCTCTCCTGTTTTGTAAGCGAGTTTATTGACCAGAATGTACTCGCCATCCTCGAGGGTGGGGCGCATGCTGAAGCCGTCCACGCGGACGCGGGCGGAGACGGCGTTAATTCCAAAGTACAAGACAACAGCCAGAACAATGGTTTCCAGAATATCCAGAACGAATCGCTTCCAGTTTGTTGGTTGCTCCACGACAGGTTCGGGCTGATATTGAGTTTCAGGTTGAGTGGTTTCCAAACTTTAATATCTCCAATGGAAAAATTATACTGCCTTTTATTGTGAGTCAGTCCACCCTTAAGGTGGAGTTAACTTAGCTGCAAGGTTCACAATACGGGATCGTTATTCTGTTGGTGAAGATTTCTGATCGTGTTGAGCCCAGTGCAGAATAAAAGCACGCTGCTGGATTGTCTCGGGGGAGTGAGGGTGAAGCCGGCTCTTGGGAACGGTTCGCCACCATGCCGAGAGTTGGTCCAGCGCTTGTTCACCGGTCCTGCCTTGTCTGACGAGGTAACAGCCCACTGTCGTACCTGTCCGCCCGATACCGCCCCAGCAATGCAGGTAGATCTTTCGCCCCGCCTGCAGACCATCCTCGATGGTATCGAGGATGGAATTCATCTGCTCAATGGTTGGCAGACCGAAATCTCCGATAGGAAAGCGCTGGTGCCCTGCCTTGACCTCGTACGCATCCGCTTCTTCACGCAGAATTCCCGTATAAGGAACCGTCTCGTGCGAGTGGGTCAGATCAATGAACATATCAAAGCCCGCCTCGATCAGTGCATCGATCCGTTTGCGGGTCAGTTCTCCATCGAACTTGCCAGGGTATTCCCCGGCAAGCAAGTGGCCGGGCACCACCCAGTAAGCTTCTTCAATTGGGGGTCGTTCTCGCTCATTCATGATCACTGAGCCACATCCGCTTCGGTCAGGATGGCTTCCAGCAGCGTAACAAATAAGTTGAGCCTTTCCTGTATCCGTCCTGGAAAGCTTGCATTGATGTACTCCAGAGTATCGTATTGCGTGTGCCAGATCTTGCCGTTCTCACCATATTCTGGACTGACCTGGGTATAACCATCTTTATCTCCCAGGGTCCAATTGGTGGCTTCCAGATACGCATACGGGATGCCTACGTGTTTGAATGGCGCATGGTCTGACCAATCGCCCGTGGTGCCGGCAGGATAGTCGGAGTTTTCTCCAGCCTGAGTTTGCAGGGCAAGTCCCTGATTGCTCGCAAAGGTCAGAGCCCAATCGCGGATCTTGCCGCGTTCTCCTTCATCGCCATAAATATAGGCAAAATCTCCGGCGGTCACGCTGTCCAAATTGATCATCGCAACCGTATTCTGGATGTGTTCCTCCGTCATCCGCCCGACGTAATACTGAGATCCCTGCAAGCCTGCCTCTTCTGCGCCGAAAAATATAAAGCGGATGGTATACGGCGTGTTCTGGTTGCTGATCCGTTCCGCCACCTCCAGAAGAACGCCAACGCCTGTCGCGTTGTCATCCGCGCCTTTGCCAATGCCTGTCGAGTCATAATGTGCACCGACGATGATTTCCAACGGCGATGTACCCTGCTTTACAGCAATCACATTGGCTGAGTTGATCAGGTTCTCCCTCACCGTCACGCTGAACGGCTGCAATTCAGGGGTATAGCCCATCTCCTCCAGCTCTAGGAAAATATACTGGGCTG
This sequence comes from Anaerolineales bacterium, assembly GCA_035463255.1. Classification (GTDB taxonomy): domain Bacteria; phylum Chloroflexota; class Anaerolineae; order Anaerolineales; family Villigracilaceae; genus Defluviilinea. Next base: position 33,976 of record DATHTL010000045.1, on the reverse strand, counting down.
TTCTGGTCTCCTCCGCTGTACCTGCCACGCGCGATCCAATCTCTTCGGAGATGGTTTCCACATGGGCGTAGGCAATCTCACCGGCGATGGGTTGCGGCTCGTTCGTTGGGGTTGCCGTAGAGGGTGCGGGGAGGGAGTCCGTAGGCGCAACCGTCGAAGTTTGCGTGGGAACCTCAGGTGTGGGACTAAAGCTGGTCGCTGTCGGCGATGATGAGATGCTTACCGGTTGGCAGGCACTCACGAAAAAGAGCAGCAAGAAGAACATACCGCGTATAAGGATATGTGGGTTCATAGTGCTTCCGATCTTTCTATCCGGTACGTCCCCACGCAAAATATGTCGGCACATGCCGGAGACGTACGCCACGCGCGCGAGCTTCTTGATCCAAACGTTTCATTCTGTGGATGTTCTCCGCCGGGATGAATCCCCTTAAATCGGACTCGATCACAGCCCACTCCGCCTCCCATTCCTCGGGGGTCGGTTCGAGCTGTGCAATTTGAATGGGTCCCGTTTCGACGATCTCGATGCCAGCCTGAAAAAATAGGTCTGCCAACTGCGCGCCCAGCCTTGGATTTGCGCCCTGCCTTCGAAGCGATTCGGCTTGCCATTCTCCGAGCGGAGCAAGCTCACCTGGCTGATCAATACGCGCGCCGTAATCGGGTTCGGCAAAGGCCAGAATGTGCGCTCCCGTTTTCGCCACGCGCTTCATCTCGAGCAAAGCTTGCAGTGGATCACCCAACCACAGCAGGAGAAAATGAGAATATACGATATCAAAGGTCTCGCTCGAATAAGGAAGTTGAAGCGCGTTACCCCGCACCAGCACTGCACCCGGCACATGGACTCGACATTGGTCCAGTGCAGCCTGGTCGATATCCAGTCCGTGCATCAGGATGTGATCGTTTAATTCAGAGAGAATGGCGCCTGTGCCGCAGCCGACTTCCAGTAACCGGCTCGAAGAGTCCAGCCCAGATTTGTCGAAAAGATATTTTCTCAGGTCACGTGTCCATTTGGCCTGTTGTAAGTAACGCCTGTGCCAATCCATTCAGTTAAGTATATATCTTCTTCCATTCATCTCGAAAGAAATTGCCAAGAACTTCATCAGAATGGCCCTGTGAAGGCAGCACATCTCCATCCGGTTCCACGTAGAGCCAGGCTTTACCCGCGCCTTCTGGAACAGCACTTTCCTGTGCCTCATAGACCACAGGGTTAGAGGAAGAGTATGGCACAGGCAGATCGAATTTTAACGTCAGCCCTAAGGTGGCGGCTTTATCGCGCAGAGCGTCGAAGGTATCGCGCAGCGAAGGGTCAGAGCTGGTCAGCGAGAGGCTTGTTACATTGAATGCTGCCAGGCGCTCTAGGATCGCTTCTACATTGTTGATATTGTCCTGGTTCAGAGTGAGATGCACTGTTACAAAAATATCCTCAGCCATTAGCTGTTCCAGAACCGTCCAGGATTTGTCGTTCTCAGGCTGAAGCAGAAAGAGAATATGATCGAGACCGGTCTGCAGGAGCGAATCTAAATATTCCTTATCGAGCATTCGCAGTCCGTCGGTGAGAAGCCCACAGACCTGGCCGTTCTTTTCGGCGTGAGCAATCAAATCGGCTAAATCATCACGCAGAGTCGCTTCGCCGCCTGTAAAGGTGATCTGCGGAATACCAGCCTGCCAAGCTTTATCAAGGATGGTGCGCCACTCTTCGGTGGTCAGTTCACGCTCGACGCGTTTGGTCGGGGCGTAATCGGCGTTTGAGTCGGGGCGCAGGCGATAGGTGAGCGCGCAGTCGAGGCGCAGCGGGGAGGCGAGAGCTGCCGAGTGCGGCGCGGCCCGCTCGAAGTCCAGGAAGGAGACGGGATCCAGATCGGGGGTGGAGATCAGGGTTTCGATCCGGTCGATGAAATCCTGATAATCCTGCCGGGCGACTTCCTTGCTGACGCGGTAACGCGACGCAATCTGCTTCACGGCCTCCTCAGGCTGGGTCCCATGGATGAAATGATAGGCATATTCGGCCGCGGTCGCGTTGAGCTGCAGCACCGTGGACGCATTGAGGATAAATATTCCGGAGCCATCCGGCCTTAACCGCAGGTGGACGCGGTAGGGCTTCTCATCCTGTACATCCTGTTTGTGATACAACCCAACAGGAAGCGGTTGAACTTTTGCAAAATGGTCTGCGAGACGGTTGATGATTCTCATGATTTCTCCTTAGGACCCTTAGGGTCTTCGTCCTAGTTACGAACAAAATGTTCCATTTCAAAAGGGATCTCCAGAGAAAGCTCCACCAATCCCGCGTACTGTCCATCTTTGAACCACGGAGATTGATAGATCAATTTCTTGACGCCATTCTTTTCGATGGTGTAGATATTTTTTTCGCACGCGTCCAGTAGCTTCTGGACTTTCGCACGGGCAGGTTCGTGATGGCAGTCGAGCAGGTTCTTGCCGACCACGTCGTATCCACCATAGCTTTCATAGGTTTCCGCGGCTTTATCATTGATTTCAAGGATCAATCCTTTGCAATCACAGACAATCACCGCACCCGGAAACTGCTTTATCCATTCATGTTGTTCCATGTTTTCTCCCATATGAGAATGCGTGTTTATGAGACCAAAACAGAGTGATTTTTCACTTCTGAAAATTGTAGAGGACATCCGCCACCGCATTCGGCAACGACCGGGCAACCCTCGCACTTGGCGGGCAGTCCATGGCGCTCCCGTAGCTGCACAGACAGCTTGTGATTCCAGATCGACTCCCATGAATCGGTGAGCATGTTCCCAAGCGGATAGTAGTAACTTTGACAGGGCAGAACGTTCCCATTGGACTCGATGCACATGCTGTAGAGCGAGGCCGTGCAGCCTTTTACACCCAGATTACTCTGGGTGGGGTCGAAGTTACAGTATTGTGTAGGTGTGTACCAGATCAGCCGTTGTCCATGCTCAGATGTTTTCTGAACAGCCATATCGAGAAGCGGCTGCAGCTCGCGCTCATGTAGGCCGGTGCCAACCGTAAGGCCCTGACCCGCGTAGATCAATGCGTTCAAGCCAACAGTGGGCACGCCGATCTCGGCTAGAAAATCCAGTGTCTCCGGGATTTTGTGAACATTGGTGCGCAGCATGGTTGTGTTGGTCATGACATAAAGCGGGGCAGCCAAGGCATTCTTCAGCCCCTGGATAGTTTGTTTGAAGGCACCCTTCGCTCTCATCATCTCATCGTGAATCTGCGGGTCACAGGATTCAACCGTGATCTGTACATGATCGAGACCGGCATCTACAAGCTTCTGGACATACTTTTCGTCGGCGAGACGGCGCGCGTTGGTGTTCAACCCGGTGATCTGCCCATTGGCTTCGGCATGGGCGATTAGCTCAGGCAGGTCATTTCGCAGGGTTGCTTCGCCGCCGGTGAAGACGATATGCGGCACACCTAACGCCCAGAGCTGATCCAAGATATGTTTCCAGTTTTCCGTGTGCAGCTCAGGAAAATTGCGTTCACGCGCATTGTAGCAGTGTGCGCAGTCATTGTTGCAGCGATATGTGACAGCCAGGTCCATGCGATATGGAGCAGAGGGACGCATGCTAAAGGGCATGATCGATTCAAGGTCAAGTTCGTGGATAGCACATGCCCCATCCGGGCGAAGTAATTCGTCCAGTTGAAAGAGGAATGCTGAAAGATCGGCTTCGGCTTGTTTTTTGCTGACTGAGTAGCGCGAAGTAATGGCGCGGATTCTTTCCTCTTTCGTCTTTTCTTCCAATATCAACCATGCCATCAACGCCGCCGTTGGATTCAAATGCATCACACGGCTTGCATTGACGATCAACGTGCCCGTACCGTCAGTATCGATTCGCAGATGGATGCGAGATTTTTCATGCTCGTTTTGACGAGTGTAATGATGGATTTTCGCGCTGGAGTCCAAAGTCTCCAGACTTTGGCTTTTCTTCAGCCGCCGTTGGAGTTGTGACGACGCACTTTTAAAATTCAGGAACATCATTAACCTCAGACATTGTCGTGAAATCAAAATCGTAAGTTAGGTCTACGAAATCACCGTAGTTACTAAATCTATAGGCTTGAGGATCCTCAACTAATCCATGTTTCACCGGATTCCAAAACACATATCTTATCCGATTGTAATAATCATGTTCAGATTGAATGCACGTATCCCAGTAGTTCCACCAGACTCTACGACCTTTCGATCCATCTTCATCATTCCATTTTCGTGCAGTGAATTTGTGATAACTATTTACGAAATTGGAGAGATTAGCCGTATGTTCGGGTGATCGAACAACTGCATGATAATGATTATTCAAAACAACCCAGGCAATGATTTGCCACCGGTAAATGTTGGCAGCCTCATGGAATGCATCGCGCCACTGTTCTTTGCGCTGAGTTGAGTCGATTAAATCTGCCTTTTCGTAAATAGCTGCTGTTAACACATACAGAGTGTCAGCAACAAATAGATGAGGTGGATTATGGAGAGCTGTTTTGAAAATGGCGTCAGACATCATATTAGAAACCCGGAGTCCAAAGTCTCCTGACTTTGGAGTTTCAAGCTCAGCACGCCAACGTCTGGAGACGTCGACTCCTATCGTCCACCGCCCGCGCAGGCACAGGCGCAACCGGCACACGCGCAAGCGCAGGCACAACTACGCCCACCGCCTCCACCGCCCGTTCGGCGTCCACCGGTAGAAGAAGGTTTCGGTGGGGGATTGGTCACGTTTGTGACGCGGCTGGTGAAGTCGTTGATATTACCAATGACTTTCTGAGAGAAGGTCTGCACGCCGCCGACCACCGAGGCAGCGAAGTCGGCGCCGGGCAGTGATGTTCGGCCCGAGCCCGTGGATGGTGTCGGAACGGAGGAAACGCCGCCTCCACCTGGTCGCGTGATCGGCCCTGTGCGGTAGGTTGGATCGTAGTTCCCCCACCACCACGGCACAAATACCGGGCCCTGGAAGACGCGCCGCGAGCGGTCATCGTAATCCCTATCAAGCATTGTCCATTCCAGCTGCTGTTCGAAGAATTCTCTTTGAATTTCCGGAGTATCCGCCTTCTGGACTTGTTCCCAGGCCGTTTCCATGATTCGCCTGTAATATTCAATCGTCTCCCGGCGGCTGAAGCCCTTCATTTTTTCAGATAGAGACTTGACGAGCTTGACAGTCATATCCTGCAGAAGCTCGCGGCGCCTCTTTGGCTCGGTTTCCTTCACCGCCCTCAAAAAATTCTGTTCATATTCGTGTAAGCCGGATGGTACAGGAGAGATCGCTTCAATCAAAAGTGGATCGCGGTCCACAACCGTCGCTGCGCCCTTCTTCACCACACCGAACAGGATCATGGTCATAACCTTGTCGAGCGGCTGCTCCATCAGAATGGCTGCCTCCACGGCTGTCAAGCCGCGCTTGATGCCATGTCCCTCAATGGCGATCTTTGGCGACATGTATTGAAGCTTGCGCCGCTGGTTGCCAAAGTAGGTCAAAACCGGGACGCCAAAAAACATGAAGATAAAGAAGCCGCAGAACAGGAGCGGGCCAAGGCTGGCCAGAATTGTGCTGACCAGCCCTCCGAAATCAAATGCGGGCGGCGTGACAATGGCGCTCTCGGGGATATATGTTTTGGGAAAGGATGCGCCGAAGGTGTATTGCCGCGACCCTGAGGCGCTCGGGTTGGACCAGGTGTAGGTAACCCGTCCCTCGTTGTCGAACCCGGTCTGCGGTTCGGACGGGAATCCCGACGGCGCGCCATGCCAGCGCGGTTCATCAGGCTGGACACCGGGCGGGAGATGGAACGTGACGGTTAGATCGGTATCGCCGACCACGAATTGACTTCCGAACCAGGTCGGTGAAAACACTGCGGAGGCATAATTTTCGTCCTGATCATCCGGATAGACCACATTGGAAATCCGGCCGACAAACACATGGACTGTCCCGGTCTGGCCGGGTTGGATGGCGTATCGACCCAGATCGACGGCAATGCCCGAGCCAGATCCCTGGTAGTCCCGAGAAATCGCCACAGGGTTTCCGTTCACATCTGCGGTCACCGAGGTGAAGACGAAGTTGTCGTTTGGCAGTCCCACATCCACAAAATCGATCTCGTGAGCGCCGGGCTGGTTAGTGAATGTGAATAGATAATCCAGCGACATGGTGCCGTCTTCATTCCAGTAGACGTTGACTACTTCCCGGTCCAGGCTGAAGGAGTAATCTTGCGCGAGCGCGCTGGTCGTCATGCTGAATGCGAAGATAAGCACCAGCACAACTGTCAATATTCTTCGTTTCATAATGGGGCCCTCCCAGTCATGTAATCGTCAATCGTAAATATTAATTTGCCTTACCACTTGGGTTCTTCAGTTAGCTGATAGGTTGTTCCACAATACGGGCATTCGACCATCGGTGCGCCCATGACCATTTTGATGTTTTCCGGTTTAAGGGCGCCACCGCAATTTCTGCAAGTCATTTGCTCGACCTTTGTATCAGCCGGTAAATCTATTTTTACCTGCTGGATCACTTCCGTCTTAGTTCCACGCTGTGCAGCAACGATCATTGCTGCCCCGCCTGCCAGGAAGAGGACCCCCACAACTCCAAAACCGATCCCATACCCCAGCCAGGACGAACTCCCTTGCGCCGAGGTAGAGCCAATAACACTCAATACGCCGTAACTAACCAGGCACAATCCGATGAGGAACAAAATTCCCGCCCCCACATAGAGAACTGTTTTATTTGTCATAAAGAAACTCCCACAATCCGAAGGTTAAGGCCACCAATGTTCGGTTCACTTGCTATTGCCGGTTTCAACGTTTGCAGTCAACTAGGGGCCTACTTCATATACGACAAGTCTAGCATTTTCGTTCTTTTCACACAAATGACTTTTGTCTCGAATTTTGCACTGATTTGGTGGGATTAAGGAAGGGATGATGCTCTTGAATGCAGCATGTCACTTGTCCTACTTCTTAATTTCGGTTGGCTTTATACTTACAGCACGCTCAACATGAAAACAGCAACAAAAGAAGACTACCAGCGATTAATTGATATCGGCCAGTCCATGTTAAAGAACACGCATGAACGCTGGCATGAGATTCCCGTAGAGCGGCTTCCCGTGGCGCGATTTGGTCAGGGCTCAGATGCATTGTTTGTCGCGGTGGGGCATCTGATGCTGGGAGAGTCCAAGCAGGCGCGGGACTGGTTTGCGATCGCCGGGCAGTTCTTCCTAGAGGCCAGTAAGCCACCTGACAGCGTCACCTCAGAGAAACGTGCGCTCGAATGCGCGTTGTTTTCTGGCGATAGGGAATTTCAGGAAAAAGTTGCGCGGCAGATCTTGCCGCGTGAGGGAAGCGTCAAACCGGTAGAATATCCGTACGTCATGTTCCTGAAGCATGAAATCCTGAACGAACAAATAGAGGTCCCTGCCTTCGTTGACGATACAGCCTGGCTGAGTCGCCTCACCATGAAAAAACGCGGCGGCTATGGCACACTTCAGGATGCCTGTCAGGCATTGGCAGGCAGACAGTCCAATGGATTTGCAGCCGCTCTTGAAGCCCTTCTTCAGGAGCACAAGTGGAAGGCTGCTCAGGGCGGAACCAAGATGCCCGATGGAATGGTCTGCTTTCCCGGCGCCGCGCTGCTGATCCTGGCGCGTCGACAGGGAATCAACGTGCATGTCGCGAGTCCTTTCATCCCCGTAGCGCTGTTGGAATAACCATAAAATAAACCGCGAAGAGCGCTAAGGTCGCTAAGAAACCCTTCTCAAATCTTTGCGCTCTTCGCGTGCTTCGCCGTTCAAACACGGTTCGAAAAAGGAATTACCATGACCATCAAAGAATCCTTCCAAAAATGGCAAGACACTATTCTCAAAAAATCATCGGATAAATTCAAAGAGAGAAAAGCGCGCTTCGAGACTTCATCAGGCGTCGAGGTCCCGCGCGTGCCATTGCCCATCGACGATGATCCCGATTACGAGCAGAAGCTCGGCTTTCCCGGCGAATATCCTTATACACGCGGCGTCCAGCCCACGATGTATCGTTCGCGCTTCTGGACGATGCGTCAGTACGCCGGCTTCTCCACCGCTGAGGAATCCAATAAACGTTATCGCTACTTGCTCGGGCAGGGACAGACCGGCTTGAGCGTCGCCTTCGACCTGCCGACCCAGATCGGTTACGACGCGGACGACCCGATCGCGCAGGGAGAAGTGGGGAAGGTTGGCGTTTCGATTTCATCCATCCGCGATATGGAGCAGCTGTTCGATCAGATTCCGCTCGAGCAGGTCTCCACGTCGATGACCATCAACGCGCCGGCAGGTGTTTTGCTGGCGATGTACATCGCGGTGGCGAAGCGTCAGGGTGCGGACGTAAAGAAACTCCGCGGCACCATTCAGAACGACATCCTCAAAGAGTACGTGGCGCGCGGTACCTATATTTTCCCGCCGGTACCGTCTATGCGGCTGATCACCGATACCTTCCAGTTCTGCGCCGCCGAAGTGCCCAGCTGGAACACAATCTCGATCTCGGGCTACCACATCCGTGAAGCCGGTTCGACCGCCGCGCAGGAGGTGGCATTTACGCTCTCGAACGCGATCGCTTACGTTGAAGCCGCGCTCAGAGCCGGCCTGCATGTGGACGACTTCGCCGGACAGCTCTCGTTCTTCTTCAACGCGCATAACAATCTTTTGGAAGAAGTTGCCAAGTTCCGCGCCGCTCGGCGGATGTGGGCCAAGATCATGCGCGAGCGCTTCCAGGCGCAGAAGCCCTCCAGCTGGCAGTTGCGCTTCCACACGCAGACTGCCGGCTCCACACTGACGGCTCAACAACCCGAGAACAATGTCGTACGCGTCACGCTTCAAGCGCTATCTGCTGTCCTCGGTGGGACGCAATCCCTGCACACCAACAGCATGGACGAAGCTCTGTGGCTTCCCACGGAAAAAGCTGTGCGTGTCGCCCTCCGCACGCAGCAGATCATCGCCCACGAATCGGGCGTTGCGGATGCTGTCGACCCACTGGCTGGCTCTTATCTCATCGAATATCTCACGGATGAGATCGAAAACCTCGCTCTTGATTACATCGCTAAAATTGACGATATGGGCGGCGCGCTCCAGGCGATTGAAAAAGGCTTTATGCAGAACGAGATCCAGAATGCTGCCTACGCCGCGCAGCAGGCCATTGAGCGCGGCGAGCAGGTGATCGTTGGAGTCAATCAGTTCAAGGTGCAGGAAGAATTGACGCTGGAACGCCTGAAGGTGGATCCTGCTATTGAGCTGGGACAGAAGGCAAAGTTACGCGAGTTGAGAAAGACTAGAGACCAGAGACTGGTGGATGAACTGCTGGAGAAGTTGAAGTCCGCCGCGATGGGCACGGACAATTTGATGCCGTTATTCATTGAATGTGTGGAGAACGACATCACCCTTGGCGAAATTTGCAATACGCTCCGCGTGGTGTGGGGTGAGTATGTGGCGGAGGCATTTTAAGCAATATCAATTGCCCAGTCCGAAGTGAAGTGCCTGGTTGGTCATGAGTTCGTGCAGAGAATTTATGACTGACCAGTTCTATCGCGTAGGCTTGTCCGGGATTCCCGGAGTGTGCATAATAGGACCGGAAGGATTGCTTTTCAACAGGGTCCTGTCTAGGACAAGGCTGTAGCTTCTTTTCACCGAAGATCTTACACTCTTTATGCTACATATGAACCGGATTAACCATGGTTGTGTTGGTACATAAAAAATACTACTTGTCTCTGAAAAAACAATAAAATTGGGGTTCTAATCGTGCCACGATTGCAATCCAATCAGTAAATTCCTGTCGAAACCAAATTACGATCCGTATTGGAGAAAGTTCATGCGTCTTGGAATCCAAGAAAGATTTTCTGTATTGAAGAATATATTCCCGAGCCTGCGTGTAATTCTTAGTCACCCCATTACTGGGACTTTGATTTTGATAGGCTTGCTTTCTTATATGGCAGCGAAATCATTTGTGGACCGTCAGGACCACTTGCGCACGACCGGCAGTTTCATTTTCTTGACGGTGGGACTGATATTAATACTTTATCCCCGAACAAAATTCAGCGGATTTCTTGGGTTCTTATTCCTTCTTGCTTTCGCTTTCTTTCCTTTTTACTGGCGATTTCAAGGCCTGGATACCGATGGATTCACAATCGCAGGTATTCTTCCTCAGAATGATGCGAATGGCTATTTCATAGGCACATTAAAGATCCTGTATGGTGAGCAGATCCCTGCATTTGCAGCACGGCGTCCGCTTTTTAGTGCATTTCTTTCTGTGATTTTATATTTGTCAAACCATAACTTTATGATCGCTTTATTCATTCTTGCCTTTCTGGTCTCGTTAGGCATTTATCTGCTGGGTATGGAAGTAAGAGGTTTCCTTGGGGTCTTCTCGGCCGCTATGACAATGATGATTGTGGCATATTGCTACATTGGAAGATTTCAGGGCAAGTTCATGACCGAGCAATTGGGTTTGCCTCTGGGAGCATTGTCACTGGCTTTATTATTGCGCGGAATAAAAGAGAGAAATCTGTCTTACTTCCCCTGGGCGATATTTATTCTCTCGCTCGCGCTTAATGCGCGTGCAGGCGCATTTTTTGTTTTACCTTTGTTAATATTGTGGTTTGTGACCTTAAGGAATGTTTCGCTCCCAAAGCTTGCCCTGGGAGGGATCGTGGGCACTTCGGTTGCACTGGGCTTCATTGCAAATCTATGGCTCTTCTATTCGATTTCGGTTCCCGGTAGCGTACCATTCAGCAACTTTGGCGATACATTTTATGGCATGGCAACGGGATACCGCGGCTACTATTCATGGAGTTATGACTATCCGGGTGTCGAGTCATCGGAAGCTATGCGGATTTCCTATCAAATCATATTAAATTCACCCTCTAAATTTTTATACGCAGTTTTTCAAGCGTATCGCGATTACTTACAGCCAACACGTTTTTTCTCATTTATATATCTGCCCAGGCCGCAACTACCTTCGATTGCTTTCCTATTATCCGGCTTCCTGGTCGTGGCAATGGTTCGCCTGATCGCGGCCAGGCGGACAACTTTAGTACATATGCTGTTTGCAGTAATGATTGGCATATTCTTGTCGATTCCGTTTGTCCCACCCATCGATGATGGCATTCGTGCCATGATTGTAACTGTCCCATTCTGGGCGCTGATTCTTGGATTGGCAGTTGCAGATAGGAGAACTTTATCTTCAATTTCAGAGGAAGCTTGGACGTTTAACCTGCCAAGAATCAATCCATTGCTCCTATTCTCATTCATAATGGCATTTGCCGTAACCTTAGGCTGGTTGTTTGTCTGGGGTTCTGCAAGACAGACCATTGAAAAATTTGCTTGTGATGTGAGTGAATATCCTGTTGCGCTAATGATCTCTCCGGGGTCGTATATTAATGTTGTGAAGAACAATACACGCCTGGTTTCCTGGCTTCCTGATATTCGCCGCGAGGATTTGCGTGAGAGTATGCGGGAGTTTCCCAAAACACATAATTATGAGTATTTCCGTCGTGTGCAGACAGAACAGAGTGTGTTAGTGGGTCTAAATCTGGCGGACGCAAAAAAAGATTTCATTTGGCTGATGGTCCCAACCAAAACCATAGAAACCTTTCAGGGAATTAACTACTTCTGTGCCGCATATACTGGCGTGGAAGAGCTCGATGACGCCAATTTTTTTGTCCATCGAGATTTATCGCGACTGTTTCAAGAGGAATAAGTTGTAAGGTGGTTTGGTTAGGGTTTACACAATATGGTTGCATGCTTAATGATGTGTCAATGACGGATCTGTGTATCAGCTATAAGATGGAACTGTGGAATCCAGAATCCTCTGGCCGTGAAGCGACGCAGATTTGACTTTCCTTGACAGCCCAATCCTTTTGCTTATAATCACCAAAACCAACAAGGCAGTGACGAGGAAAAGTAGGCATTGCATGTCGCTCCAGAGAGCAGGCTAATTGTGCTGCGAAGCCTGCGCGAAACAGCGGTGTTGAATGGTTCTCCGAGCCGCAAGGTGAAAGTCTGCTAGTCGCTGGTCTACTAGTCGGCTTGACAGAACGAGTAACTAATGCCGGATTTGCCTCCGTTATCACGGCAGAGTCACTTAGTGACCGGTCAACCAAACGACCAGACGACTAGCTGACTACATAGAGTGAGGCTGGCGTCCGTTGCATCACAACGGATATTTTTGCCGAAGGAGCAGCCTAAGTTGGGTGGCACCACGGACGCAAAGCGTACGTCCGTCCCGAACCTGGGACGGACGTTTTGTTTTCGCCCCAACGTATCGTATCCTGGCTCCCTCCGAGGAGACGAAGCGCACGAAAGGAGAATATATGAATCCACCGTCCCAACCCAATGAACTACAGGAGGTCTATTTGCAGGAGGCTGAGGTGAAGGCCCTGAACACAACGTCACTGCCGGCCGGGCAGGTGATCGTGGAGCAAAGCGAAGATGCAGAGCAGCGTCTCGCGCCGCATTTTATTCCCTAAATCTTATTGGAGGAGACTATGTCTGACCAGACCCGATACCTTTTGAATGAAAGTGATCTGCCGAAATCCTGGTACAACATCAATGCAGATAGCCCGGTCCCACCTGCGCCGGTGCTGCATCCTGGCACGCTGGAGCCTGTCACGCCGGATTTTCTGTCCGTGCTTTTCCCGATGGATTTGATCCTGCAGGAGATCAGCACGGAACGATATATCGAGATCCCCGAGGAAGTGCTCGAGATCTATAAGCTGTATCGTCCCACGCCGCTCTTGCGGGCGCGGCGCCTGGAAAAGGCGCTGGATACGACCGCCCATATTTATTACAAATATGAAGGCGTTTCCCCGGCGGGGAGTCATAAACCGAATACTGCCATCGCGCAGGCGTTCTATAACAAGAAGGCGGGCACAAAAGCCATGACCACTGAAACCGGCGCGGGGCAGTGGGGTTCGGCGCTCGCCTTTGCATGCAATGTGTTCGACCTTGATCTCGAAGTGTACATGGTCAAGATCTCCTACCAGCAAAAGCCCTATCGCCGCAATCTGATGGAGACCTATGGCTCAAAGGTTTATGCCAGCCCCACGGACCGGACGAACTACGGGCGTTCCATTCTTGCCGAGGATCCGAATAACCCCGGTTCGCTGGGCATTGCCATATCCGAGGCGGTCGAAGCTGCGGCGACTTCCAACGGCGCGAAGAAATATGGGCTCGGCTCGGTGCTGAACCATGTGCTCCTGCACCAGACCGTGATCGGTGAAGAAGCCCTCAAACAAATGGACATGGCAAATGAATATCCCGATGTGGTGATCGGGTGCGTTGGCGGCGGCTCGAACTTCGCCGGTATCGCATTCCCCTTTCTGCGCGAGAATCTGAAGAACGGCAAGCGGACGCGGCTCCTGGCTGTCGAACCGACTGCTGCGCCAACCTTAACCAAGGGAGTGTACACCTTTGACTATGGAGACACGGCCAAGATGGCTCCTATCGTCAAAATGCACACGTTGGGTCACAGCTTTATTCCTCCGGGCATTCATGCCGGCGGATTGCGTTATCACGGCATGGCGCCAACGATTTGCAGTCTGTACGATGCCGGTCATATCGAAGCCGTGGCCGTCAAGCAGATTGCAACCTTCGACGCCGCGCTCCAGTTTGCGCGGGCGGAAGGCATTGTCCCCGCGCCAGAGTCGGCTCATGCGATCCGCGCCGCGATCGACGAGGCGCTGGATGCGAAGGCAAAGGGCGAAAAGCGCGTGATCCTGTTCAATCTTTCCGGCCACGGCAACTTCGATATGGGAGCATACGAAGCATATCTCAGCGGAAAACTGGACGATTACGAGTACCCCGTCGAAGCCGTCCAGGAGGCAATGAAAGATCTTCCCCAGGTACAGCTGGCCTGACTCTTTCTCAATAGAAAACACACTCACCTTGGATCGGGTGAGTGTGTTTCTTTTTCATAACGCATCTGGCACCCAGATCACCTTCTCTGACTCAGGCAGGTTGGCTTTACCCCAGAGCAGGCAGCGCTCCGCAACGTTCGAGGCGTTGATGTAGTAGTATGGCTCGTTTCTTCTCTGTCTCTCGTATTCCACATATGGTTTTAGTTTGAGCCAGGATTTGGAGATCATGGGATACATCCAGGGCATGACCAATTCGTCGGGGATCCAGCCTGCTTGCGTGAGGAACGCGACATGATCGAGAGAGTTGAGTACTTTCTTTACAGCATCCCGTCCCTCTGGAGGCAGCGTCTTTATGCCTTCCACCGGATCGTCAGGTAATTTTTGAAATATCCACCTGCGTGCTGCAATATTTTCCGGGGAATTCAGCTCATCGAAAAGCTTATTAGCCACATCGATGTAGCGGCTGTTGTAAACCTCGGATAGTTCGGTATAGGCGACGAACACGGTACCCAGCACGGCAGATGCCGCAATGGCTGTTGCGAGGGCTTCCAGCATGGCCCAGTAGTTTGTGGGGTAACCAATTGCCCGTAAGGCTCCCCAAATACCGAGGAGGAGGAGAAGCCCAAAAACAAATGCACCGACGGTGATCACCACAAAGACAATAATGATGGAATACTTCGCTAACCATTTAGTCATGGAATACCTCCTTCATGGTCTCCAATGTCATGTGTTAGCCCCGATTCTAACAGATGGGCCGGTTCGGCGTTCGAATAGAACATTTACAGGCTGGAAACTTTCTTCAATGCCTCAGGCACCAAATTAAAAGCTCGTCCGAACCCGGCCACAAATCGTCCGCCTTTCGGTGTGATCCTCCACAAGTTGAAATCTCCTAGGCTGAAGAGCTGCTCTGCTTCAGGAAAGCGCTCAAGATAAATGCTCTTGACTTGAGCGTAGCCCGGATGATTGCGCAGGAGGACTTCTGCAACCCCACGGATCGACACGCGTGCCAGAGTTTGTGGATCAATGCGCTGATCATCCGTTTCCGTGATGAGCAGGCTCACGCTCGGATCGCTTTCCATATCTGTGGTGTGTTTTCCCAGCCTGCTGATGTGGATGTAGAAAGCGGAAAAATCGCGGGCGAAGGCATACGCAACCATGGCGAGATTTGGCTCGTCCTCATGCAGCGTGCCCAGCGTGGCAACGCGCGTGGAGCGGATGAGATGGATAAGGGTTTGTTCAGAGTGGGGGTCCATATTGGAATTATAAAGTGGATCACTTGTATGTATGCATTGAATCAAAAAGCCACGGATGTTGAGTCCGTGGCTCATGGTTCACGACGCGTTTTTATCCGATAATCCCACCAAATGTGAGTAGGGCGATGGGGGCAAGAATCCAGCCTAGCATCATGTGAATATATTTGTAATTACGAGCCCATTTGCGGCAGGGATTTGGCTCCCATCTGCTGGCGATGCCCAGGTCAATGTAGGGGAGAAACAGCGAGAACGAGTACCAGACCGGGTTATATTCCAGTTGCGCATCACCCTGATCCAGAGGGAGCATATCTTCCCGGCGGCGGAAGACAAATGCGCCAACGGCAATGACGAGCGCGCTCCAGCCGAAGGCAAACACGGGACGATGCCCATAGCCGGCGAAAATATCGAGGAACCAGGACCAGAACCAGGCTCCGGAGAGAGGCGTGAGCACTTCCCTACGTTCACGGCGGTTCTGGTTCAGCTCCACTTCCGCGGCCCAGTCTGGGTGACCTTTATCGGTCAAGAATTGGCTTAATGCGTCATAGGCTTGTGGACTGTAAGCGGACTGGTTGACAAGCCCGACGAGCGCCTCGAAGGTCGCATCTGTGAGACCCTGATCGCCAATATCGATGTCGGTGTAGGTCATGCCGCGCAGATTGAAATCATCCGGGTCAGTGGGCCACCTGGGCTGCTGGTCTATTTTCAGGAAGCCAATGCTGGCATTACGCATGTCCAACTGTTCAGTGATGCTGACATTGCTCAGGTTGGTTGACTTGCCGACCGTTGTGCCCGCGGCAGTAAATCTCTTTATATTAATGTTTGCAATCGTTAATTCATGCTCAATGTCTGTTTCACTGATATCGACAAATTCAGTTTCCAGCTTGTCTTCTGCCTCAATGCTGAGACTTTCAAACTGGCTGCGGGAGAGCAGAAGCCCGGCCGGAACGGAAAAGTTCGTGAACCTGACCGCGCCGCCGATTGTGGCAACCGGCACGGCAAACGGCTCTTCAGCATACGCGTAGCTGGTGTTGGCCACTTCGAAATCTTCATCCGCCTGCATCCCCTCGAAGACCACGGGACCATTGAAGGTTACGTGGTCAAAATAGGGCCAGGCAACGCTCGTGTAATAGAACGAGAATTTATCATTGAATTCCGTACCGATGAAATCACAGAAGCGACCCACGGTAATGAAGTCAAAGTTAGCAAGGCCGTTGAAGCGCGCATCCTTGAAACTCACATCGCGTGCGATTGTCCCGTTCTCAAACGTCGCTTCCCCGTTGAATGTTGTCCCTTCGAATTTAGCGGTGTTCCCAGAGGAAAAGTCCTCGAAGCTCGCAAGTCCGCCGAACGTGGCGTTGCTGAAAACCGCAGAGCGCTCCACGGTAACGCCACCAAAGTTCGCATCCTTGTCGAAAGTCGCGCCCCAAAGGTCAAGCCGGTAAGCCTCGGATTGGGCGAAGTACGCTTCCCCCGCAAAATATGTATTGACGAAGGATGCCAGACCCTCCACGCTGGTTGTCCAGAATTCATTTGGAAACGAGCTGCCATACAACGGTTCTGTTCCCAGAAATTGAGAGCCATCGAACAGCAACTCGCCTGTGACGTGTGTGCGGTAAAAGTTAACGTCCAAGTTAAAAGTGTTGTTGCGTAGATCAGTATTGCCATTGATCGTGGACCGGGTGAACCATACACTTTCAAAGACATTATCGGTCATGACAACATTGCCGTCGATCGTGGCCAGGCTGAAATCAAGGGGTGCCAGGAATGTTGATTCGCCGATCGTAACAGCATGCAGGATGGAACTGTTTAGGTCGACGTAATCGGTGAATTCTACCCGGTCGAACTGGATATTGCCCGGGAGGATGATGTCATTAGCAGTGACATTGCCCATCACAGTGATATTCGCAATGTAGATAAAGGATTGGCTCTGCACCTGCGGGTCTTTCAGTGCGCTGACCAATGCCTCGCCGCTAATGATCCTTTCAGAGGAGGGAAACGATTCGAGATCCGCAAAGCCAGTGGCGCGCAGTGCATCCAGCATGTACGCTTCTGCTGCAGGGTTGGGAGTGGAGTCGTTCTGCGAGCTGGCTTGAACGGCATGAGCAGGCAGCGCGAGAAAACAGCCTATCAGAAAAACAAACAGGAGGATACGTGCCGATGATTTCATTGATGTCTCCTTGCATGGAATATTAAAAATTATATGTGGTTTCAAGAAATGTGAGTCTTCAAAACAGTAAGGTTATAGCGATACAATTGCAAACATACTTTGCAGCCCTAAAAGGAACCATTGTCATGGCCATCTCACCCTATTCGAACTATTTCTGGCAGACGGAAAGAATCCGTTTGCGCGGCCTGCGCCCCGAGGACGCAGAGCAAAAGTGCCGCGAATGGACAGATAGCGAAGCTCGAAGCTTGCTCGAGTACCAGCTCGATTTACCACCTGTCTCCTTAGAGACATATCGTGCCAACTTTCTAAACGCATGCGACTTCAAAGGTGCACCAGACACGTTGAGCTTTGCCATCGAATCCACTGCCGGTGAGTTTGTGGGTTGGGTGAATCTGTTTGTGGGGGAGGGCCGTCATGGGCGTTTCAGTTTTGGGATAGGTATTTTTCAGGAGTACCAGCGCATGGGCTATGCTGTGGAAGCCCTACGGCTCATGCTCCGCTACGGGTTCGATGAGCTGCGCTGTCACAAATGCAACTCCGCCTGCCTGGATACCAATACCGCTTCGATCGCCTTACATAAGAAGCTGGGGTTTGTGGAAGAAGGCCGTCGCCGCGAAGTGATCTACATGAACGGGCGCTATCATGACGATATCCTGTTCGGGCTGACGGAGCAGGAATATCGTCAGCAGATGCTTCTTAATTGAAAGGCAACTCGGAATGGATGAACTCGAACAACTCCTCAGCGATCTGGTTTCCATCAACTCGATCAACCCGGACCTGGTGCCCGGTTCGCCGGGCGAGGGGGAGATTGCCCGTTATATAGCTGAATGGCTCGCGCGCGCGGGGTTGGAAGTTGAACTTCCAGAATCCAGCCCCGGGCGGCCGAATGTGGTGGGGATTGCGCGGGGGACCGGCGGTGGGAAGACGCTGCTGCTGAACGGACACATGGACACGGTGGGAGTGGCGGGCATGCCCGATGCTCATCAGCCGCGCATCGACCGCGAAGCGGGGCGTCTCTATGGGCGCGGAGCCTACGACATGAAAGGCGGCATCGCGGCGTGCATGCTGGCCATCGCAGAGGCGAAAAAACAAAATTTGCGTGGCGATGTGATTTTTACGGCGGTCATCGATGAGGAATATGCCAGCACCGGCACCATGGATCTGGCCACACGCTACCCGGCAGATGGCGCGATCGTGGCTGAGTTTACAGAGCTTCAATTGATCCTGGCACATCGAGGCTTTGTCTGGCTGGAAATAGAAACCATCGGGAAAGCTGCCCACGGCTCGCGCCCTGACCTCGGCGTGGATGCGATTGTCAAGATAGGCAAGGTTCTCACAGAGATGGAGAACCTCGATCACAGGTTGCGTTCGAATCCGACTCATCCGCTGCTGGGGAGCGGCTCCTTACATGCCTCGCTCATCCAGGGCGGGCAGGAGCTCTCCAGCTACCCGGAGCGCTGCCTGCTCTCGCTGGAGAGGCGAACCCTTCCCGGTGAAACGCCGGAAGCTGTCGAAGCCGAACTCCTTGCGATCACAGAAGAGCTTCAACACGCGGATTCCTCTTTTCAGGCCGTTGTACGCCGGGGGATCGATCGCGCTCCACTCGAAACGCGCGAGGACGCAGACATCGTGCAGGCGCTTCAGGCGGCCTCCGTCAAGGTGCTGAATCAACCGCGTCCGATCTCCGGCGTTCAGTTTTGGACCGATGCAGCGGTCCTTTCGGCGGCGGGGATTCCTTCCGTGTTGTTTGGACCGTCAGGGAGCGGCGCGCATGCCGTGGAAGAATGGGTGGACCTGGCAAGCGTGAAGACTTGTGCGGAGATCTATCTGGCAACGGTGATGAATTTTTGTGCATAGGGAAATGACCGTCATTGCGAGTGGCACGGGGGATCCATTCGCCATGACGGGTTAAAACCCCTCTATAGAAGGGGCGATGGGGGAAACTTTCCATATTCAGCCCTGTCAAATCAGTATGCATACAAGAACCTGGAAGATTATCCTGTCTATTGGGCTGTCTGTTGTCGTTGTATTCGCCCTAGTGTTGCATCCACAGCTTGAACTTCCCGCGCCGGATGGGTCGTACGCGGTGGGGCAAACAGTGATCCACTGGGTGGATGCCTCGCGCCCCGAAGTGCTCACGGAAGACCCGAACGACGTTCGAGAAGTGGTCGCTCTGGCCTGGTACCCGGCTGAGGCAGGAACCGGCGCGCAGACAGGCTATTTTCCCAACCTAGATCGCCTATCGCAAGCCCTGGTTGAGAGTAAGGAAGTGGCATGGTGGGAGGTAGCGGCTCTACGTTTTGTCCGGTCACAAATCCTGATCGATGCCATCCCGTTAAAAGGTGAAGGTCCGTTCCCGGTTGTGATCTTCTCGCCGGGGAATGGCACGAACATGGAATTTTATTCCAGCCTGGCCGGCGAGATTGCCAGTCATGGATATGTCGTCCTGGGGCTCAACCATCCGTACGACGTCCCGGCGGTGGAGCTTTCCAGTGGGGATGTTGCTGTGTATGAAAAGGAACAGTGGTCGCTGGAACCGGAGGCTCATCAAGTCTACACTGCCGAGAGGATCAAAGTGAGGACTGCCGATATGTTGTATGTGCTCGATCAACTGGATGACATGAACTCCGCCGGTCGGTTTGCCGGGATTTTGGATCTGGGCTCCGTTGTAGCGGCGGGACATTCGCTGGGTGGGATCACTGCCTCCGAAGCCTGCAAAGCCGACACCCGATTTAAGGCCTGCCTGAACTACGATGGTTTACAGCAAGGCGGTCCCTTCTCGATGGACGAGGCGGCTATTCCTCCTGAACAGCCGTTTCTGTTTCTTACCAAGGAAGCAGAATTGCACCCCAGGTTACTCGAGCGCTTTGAGTCCACGCCTGAGAGTTACTGGGTTGTGGTGCATAGCGCCTCACATCAGAGCTTCACCGATGGGCCCATGCTTCAATCATTCCTTTGGCCAGGCCCAAATCAAGCCGGCCGGTGGATGGATTTGATTCAGCAATACTCCTTAGCCTTTCTGGACCATACGTTGAAGGGACAGCCCCGCGATTTATTATCCAGGACTCTGGAACAGGCAGATGTTTCCGTGAAAGTTTTTCCTTCAAATTGATGTATTAAATAAAAGTCTCGAACAGCCCGCCGGATGTTCGAGACTGGTGTTTTGTGTAGCATTGATAGTTAGCCTTTGATTTTTACCCCTGCGGCCCGAAGTTCCTCTAAAAGGTCCCGGTCCACGCCGCGGATGCGCATTTCCAGCAACTGGGCAAGGGTCAGGTGTTCGCCATACTTGCGACGCATCTCACGGATGAAGCGCGGGGTGACATGATGGATCCCCAATTCGACGAGCTCATCGACCGAGATGTTCTTGAAGCCCATCTCACCCAGCTCACGCACATACTTGGCGGAGATATCGTGATTCCGTAGCTCCACCAGCTCATCCACATCCAGGTCTTTGAGTCCCAGCTCACGCATGGCGCGGATGAAATTCGCCGAGACATCGTGATTCCTCATTTCCACGAAATCATCGACATCAAAGTCCTTGAAACCCATCTCGTGCAGCTCGGCGATGAACTGGGGCGAAACATCATGTGAGCTAAGCTCTACGAGCTCGTCAACATCCAGGTCTTTCAATCCAAGTTGATGCATTTGCGCAATAAAATCAGGGGAGACACCATGCGTGCCCAGTTCCACGAGCTCATCAAGATCGAGATCCTTTAGTCCAAGGCTGCGCAGTTCAGCGATATATCTGGGTGAAACTCCGTGAGCCCCAAGCTGCGCCAGGTCGTCGATATCCATGTCCTTGAGCCCCAGACTGTGCAGCTCGGCAATGTATTTTGGCGAAACACTGTGCTGGCTCAATTGAATGAGATCCTCTGTATCGAAATCCTTGAAACCCAGGCTTCTCAACTCAGCAATGTATTTGGGGGATACGCCATGGCGGCTAAGGTCTACGATCTCATCCAGATCCAAATCGGTCAGGCCCTGCTGGCCTAGTTCGGCAATATATTTCAGGGAGACGCCATGCTTGCTGAGCTCGATCAGCTCCTCTGCATCCAGATCCTTGAGTCCTGCCTGGCGCAGTTCTGCAATATATTTAGCAGAAACGCGATGATCGCTCAGCTCAACCAGTTCATCTACATCGAGGTCTGTGAGTCCTGCCTGTCGTAATTCCGCAATATATTTGGCCGAAACATTGTGGTCACTCAGTTCAATCAATTCATCCACATCGAAATTCTTAATTCCCATGGCGTGCAAAGTGGAAACATACTTGGCGGAAACACCGTGGTCTCTGAGCTCGATAAGCTCGTTGACCTCGAGTCCTGTGATACCAATTTCACGAAGCTCACGCACATAGCGTGGGGTAATGTCATGGGTGCGTAGCTCTAGCCATTCGCTCAAACCGTCTGGTTCCAGCCCCAGAGCCAGCATTTCTCGGACGTATTCAGCTGTGAGCTTTTCGGATTGCAATTCCTGTACATCGCTCAGAGTTACCTGATCCACGCCGGCTTCTTTGAGGGCGGCGATCAGGTCTTTCGAGGAAGAGCGGCCAGTGATCGTGGAAGGAGTCGACAGAGTTGACAGATGAGATAGGTGCGATAAAGGGGGAACAAGCTCCGGGGCGTCAGAGGGCGGCTCATCCTCCACCACTTCCATTGCCTTGAAGAGCTGTTCCGCCTCCTCGGCAGTGATCTTCCCTTCCGCGATCATATCCAATACCATTAAACGTTCTTTCTGTCCGTTCATGCGTGGTCTCCTTTTATTTGCGAGAGTAATTTCGTGGCTTCCTGCACGTTGATCTCCCCCCGGCTAAGGCGTGCAAGGATTTCCTGCCGCCGGATCGAAATATCATCCTCCCCGGGTGCTTCCATGCCCATTTCGGCGATGACCTCATCCAATTGACGGCGGATGGCCCAGTAGGACTCACCCGTCTCGCGTTCCATCTCCTTGACGTTGCCTCGGTTGCGAACGAAGGTTTCAAGGAATTTGAGGCTCTCGGAGGAGAGGCGGAAAAACGGCGAAAGCTCGAACTTGCCGACCACGCCGGTGCCGCAGACAGTGCAGTTGAGCTGGGTAACAACGAGGGGAGAGGAACAACTGGGACAGGATTGGGGAATAAGTGGCATTTCGGGTACTCCGATTTCGGCATGATAGCAAATATTTTGTGATTTGTCAATATTTTTGGCAAAGCGCAAAATATTTTGTAATTAGCATATTTATTTAGGCTGTCCGCGATGTAGCTTGTTCGGCATGACAGGATTTCCCATTCCTGTGGTGAGTACTTCCCTACCTGTAAATGCCGACAAATTTCGCTTGCTCAGTGTAAACTTAGCGCATGACAACAACTATAAAAAGCAAAGGTCTTGAGAGCTCAAAATCCAGACTGCCTGTATATGGCTGGCTTGGGTTGGCTCTGATTATTATCTTTTGGACGTTGAATTGGAGCCTGACAGGGTTGCGGACACACTGGGGTTTTTTTCCATTATGGCTGGGGTACTGTCTCACCATCGACGGGCTGGTCTATTGGCGGACAGGGACTTCGCTGCTCACGCGCAGCCTTCGCAAATATGTAGGGCTCTTCTTGGTCTCCGCGCCTGTCTGGTGGCTCTTTGAACTTCTCAACGTCCGCACGCAAAACTGGACGTATCTCGGCGTGGAATATTTCAGTTCCCTTGAATACGCGTTCTGGACCACCCTAAGCTTTACGACCGTGGTCCCCGCTGTGTTTGGTAGCGCGGAGTTCTTCGCCAGCTTTGATTTCGTCAAACGCCTCCGGCGCGGACCGGTGATTGGCACCGACAAACGGACGACCCTCTTCTTCTTCGTCCTGGGCTGGATCATGCTGGTTGTAATGTGGATCTGGCCTAGGATTTTTTTTCCGTTCATCTGGCTTTCTCTTTACTTCATTTTGGAGCCGATCAACATCTGGCTGGGAAATCGCTCTCTCGCAGAGTGGACTCAAAAAGCCGATTGGCGCCCTGTCGTTTCCCTGTGGCTGGGCGTTTTGCTGACTGCATTCTTCTGGGAGATGTGGAACTTTTATTCATTTCCGAAGTGGATCTACCACGTCCCCTGGGGAGACTGGCTGCATATCTTTGAAATGCCGTTGCTCGGCTACGGCGGTTACTTGCCGTTTGCACTGGAGCTTTACGCGTTGTATCACTTTATTTGCGCCCTCTTTGGGAACAAGAGAAGCAATTATGTGAGAGTGATGACGGAATAAGATGCACAGCTTTTTTTGGAAAAAAGAACCTCCTGATCAGGCTTGATCAGGAGGTCGTTTATTAAGAACGACATTGCAGCTCACTTGACTTTGGTAGGTTTCGGCTCGTTTTTCGGAGGCTGATTGTCATTGTTATTATCTTTTGGAGGCTGCGCACTGTCATTTTGCGACGAGCTATTGTCCTCACTTTGCGACGGCGGATTATTGTTGCCGTTATTCTCCTTGGTTCTCTCCGGTTTCGGCGTTTGTCCGTAATGGTTACCCTGATTACCATTATTGTTGTTATTGCCACCATTGTCATTGTTTCCGCCCGGAATGGGTGTTGAGTCGGCCTCCACCTGGCTGGTTGCTGCGGCTGTGTTGCTATTGACGGCGTTATTGTCTTCCTCCGCGACGCCAGGGATGGGTGTGCGGCTTGCGGTTACGATGATGTCTGTGGGGCTAACCGACAGCGTGATAGAAGGCACGGTCACCGTAATAGCCGGCGAGGGTGTCACGCCGAGGATTTCCATGGATGTGGTCGCTACCGGTGGGGGAGTCACTTCTTGAACTCTTGATTCGGTTGTATTCGATTGGAAGAAGTCTGCAATCTTATCTCGGTAGAAGTATGCCACCGCCCCGGTTTCTACAATAATCGCAACCACCAGGGCAGTTTCCAGGAGTGTACTGGTCGCAGACGAGGCAGTGGAGGATGCAGCCGATGTGTTCGCGGCTTCGGTGGCTTCATTCAGGACCGTACCCGCGCCAATGCCCATCCCTACTTCCATCATCTGTTTCAGAAATCTCTGGCGTCTGGCAACCAGCATGTGCTCGGGATACTGCCCCTCTGTGTTCTTTAGTTTTGCCAGTAACTTGACGATCTCCTGATCTTGAGGATCAAGATCCATAACTTCCTACCAATCCTCGTCCTGCTGCAGCCCCATTGCTTTCCGCAACTTGGCAATCCCACGGTTCTGGATCACCTTAATATTATTGACTTCCTTGCCCATGATATCAGCGGTTTCCTTGAGACTGAAATCCTCCAGAAAGCGCAGGATGATCACATGTCGCTGATCGTCAGTCAGTTCCGTGTTCATCGCGGAGATCAGGGCCTCCATCATGACCCGCTCCTCAATCTGAGACTGTGTTGGCGCAAATTGCCCACCGGCATAGGAGCCCATCGCTACTTCCAACGGAGCATTATGCTGGTTGTCGCGCGAGCGGTCTACCACCAGGTGATAGGCAGTCTGATAAAGATAAGATCGAAGATTGGTCCGCGGCCCTTTGCCCTGCCCAAACTGTTCCAGGAGCTGAGCAAATACATCCCCCACGATGTTATCGGCCACGATCGGGTCGTGGCACAGGCGCAAGGTGTACTTATAGATGGCAGGAGCGAACTGGTCGAAGATGGCGGTCAGAGCCTCTTCATCCAGCTTTTGGGCAGCTTTCAACAGGGCAACTCCCTCTTTCATTGCGCTTCGCTTCTGCCTTTCTGCGTTACAGAGTATAAAATGCCGGTAAATACAATATTTCTACATAATACCATCGGAAGTGAATCCACTTTCTGGGTTCTTTTCTAATTATAAACCTTTTTGTTGACCCAGTCTTTTGCTTTGCTCTTAAGGTTACAATCTGCGCTTTACAGATAAGAAAACTCTTTCTAATCTACCTATTATGGGGCCAATGTAAAGATTCGTCCATACCAGCAGTCTATTTGTAAAGTTATTGATATAATTTTGATAGGAGATTATTATGTTTTCGTCATTTGATGGGGCCGACCGGCGCAAGGAGGAGCAACGCGTCCGCAGCGAAGGACGACTCCCGCCCGGTCAGGCCCTTACCCTCAAATTTCCGGTGTTGCATTACGGTCCGGTCCCACACTTCAACGCCGCTACCTGGGATTTTCGGGTCTGGGGCGAGGTGGAAGAGGAAAAGAGCTGGACGTGGGAGCAGTTCAACCAGCTGCCTCGCACCAAGATCCAGATGGACATCCATTGCGTGACGCGCTGGAGCAAGTTCGATACCGTCTGGGAAGGCGTCTCGGTAAAAACGATGGTGGAGAGCGGCCTTTTCAAGATCAAGCCGACGGCTACTCACGTGATGCAGCATGCCGAATACGGGTTTACTGTCAATCTGCCGCTCGAGGTCGTGCTCCAGGATAACTTTCTCATGGCCACCCACTTCAATGGTGAGCCGATCACACCTGATCATGGCTACCCCTTGCGCGGCGTGGTGGGGATGATCCCATCCGAGAAAAACCTGGAAACACCGTATTTCTGGAAGGGCGCAAAGTGGCTGCGCTCGCTCGAATTCATGCCGCGCGATCGGCGCGGATTTTGGGAACAGGCTGGCTACCATAATCGTGCAGATGTATGGCGCGAAGAAAGATTTGGCTAGTAAAGTAATTGGACGGCAGTGCAACTGCCGTCCAATCGTTTTAAGTCAGGTCTGGTCCTCGTTAAGGCCGACTGCCCAGTGTGACTGTAATATCCACAGGTTGGCCCTCTCGCAAAACGGTCAGTACGACCGTTTCGCCGGGGGATTTGTTCGTTGTAAGATAGCTGAGCAGATCGTCGAAGTTAACCACCGGCTGCCCATCGATCGCCGTGATGATATCCCCACCCGCCTGCAGTCGCTCGATTTCTGTGGGTTGCGTGCCACCTCGAATACCGGCCTGATCGGCTGGACCGCCAGGCACAACATCGAGCACATACGCGCCCGTGTAGGTATTCAAGCCAAGCGCTTCGATGTCTGCCAGCCCCAGCTCACTGCTCGACGTAATGCCAAGGTAAGGATACTCATACCTGCCGTCGCGGATCAAATACGGAGCGATCCGCTTGACGAGGTTGATCGAGATTGAGAAGCCAACGCCTGAATTGACCGCGTTGCCGGTCGCGCCATTGAACGTATCGGTGCGGATGGATTGGTTCACGCCCACGACTTCACCCTGCAAATTGAACAGCGGGCCGCCTGAGTTGCCAGGATTGATTGCCGCATCGGTTTGGATAATATCGGCTGTGCTGAAAAAGCCACTGCCATCTGCATCGGCGTGGGCAAACTGAGTGCGGCCCAGGCCAGATACAATGCCCAGGGTCATGGTGCCCGTCAAGCCAAAGGGATTGCCGATGGCCACCACCTGCTCACCCACATTCAGCGTGTTTGAGTCGCCAATGGCCAATGGATGGATCTGGTCGGCGGGCGCATCCACTTTGATAACGGCAATGTCCGCATCAACGTCTGAGCCAACCACAGTGCCGGGCGCAATAAACCCGGAGGCAAAGGAAACTTCTACATCACTTGCACCTTCCACCACGTGCTGGTTGGTGATCACATGTCCTTCGCTGTCGTACATGAAACCGGATCCGAGGCTCGCGCCGGTCCGGATGGAGACCACACCGGGCAGCACCTGTTGATAAAGCGCTTCGAGCGTACTTCCTACTTCCGACGGATCAGCAGCAGTCGGCAAAGCAGGCGGCGTCGCTTCAATGCGTACAACAGGTGTCGGCTGGACTTGCTGCGGAAGCCCAGGCATTCCTGTCATCTGGCAGGCCAGCGTCGCGACCACTAAAACAGAGATACCCAATATGACTCGTTTCATTTTTCCTTCCTAGAATTTAATCTTAGACGCTTCTTCCAAGAGTTCACGCTGCTTGGGAGAGAGGTATTTCGGGATTTGAACTTTCAGACGAACATAGAGGTCGCCTTTTTCGTTTGTATTCTTCACGCTGGGCATGCCACGACCCCCGAGCCGAAAGATCTGCTCGGGCTGCGTGCCCGCCGGAATATTCAGCTTGATTTTTCCGTTGAGGGTTTCCACTTCCGCTTCGCCACCCAGGAGGGCAGTGAAGATATCAACAGTGGCCGTAGTGTGCAGATCATTGCCGCGGCGCTCGAAGCGCGGATCATCCTTCACATCCACGATCAAATACAGATCGAGACCGTTTGGACCGGCGCCCGCCACACGGACTTTGGAACCGGTGCGAACCCCTGGCGGGATGCGGACTTGTTTCTGCTTGCCGTCGCTTTGCAGAAGGCGCGTCGTTCCCTGGAAGGCTTCCTCCAACGTAATTTCAAGCTCTTGCTGATAGCCCTGA
The DNA here is from genome assembly GCA_035463255.1 of Anaerolineales bacterium. Lineage (GTDB taxonomy): Bacteria > Chloroflexota > Anaerolineae > Anaerolineales > Villigracilaceae > Defluviilinea. Next base: position 6,425 of record DATHTL010000045.1, on the reverse strand, counting down.
GGTTGTTGTTGCCGTGAACGCGTACGCGTGCCCGCCCCCTGAGCCTGCTGGCCAAAAATCGTGCGGAAGAAATCAGAAAAGCCGCCAGCGCCGCCGAAGAGATCGTCAAGATCACCATATTCAACGCGCACACCGCCAGGGAATCCCCCGCCGTACTGATCCCAATTAAAGTCGCCCGGGGCACCCCGTTGCTGCCATCTGGAGTAATCGCTTCCGAGCCGGTCATAATGAGCGCGCTTCTGGGAATCACTGAGGACCTGATACGCTTCGTTGATTTCTTTGAAGCGTTCCTCAGCCTGTTTATCATTGGGGTTGCGATCCGGGTGGTACTGCATGGCCAGTTTGCGGTAGGCTTTACGAATATCGTCTTCGCTGGCATTTCGCTCCACACCCAGGGTTTTGTAGTAATCCTTATAGTCCATAAGAGAATATTGTTACACTGCGCCAGACGCTAGTCAAGCGCCTGATTGGATGATTAACACAACTCTAATTCATTAAATTTATTAATGATGATGAAACTATGTGGGAAATCCGAAGGATTTTGCTTTGCGTGATTCTTCAGCCTTGCGAAGGTTAAGTTTGTGAATAACCCTCGCAAGGTTTCTTGATTAGATCAGATCTTTCGTAAGATATAGTTCGCCACGTTCGAAGCCACGATCCAGATAATATCCCCGCGTGCCCACGGCCGAAATGACGGCCATTCGATTAAACCCATTCGCCTTGGCGACCGCTTCTGCTTTTTCCAAAAGACGCGTGCCCAGACCCGAATGTTGTGCCGCTCCCTGTTTCTCCGCGCCGACAGGCAGGGATTGTCCATAGACGTGCACTTCGCGGATCAATGCCGCGCCGTCCAGATCAGGCATGCCCGTCTCGGGTGAGTCTTTTCCAGGCAATGACAAACGGACAAAGCCAGCCAGTTTATCGTCGGGCGTGACGTATGAAATGAAATGTTCCTCCGCCGCGCCGGCCTGATAAATCATGTCATCCAGCTTGAGCAGCTCGGGATGAACGGATTTGCCGCGCACCTCGCGGCAGCGCACACACTCACAATTCGTGCCGCGCCGTTTCATCTCATCATGCACATCCTGCCGCAGACTGGTCCTGCGATTTCCCTCCACCACATTTGTGGACGGGATATCGCGGATCACCCGATTGACGCGACAGTAGCGCGGGATAGTTGGCTTGATATCTGCGATCAGATCGATCAACTCTTGCGTTGTATATGGCTGAAACTCACCGCGCTGCCAGTATTCATACAGCTCCGCATTTGCCAGTAGTTGGTTGGGATAGATCTTGATCTCGTCGGGACAGAAATCATTCCACAGACGTGCAAAATCGGCGCGGTCTGATTCCGGTGTCGCGCCCAGTAGATTGGGCATCCAGTGCAGCACGATCTTGAAGCCCGCGGCTCGCAACAGGGCAGTCGCTCGCCGCGTGCACTCTACATCGTGTCCGCGTTTGTTGATTTCCAGAATACGATCATCGAGGCTTTGCGCGCCCATCTGGACCTTGGTCACGCCGAGATAACGGAGCCAGCGCAACTCTTTCGGAGTGATTTCATCGGGGCGCGTCTCGATGACGAGACCTACGTTGCGGTGGTGGGTGGTTTCGTTGATAGAATGTGCTTCGAGGAGTTCACTCTCACGCAGGCCCCTCTCCCCCTGGGATAGGGTGTCCGGAGGACGGGTGAGGGCGGAATTCATCGCGTCAAAGCAGCGCTTGATGAACCATTCCTGATAATCGCGACGATACGATGACCACGTGCCGCCGAGGATGAGCAACTCGATTTTGTCGGTTGGGTGTCCCACCGAAGCGAGCTGTTCGATGCGTGAGCGCACCTGCGCATGCGGGTCGAATTCATGCTCGAGTCCGCGCATGGCACCGGGCTCATCGGGCAGATACGATTTGGGCATCCGCACATCGGTGGGGCAGAAGATGCATTTGCCGGGGCAGGGATATGGCTTTGTCAGAACGGTTACCGTTGTCACCCCGGAGAGCGTACGCATCGGCTTCATGCGAATCCGTTCCAGCAGGCGCGCGTCCTCTTGAAGCTCTCCTGCTGCAACCATCTCATGATACATCGACACCAGCATGGATTTGTTAAGGTATCCACCGCCTCGCAGGGGATGACTACGTAATGTCTTCGTCACGTCGCGCCCGCGCCGGATTTCCTCCAGCACGGTGCGTGCCAGATCTCTTTTATCCTCTGTGAGAAGATGAGTAGAGCGCCAGAGCTCCTGTCGTTCCGTTTGCATTAGTCTTTCGTTTCCACTAGATTAATTCTAAAATCGTCTTTCAGCTCGATCACATCTTTATGCTGGAACATCTGTGTGTGCAGACCGCATTCCATCTTTCCACGTCCAGACCAGCGACCTGCACGCTCATCGTCACTGACCCCGATAGCAACCGTACAGGGAGCACAGCCGATACTGCGAAAACCGCGCTGGAACAATGGATGCGCTGGGAGGCGATGTTCTTTTGAATATCTCTTAATATCTTCCTTTGTCCAGTTCAGGAGCGGGTTGATCTTTAGTAATCCATCGTCCTGCAGCTCGAGGATTTTTGCCTGTGCTCGCACCGCGGTCTGGTCACGACGTATGCCCGTGATCCATGCCCGCATGTCCTTCAGCGCTTTTTGCATCGGCTGGACCTTATGAATGAAGCAGCACAGGTTGGGGTCATCGGCCGGCAAGGTGCGGGCCTGTTGTCTGACGAACACATCCCAGCGTGCGTCGCGGTATAGGTCCAGCACATTGAGCTGCCAGTGCGAGGACAGATGTTCCCGGAACATCTGCGTCTCCCAAAAATGGTAACCGGTGTCCAGAAAAAAGATCAGGATATCAGGCCGTATGAGCGTTGCCATATGCAGCAGCGGGATGGACTGCGTTTGAAATGATGAGCTCAAGGCAACCTGCGGCCAAAAGGTATCGATAGCCCACGCCAAGACTTCCTGTGGGGTCTTCGATTCGAATTCTTCTGAAAGACGCTCGATCTCACCAGCCGAAAACATAAGCAGAGATTATACCCGTTATAATCCTCTCATGAATTCAAGCACCGCAGCTTACTTAATTGAAATTAATCGAGATTTTTATACCCGTTTCGGCGATTCTTTTTCGGCCACACGCCATCGCATCCAGCCGGGCGTCCGAAGGATCTTGGAAATGCTGAAGGGGGATGAGTCCATACTCGATCTGGGATGCGGGAACGGGGAACTGGCGCGCGAGCTGGCAAAGCGCGGCCATCGCGGCTCGTATCTGGGCCTGGATTTCAGCCTGCCTCTGCTCCGAGACGCGGAAGTGCAGGGGGACGGATTCTCCCCTCGATTTATGCAGGCAGATTTGACGAGGTCGTCAGAAATTGAGGAGAAGGTATTCGTAATTGGAAATTGGTCCGTGGTGACGGCGTTTGCGGTGTTACATCATATTCCCTCAACGGAACTGCGTCTTGAAATTCTGCGCATAGTCCACAAATTGCTTGAGCCTGATGGCATATTTTTCCATTCCAACTGGCAGTTTTTGAACAGTGAAAAGCTCAGGGCGAGGATCCAGCCGTGGGCGTCCGTGTCCATCTCAGCTTCCGATGTAGATGCGGGGGATTATCTGCTCGATTGGCGTAGTGGCGGGAAGGGATTAAGATACGTGCATCACTTTGATGGAAAAGAATTGGACGATCTTGCCACCGCCAGTCACTTTCAGGTGCTGGATACATTTTATTCAGACGGTGAGACAGGCAATCTTGGTCTGTATCAAATTTGGAAACCTATTCTATAATGCGGAGCGCGTAAGATTCAGGGACTCAAAAGAGTCAGAATCTAGACAAATGTTCTAACTACGTTCAGATCGGAGGTTTGATGGCACTCGAGCTTTACGAGCGCATTCAGGAGGGACTGGAGGAGAAGCAAAAGGAAATTCTCGAATTCTTGGAGACTGCGCCCGAGACCGAGAAAGAGATTTGTCTTGGCAATGATGGGCGCTGCATCGAGAAACATCTACACATCATCGAGAGCAGTCTGGAGAAGATCGAAGACCATACCCTTGGCGTTTGTGTCGTTTGTCAGGGGCATGTAGATGCACAGCTCCTAGAGATGGATTACACGGCCATGGTCTGTCTGGATCATTATTCCGATGAAGAGCGCCGTCGCCTCGAATCTGAACTGGAACTGTCGCAGGTGGTGCAGCGCGCACTTCTGCCCCAACGCGTTCCAAACATCCGGGGTGTGGAGCTGGCTGCCTTCAGCCGTCCTTCCGAGATCATTGGCGGGGACTATTTTGACTTTTTCCAGTTCCGGGATGGTACGCATGGACTGGTAATCGCCGATGTGAGCGGGCATGGCGTCTCGGCGGGGATGCTCATGAGCAGCCTGCAGACCGCCATCCGGACCATGGCGCCTGATGCCGATTCGCCCGCTGAAGTGCTAGAGCGTATCAACCGCTTTTACATTCACAACATCCACTTCACCACGTTTGTGACTGTTTTCATGGCATGTTTCGATCCCACCACCCTGACACTCACCTATGTGAATGCCGGGCATAACCCTCCGGCGGTTCGGCGTAAGAGCAATGGGGCGATCCACTGGCTAAAGCCGACCGCACCCGCAATTGGTCTGGCGGAGGAGTTCCATCCCAGAACCGAAACGATCGGATTTTCAGAAGGTGATTCTCTGCTGCTTTACACGGACGGCGTGACCGAGGTATTGAATATCAGGAATCAACAGTTCGGGCAGGAGCGTCTGGCGCAGTTGGTTGAGCAATATGCCGACCGCCCCGCCCCGGACCTGCTTCAGGCTGTGCGTCAGGCAGTCAGCGCGTTTGGTGGAAACCGGCCTCTCCTGGACGATGTGACAATGGTGGCGCTGAAAATATCAGGTTAAGAGTAGGGCGGGTTTTTAACCCGCCAGGGTCATAATATCCGTCAGGCTTTAAGCCTGACCTACAATAAAGCGAGCGTAAGCTCGCTTTATTGTTTGGTGTGACCCGATTTCCCCTTCTATGTTTGCACGTGATTCGGATTCATAATGTATTGCCACCAGTTGTTGGAAATTCCATTCCTGTACCCCGCTACTTTGGGGATATGCCTGAACCACCATTTGTGGTGCTCGCGGATATCGCCGCGCCCCCATTCCCTCGAGGTGACGGTGCGCGTCACGCCTTTAAGATCTGGAAAGTTATAGAGCCAGTCATCACACTCGCTCAAGACGGGATAGGGATTGTTCCAGTCATAATCCTTCTGGCTGTTGGGTGCGAAATGGATATTGCCAACCGCCGCCTGTCCCGGTGCTGTCTGCTGGTAGCGGATAAAGCGCTTCCAGAGGTTGTCGGCACCGCTCAGTTTCTCAAACGTTTTTTCCATAATCGATTCCGCGCGGTGTCCCATATTCTCGAGCATTTCTCCAACGCCGCGCTCAAACGAGAAGCCCATGATGACGAAGCGCCGCCCGGATGCCCCCGTGTTTTTGAGCGGAGGAGCGTTGCACCAGAACGCGCCCGGGCCTCCCATGATCGACTCGTAGAATCCGGCGTGAGGGAAGTTGAAGACCCAGACTTCATCGATCTGATCCTCGGCGACCCGCTGCAGGATATCAAAGCGGTCGATGATCGCGTAATAATTCGCTTCCTGTGGCATATAGGGGGGCGAGGCGCCGCGGATGACATTCAGATAGTTTGGCGCATTGTACTGGTAGCCATCCACCTTGGCAGGGAAGGCATCTACGTCGATCCGCTGGACGATCTGGTAGCGCGCCAGTCCGCCACTGACCTCAAGAATATCGGTCATGAATCCTTTGGCAAGCTCTTCCACGCGATTCCAACGCATGAACTCCGAGAGCTTTTTGCCCCGGGCGGGATCCACCGTCGGATCATAGACGATGACAAGCGTTTTGAGCGCCGTCACCTGCGGCGGTTCGTCCTGATTGTTGGAAAGAACTATGGGTTGGTGTTGAGCGCTCGAGGAGGTTTTTCGTCTGCGAAAAAAGGAATTAAAAAACGTCATACTCGATTCTTAGATTACATAAGGAAAAGCAAAGTCAGGGCAAGCCAATACTGTTAAGGCAGATTGGTCGCGAAATATACCTGATCGCCGAAGGCGAGATAAAGCACATAATTGGGGCTCACAGCCATTGCGCTCACCGATCGGTTCGGGAAGCGATTGGCTTTGCCTGCATAACCGCTGATTTGATTTTGTAGCTCAAACGAGCGCGGCGCAAATCGGAAAATGCTCTGGTTTTCGGCATCCAGCAGCAGGATCACAGAATTGGGTGGGTTGGTGATCGACATCTGCGTGAAATGGGCCAACCCGAAGATATCCATGTCGAGGCGGGCCGGATTCTTATCCACGCGCGGGGCCGGGTCCTGGCAGCGTGTAGGGACCTCGGAGAGGCGGCTGAACTTGCAAGTGGAGAGATGCCCATCGGCATGTAGCATATAAAG
>DATHTL010000044.1:0-4219 GCA_035463255.1 Anaerolineales bacterium | reverse complement strand
GCAGCCGCGGGTCTTCGTTACGTTTGATCCGTTCGCCGAAATATCGAGTTGCCATAGAGTCTCCAGTCTCGAGTCGTCAGTCTCTAGTCTCGGGTCTTGATTAACACAGAGACTAGAGACTGGAGATCATGCCCACGCCACGGCGCGACAAAACGCCGCTTCACCGCCTTTGAACTTCCATGGGAAGACACCCAGCGTAATCCGTTTATTGTGCAGTTCCTTCAAGCCGATATCGCCGCCGAGGTTTTCTACGTGGATGCAATCGTGCGGGAAGAGCGCATTATGCGTTAGCTGGTACGCCGAATCGGGGAAGAGTTCTTCCATTCTGTCCGCGCCAAAATTGGCTTCCGTTTTCGCGCGGACTTTTTGCCAGTGCTCCAACCCGCCTTTGCCGAGGAAGCGACCGATGGGCAAGTTCATCGGATGGTCCGTTGAGATCATGTCCACGCCCCAGATGTGGATCTTTTTCGACAATAGCCAGTCACAAATGCTGTAATGCGGACCCGGATGACGCTGGATGTATCTCTCCTCATCCGCTTCTTCCCCAAAGAAGGAATACCGGTGCCAGCCGGTATGGATAAATAAAATATCGCCTTCCTGCACATCGGCGCGTTTCTCGATATCCTCAGGAGTGAAGAGTCCCAGATCATCCAGCATATCACTGAGATCCACAATCACGCCGGGACCGTAACACCACTCAATCGGAATCTGATCGATGGTCTTGCCTTTCGTCACAAAATGCCTCGGCGCATCGAGGTGCGTGCCCATGTGATTCGACGTCTGAATATACTGCGCGTTGACCCCCTGCTCCGATTTGCGCTTAATGTATTTGACTTCGAACGGCGGATAAAACGGCCAGAAGGAACAGTCTTGGTTGAGATCCTGGGATAAATCATAAATTTTGGTCATGGCAAACTCCTTTAATTAGTGGTAATTGAGTAATTGGTAAGTGGTAATTAGGAACCAAGCCAGTTGAGGTTGTCTTCAGAAAATAAAGGATCAGGAATCTCTTCAAGAGAAATGGCCGAATACTCCGCCTGCTCTTCTCGAATGGCAGATGTCTTTGGCTTTTGTTCTGCGCGAACAGCCTTCAGGCTGCTAACAAACGTATTCAGTTGACGCGCCAAGTCTGTTAAACGATTGACATATTCCTGCACTTTCTCTGCTTCCATTAAGCCGCGAATCCGCGTCCGATTCAGCCAGTATTTGGTCTCAAAAATACTTCCTCGCGAATAATAGAGGAACTGCAGCTTCTCCCCAAAGTTAAATCTCCCAAACGACTCCGCGATATTCGCGCCAATGGAATCAGCAGACCTGGTCATTTGCTTACCTACTACATCTTTCGCAAACTCATCCCACTCTACAACCTGCTTCCAAATAGAGTCTGCAATTTCTTCAGCCGACTTTAATACTCTTAAATCTTCAAAGGTTGCGGACACCTCTTACTCCTCCAATTACTATTTACCAATTACGAATTACAACTGATACTTCTCCGCAAACGCTACCAACGCATCCTCAAATATCTCGATCGGCGGTCTTACCAGCCCGGCCCCCACCTGACCTACGCCTGCATTCTTATGGGCAATCCCGGTATTGATGCGCGGTGTAATTCCCAGTTCCACCACTTTGCGAAGATCGATGCCCGTCGGCGTGCCGCGGAAGTCGAGGGCGGGCATGGTGAAGAATTTGCTCTCGGCGAACGTGATTTCATACATTTCCAGCGTTGCGTTCATGGCATCTTTCGGTGTTCCCCCAACAAACGTGACAATTGCCGGAGCGGTTGCCATGGCAAAGCCGCCGATACCAGCCGTTTCTGTGATGGCGCTATCGCCAATATCCGGGTTGGCATCCTCCTGGGTAAAGCCGGAGAAAAATAACCCGATTGGAATCTCCGCCGGCGCGGTGAACCATTCCTTTTCGCCAAGCCCACTGACACGAATTCCGAAATCTGTCCCGTTACGCGCCATCGTCGTGACAATCGTGCTGCATTCAACTCCGTGCGCGGCATCTGTCATTGCCTTGCAGGCCGCCATAACAGGATTCAATACACTCAAGGCGTTGTCCCCAATGAATTGCAGCACTTCTGACTCAACCGCATCGTCCTTAACAACTTTTGCAATCAGCGGCGAGATCAATTTCAGATAAAGTAGCGAGCCCGCCTTGTTGCGATTATGGCCTTCGTCGCCCATGTGTAAGGCTTCCGCGATGAGCGCGCGCAGGTCGATCCCATTCGATTGGGCCAGCGCGTCGGCCAGTGCACTGCCCAGCACATCATTCATCCAACGCAGCTTTTTTAACACCTCATCGCTATACGCACCATAGCGTAGAACTTTGCCGTAACCCTCATTGAGATTGGAAAAGGATTGATTCCCATGCTCCACATTTTCAACGACATAGACCTTCATCGAAGCCGAAATGACACCCGCCATCGGCCCAACCGCGCCGTGATGGTGACAGGAATCGAACTCCACCTCGCCTCTCTCTACCATTGCCGTTGCTTCCGTTTCGTTCGACGCCAGTCCCTCAAACAGCATCGCGCCGATGATCGCCCCGCGCAGCGGACCAGACATCCGCGCCCACTCGATCGGAGGACCGGCATGCAGGAATAAATTGTCTTTCATGCCAGGGATCACATCCCGCGCGGTGGAAACAGATTTTAAGATCGGTCGAGCGGACATCATTCGTTGAACGGCGGTCTGGTTGGCGTTATCAATATCCATAATCGTCTCCACGGTTACTTGAGATCAGAGACTAGAGACTTCGATAGTCTCCAATCTCTAGTCTCTACTTCTTCATCCTCGCCAAAAGTGATGCGAGTTTTTCATTCCCACCCGCAGGCGGGCGCCAGTCTACGTGCACGGCTTGTGCGCCCTGGGAGGTCAGGCTTTCATAAAATGATTCAAGACCGACATTGATAGCCGCCAGAGGTTGCGTTAAGTGTTCGATGTTTACTGGAACGTTATCACCTTGTTCACTTCCACTAAGTCGTAGACTAATGTGCTGCACGGCTTCGGTTGCCGTTCTAAAAACAGTAACACCTGCTTCCCTCAGGCTTTCAATTTGAATAACGGTATTCTGAGGGTCATCCTCCGTGCCCACAACGATTGCGACGAACTCAATTTTCCCTGTGTCTTTCATCTCTTTGATGACTGGCACCAGCTCACTCGCCGGGTCTGGATGTGCTCCTTCCCCCAGTACGACATCAAAGAGAATCATCCCTACCTCCGGGTCGGCAGCTTCCTGTTTCATGCGCCGGATGCGCAGGTCATTGTCAATCATAGGGTGCAGACGACCTACCATAAAGAACTCATCGCCAAGATCTATGATGGTGTGACATTCGCTGTGCAGAGGATCTTTCAGTAACTGATGATCGGTGATGGGAGCATTCGAATAAAGTGGAGAGAGAGTCGCCTGTAAGCCAAGCATGGATTCATAGGCAAGCGTTCCACCGGAGAATAATCCACGCAAGTAGAGACTGGAGACTAGAGACCTTTCAACAGTCTCCAATCTCTGATCTCCAATCGCTACAGCAATCTCGGCCGTTTCGCTCAAACTGGCTACAAAATATAAATTTCCCAGCTTCCTGGCAGGTGGTGGATAACCAATGAAATCCACCACAACCGGTTTGCCTGTGGATTGCGCTGCAGAAAGAAGCTTGGTCACCACCTCAGGGGAAGGAGGCTTCGAGATGATAACAATGACTTTTGTCTCCGGGTCGCGCGCCAGGAGATCGAGCGCCTGATGGGCAGTGATCGCGCCGACCTCGGCTTTGAGGTCACGTCCGCCGGTGCCCATGGCATGCGAGATACCGCTACCAAGATTGTGGATGTGAGTCGTCACAGCCTGGAGCCCGGTCCCCGAAGCGCCGACCAGCCCGATCGGTCCGCGACGGACACGGTTGGCAAAGCCCAGGCCAATACCGTTGATGATCGCCGTGCCGCAGTCGGGGCCCATCACGAGCAATCCCTTTTTATGCGCGGCTTTCTTCAATGAAATTTCATCTTCCAGCGAAACATTGTCGCTGTACAGAAAAACATGTTTGTTCAGCTCGAGTGCTTCGCGCGCCACACCTGCCGCATAACGACCCGGCACCGAGATCAACACCCAATTCGCCTCAGGCAGTTGTTTGACCGCGCTGCTCAAACTGCGCGGACGAAAATCCTGTGATGCCGAAGAACGCCGCCGCGCAAGCAGTGAGTCAATTTGATTCATTGCATCA
>DATHTL010000043.1:0-19381 GCA_035463255.1 Anaerolineales bacterium | reverse complement strand
CATCTATTAAGTAAGCCAACCAATATTGCATAGTGAACTCTAGGGATTGGGCGAAGCGCGGATGACTTTGAAGAAATGGAGGCTATCGTGACGCAAAGCAAACCTACATATCTATTAGACAGATTTGACGGGGAAATACATATTTTTCAAATGACAATCTTCCTGTGGATGTGGATGTTGTGGGTTCGAAACCCATCAGGCACCCAACCAGACCCTAAGGGTTTTCAAAACCTTTAGGGTCTTTCTGTCTATCCTTTGACAGTCTCTTCTGCATCGTCTCCCATTTGATCACATAGTTGCGGCTCGTCGTTACCCTGAACCCATCTTCAAACTCTACCATGCAGGTGTTCATCTTCCCGCGTGCAAGCACCTTGCAGGGAGTCATATATCGTTCGGGGAGGCGTGTTCTTACACGCCAGATATATCGTGTCATCCTTTCTAAAGCGCCAAATATTACCATCAAAAAGCAAAACTGCAGCACTTTCCGCGACCCATAGACAAGCGACGAATTGCCGCTATTTCAGCAAATTGACTTAAGGGTCTCTTGATTTTCGTTGTACAATTGGCAGCATGCCTCAAACCATCAATATACTTTTTCTGGCGGCGGAAGCCGAGCCTTTTGTGAAAGTTGGGGGATTGGGAGATGTAGCGGGCACCCTGCCACGTGCCCTGCGTGCCCTGTCGAATGATGAAATTAAAGTGGATGTGCGGCTTGCCCTGCCGCATCACTCGGTGATCCGCTCGGATACGTTCCGGCCGGTGGGGATCTATTCGATTCCGCGCGGCAGGTCCGAGGTCCAGGTGGAGGCGTATGAGGGGATACTGGATGGGATGCCGGTTTATTTCATCAGCGGCGATCCGATCCGTGCCAGCGGTTCGGTCTATTCCTCCAATAACAAGCTGGATGCCGAGAAGTACGCGTTTTTCTCGCTGGCTGCACTCGAGTTACCGCGCCAGCTGAACTGGGAGCCGAATATCATCCACGCCAACGACTGGCACACGGCGCTGGCTGCCTATGGCAACCTGGTCAAACGCTGGAACGAAAAGACGCGCCGCGTCGCATCCCTGGTCACCATCCATAACCTTCCTTTCCTGGGACCGGATGTCAAAGAGATCCTCGAAGACTACGGATTGCCGCTTGCCAACACGGACCTGCCCGAGTGGGCGCGCGTAATGCCGATGCCTCTAGGGCTATGGGCCTCCGATGCGATGGTGGCGGTCTCACCCACGTATGCAAATGAGATTTTGCATGAAGAATTTGGCAGCGGCTTGCAGGACTTTTTCAGAAACCATACGGAAAGCCTGCATGGCATCTTGAACGGAATTGATGTCGTTTCGTTCGACCCGCGCACAGACCCCACACTCGCGACAAACTATGACGCCGAGACCCTCCTGGAGCGACCGCGCAACAAAGCCGCGTTGCAGGAACGGGTAGGTTTGCCGGTCGATCCGGATGTCCCTCTGCTGGGAATGGTGACCCGCATGGACCAGGCCAAAGGCATCGACATCGCCCTCAAGGGATTGAAAATGATGGCGAAGCAGAGCTGGCAGCTGGTGCTGCTGGGTGCGGGCGATCCCAAGCTCGAAGCGTTGGCACGCCAATTACAGGAGGAACTACCGGGGCGGGTTTGCGTGGAGACACGTTACGATGCGAAGCTGGCCCGTCAGATCTACGGGGGTGCGGATATCTTCCTCATGCCATCCCGCTATGAACCGTGCGGCATCTCACAGATGATTGCCATGCGCTATGGATGCGTCCCACTCGTGCGGGCGGTCGGCGGCCTGCATGATACCGTGACCGATAGTGAGACCGGTTTTGTCTTTGTCGATAAGAAGGTGAAATCGTTCAACGACACCCTGCGCAGAGCGCTGCAGTTGTATCCTTACCACTCCCGCTGGATGAACCTCCAAAAGGCGGGCATGGCGCAGGACTTTTCCTGGGCAAATTCGGCGCGAAAATATCTCGAGCTTTACAAAAAACTGATTCAAGAAAGTGCCGCTCCTCTTCGTAGTCTGAACGGCATTAAACTTCGCGAAGGCTGAGGTAAATTATGAAAATACGAGCAGTCATTCTGGCGGGGGGTGAAGGTTCCCGGTTGGGCGTGCTGACAGCGAAGCGGGCAAAGCCGGCCGTGCCCTTTGCCGGAAAATATCGAATTATCGACTTCCCACTCTCGAATTGTGTCAACTCTGGTATCTTCGACCTGATGGTTCTGGCGCAGTATCGCCCGCAATCCCTGATCGAACATGTCGGCTCCGGCGCGCCCTGGGATTTGAACCGCGACTTCACGGGCGGAATAAAAATCCTCACGCCTTACAAGGCGCGCAATGACTCCGACTGGTTCGCGGGCACCGCCGATGCCGTCCAACAGAACTTTAGTTTTGTCAAGCGAGATTTTCCGGACCTGGTGCTGATCCTTTCGGGCGACCACATTTACACCATGGACTACGAGCCGATGATCTCATTCCACATGGATCAGCAGGCAGATCTGACCATGGGCACGATCCATGTTCCGATCGAAGAGGCTTCTCGTTTCGGTATCCTGGCGACGGATAACAAATATCGCGTGACGAGCTTCCTCGAGAAGCCATCTACCCCCCCCTCCAATCTCGCCAATATGGGTGTCTATCTATTCAACAGGGAGTTGCTGGATAAAATCCTCTGGGAGGACCGGATGGACCCGGAATCATCCCATGACTTCGGCAAGAATGTGATTCCACGGCTGCTGAAATCTGAGGCCCGGGTGTTTGCCTTCCCTTACACCGGCTATTGGATGGATGTTGGCACGGCGGAGTCCTACTGGCAGGCGCATATGGATATGCTCTCTCCGTCCCCGAAACTCAAGCTCTACAATCGGAGCTGGATCATCCATACCCGGACGGAAGAGTATCCGCCCGCTCGTATCCCTGCAGATGCGCATGTTTATGCCAGCATGATCTGCAACGGGTGTTATGTCGGCGCCAATGCGCGCGTGGAGAGCAGCGTCCTTTCTCCGGGGGTAGTGGTTCGTCCGGGCGCGGTCGTGCGCGAGTCGATCATTTGTACCGACACCGTGATCGACAGCGGCGCGGTGATCGAGCGCGCCATTATCGACAAACGGGTCCACGTGGAGGAAAACGCGCGTATCGGCTGGGGCGTGGCAGATCCAAACATTAAGCTGGCACTTGTGGGAAAGAACTCCACGGTCCCCGCGGGATGTGTGGTGGAACCCGAGGGACAGGTGGGGACGGACGTGATCAAGTCTGATTATGAAGGATCGGTTGTTCGTGCAGATCAATACATCGAAACGCGGAGAAAGCCAAATGAAATCCTTTAGCCGCTCAGGGGGCATCTTGCTGCATTCCACCAGCCTGCCGGGACCATATGGGATCGGCGACCTTGGGCCGCAGGCCTATCACTTTGTGGACTGGCTTGCCGCCACCGGCTGCAAACTCTGGCAGGTGCTGCCGCTGGGGCCTACCGGTTACGGCGATTCGCCCTATCAGTGTTTCTCTGCCTTTGCAGGGAATCCCTATCTCATCAGCTTCGATGATCTGATCGAGGATGGCTTGTTGACCAAAGAGGATTTGGATGAGATGCCAGACTTCAACGCTTCTCGCATAGACTACGGTCGACTCATCCCGTGGAAGCTTACGCTGCTCGAAACCGCCTTTTCCCGCCTCTCCACCGCCTCGGATGATCTACTGGATGAATTCGAGCGCTTCGGTGCGAACAATGCTTCCTGGCTTGACGATTATGCCCTCTTCATGTCGTTGAAGGAAGCCAACGGCGGAGGCGCCTGGAGTGGTTGGGACGAATCCCTGCGCAAGCGCGAAGAAGCAGCGATGGACCAGGCGCGCGAGGAACAGGCAGAAAATATCCGGCGCCATTCGTTTTATCAATTCCTGTTCTTCCGCCAGTGGAACAAACTTCGTGATTATGCCGACGAACGCGATATCAAGATTATCGGCGATATTCCGATCTTTATTGCCTACGACAGCGCGGATGCCTGGGCAAACCCTGATCTTTTCTTCTTGGACGAAAATAGCCTGCCGACTGTTGTTGCAGGCGTGCCGCCTGATTATTTTTCCGCTACAGGACAGTTGTGGGGCAATCCGCTCTATCGCTGGGATGTGCACAGGCAATCGGGATATACCTGGTGGCTGGAGCGCTTCCGCTCTGTGCTGCAGTTTGTGGATGTGGTGCGATTAGATCACTTTCGCGGTTTTGCCGGATACTACGAGATTCCCTATGGCGCCCCGACCGCCGAAACCGGCCAATGGATGACCGGCCCTGGGAAAGATTTCTTCACCACGATCGCGCGTGAGCTAGGCGGATCCAATGGCACACTGCCCATCATCGCTGAGGACCTGGGCGTGATCACCCCGGATGTGGTTGAATTGCGTGATCGTTTCAACTTGCCCGGCATGCGAATTCTTCAATTCGGGTTCAGCGGGCCCGATAATCCCTTCTTGCCTCACAATTACATCACGAATTGTGTCGCCTACACTGGCACCCATGACAATGACACAGCCTGCGGCTGGTTCGACTCCGCGCCCGAAGAGGAGCAAAAATTTGCCCTTCGCTACCTGAACAGCGACGGATCGGATTTCGCCTGGGATTTGATCCGCGGCGTCTGGTCATCGGTCGCAGTGTACGCGGTGGCGCCGATGCAGGATGTTCTCAGCCTGGGCACCGAGGCGCGCATGAACTATCCCTCGCGCCTGGGCGGCAACTGGGAATGGCGAATGAAAGAAGAGGATATGAGTCTGCGCCTGGCCGAGAGATTGCGCGAGTTTAATGAGCTCTATTTAAGATAACAAAACAAGACCACAAAATGTCATTCTTCGTACGCTTCGTCTGACATACCATAAAACAGTCCCGCCATACCGGCGGGACTGTTTTATCTTTGTGTAAGCCGCCATCTCCGGCGGCAAGGACCCGAGCTTACTCCTTATCCTTGAACAAAGACAGATACTGCCCGTATCCTTCCTCCTCCAATCGTTCCACCGGAATGAAGCGCATCGCCGCGGAGTTCATGCAGTAGCGCATGCCCGTGGGCGCGGGGCCATCGTCAAAGAGATGGCCGAGGTGAGAGTCGGCATGCTTCGAGCGGACTTCGGTGCGGGCCATGAAGAGCTTATAGTCCGTGCGGGTGGAGATATTTTCCGGCTCGAGCGGCTGAGTGAAGCTGGGCCAGCCAGTGCCTGAGTCATACTTATCCCGGGAGCTAAAGAGTGGCTCGCCCGAGACCACGTCCACATAGATGCCGTCGTGCTTGTTGTTCCAATATTCGTTCGAAAACGGGCGCTCGGTGCCTTCGTGCTGGGTGACCTCATACTGCAGCGGAGAGAGGCGCTGGCGCAGCTCTGCATCTGAGGGCTTGGTAAACGTTGTCATTTCGACCTCCTGAGTGAGTCAATCTTTCCTGTTGTTAATTCTATCTCCCTGATGTGAGAACAAGCTAAAAGATTACCTGTGTAGATGGTGCGTTAAGATTCACGTAAGAAATAAGGTTTTCACCGCAGTTACAACCTGCTTTCCGGTACTTCAAATTCATAGGTTTCGCCGTGGCTGAGGTATCGCACGCGGCTTTCCAGCCCGGCGGCCGCGACCGCGCTCTTGAACTCCTCCAGCGATGATTTGAATACCTCATAGTCGTTGTAATGGATGGGAACAACCTCGCGCGGGTTAATGATCTGCATTGCCTCCACACCCTGTTCGGCGTCCATGGTGAGCAGAATGCCCATGATCTTGGTCCCACCGAGATGGAAGAGCGCCAGGTCGATCTCTGGATAACGTTTCGGGATCTCTTTCAGGTCATCGTACACCAGCGTGTCACCGGTGATGTATAGCCGGAGGCTCACCCGTCCAGTTCCGTTCTGAAACTCGAGCATGCTGCCCATCACATCTGGAAGGAAAGCCTCGACACCTGCAGGGCCATGCTTCCCCGGCATGGATGTCACCTGCACTTGCGACGCGCCTTTCGTCAGCGTAACCGATTCCCAGGTGTTGAGGGCCGTCACGGCAGTAAAGTCTCGGAACTCCAGCTCTTTCGCTGCATGGCCGGTGGTGATGATCGGCAGATCTTTCTGAAGCTTTTCCTCCGCCATCTGGTCGAAGTGGTCGCCGTGATAGTGTGAAAGGACGCAAAAGTCCAGCGGCGGCAGATCTTCAATTTCGATGGCGGGGTTGGTAAGCCGCTCGGCGGTCAGGCCGTAGCCTAGATGGACGTGACCCCCGGCGTGCAGGAAGTTCGGATCGGTAAGAATGGTAAGGCCCCCGTAGCGCAGGATGACCGTCGCCGTGCCGATGAAAAAGACGGAACCTTTCGTCATCTCGGCGTTGACAGCCGGGTCGGACGGAAGATAGATCTGGTGAACAGTAGACATTTAGCCTCCAAAATAAGAATTTCCCTCAGCGCGGCGTGTGAGCGTCAAATGTCAAAGTAAATGATGTGATACACGCTGTGCTCAGGAAATATCTGCGAACATTAAATTGTTTTCTTCGTGGGAGCTTATATGCGCAGCGGTCCCCCTCAAAACGATACTGAACCCGTTGATATTGACTCTAACGAGTGAAAATCTGTGCTGTTATATGGATGAAGGATTCGTGACTTTGACGACTATGGGGGAGGCGATCCCGGGCGCCCTGAGAACCCGGCGGACTCGATCCCGGTGATGGCACAGATTTCATCGTTGTCGCCGATATCGCCCGAAATGCCAACCGCTCCGATCACCTGGCCGTCAGAGTGCAGGATCAGCACGCCGCCTGGAGATGGGATCATACGTCCCTGTGTGGCGGTGGAAATCGCTGTGACGAACGCAGGGAATCGGGCTGCCCGCTCGGCGAGCTCGCGCGTGCCGAATCCCATCCCCACTGCTCCCCACGCCTTTCCATAGGCGATGTCGAACCGGGCAAAGCTGGCCCCATCCTCCCGCTTGAAGGCTACCAGGTGCCCGCCTGAATCCACCACGGCAACCGCGAGCGGAGCAAAGTTTCTCCTGCGCGCTTCGGCAAGCGCGGTATCTACGATCGTGCTGGCTTGAGACAACGTCAGAATTGTCATTGTTTCTCCCTGGCTGTAAGGAACAAAATCAACGAGTTTATAAAGGCAGAAGCACCCCGGCTCATGTCGGTCTCCAGAGCTCAATGTTTTTCATCGCTGTTTATTCAAAAAGCCGTTCCATGCACGCGCAGATTGCCGGCACCGGAGGCGCGACGCGGCTCAGGAATTCTACCTGTTCGACTTCTTTGATATGCCATCGTTTATCTGTTGTAAAGCGTGCCTGTATCTCCTCTGCAGTGATCTGGCGTGGCATACCCGAGACCGGGAATTCGATCGCGAACTCGTGCATGTAATATCGACGCCCGGGCGGTAATATTTTTGCGAGTTCGTCAACCAACAAATCACATTCCTCGGGATCGAACAGGTGGAAGAATCCAGAGTCTACAACTGCCCCGAACTGCTTTCCAAGGAGGGATGGTTTCGAAGCGTCCGCTACCTGGAAATTCACCAGACGTGCTACATGGGGAGGCAGTGAGCTTTTCTTTTGCTGCGCCTGTGTAATAGCAGCTTCCACAAAATCAATCCCGACAACCCGGTGCCCGAGCTGCGCAAGATAAAGCGAGAGATCGCCAGAACCACAACCGACATCGAGCACCGGGTCTGTGGGCGGATACTTCGCAAGCAGCGCGGACATGGCAGGTTGAGGCGCGCCAATGTCCCAGGGGGGAGTGTCTTCGTATACGGCATTAAAGAAAGCCAGCGGGTCAGATCCAAATCGGGCCAAAAGCAATCTCCTTGTTACGCATTCTGAGAGACGGCATCATTGTATTCGTTGGGCTTGCATTTCCAGTGACAGGGATACGAGTAGGCGATCATTTCAAAGCCAAACTTTTCTAAAATAGGACGACTCATCGGGCTCGCATCCACAGTAAGATATTTCACCTGGCGAGCTTTCGCCTCCTGTGCCCGCACTGCTAAAAGAGCCGAATAGAGCCCCTGCTGCCGAAAGCCGCTCACCGTGGACCCTCCCCACAGGCTGGCAAACTGACTGTGCTTTGGGAAATACGTCCAGGCTGCGCTCGCGGGTTGCTCATTCACATACGCCACATACACGCTCATCTGCTCCGGATACTTGCTGAGAGCGTTTCCCAGGAAGCGCCTCAGCGAAGAAAATTCTTCGTTCCAAACCTGCTGTTGAACTGTCAGCACATCCGAGAGTCTCTCTGGACCGGTGATCCGTTGCAAATCATGGCGGACGGGTTGCCAGAAGAACGCCGGGGCATTTTCTAGATCAAGTATCATGATCGCTTCTGCTTCTTCGACGACAAACCCGTAGGATCGTAACCTGTCTTTCAGGTCAGGTGGCTGATCGTAATCATAAAGTTTCCATTCAAAATCCTGAGCGATGCTTTGAAAATAGCTCACCTGCTCGCGGATCGTATCATCAGCATTGGCTTGATCCAACTGACTGTAACTAATCATCCCTTCTCCCGCATGGGAGATATCGATATGTCGTACTACGCGGGGGATGACTTCCCGTCGCATATCGGGATATTCCACATCTCTTCTTTGATCCTGGTCATATAGAGCAATCACCTGTGATCCATTCATGACACGTTTCTCCGATCAATAAATGCCAGTCATTGTTGATTGCGCATCGTGGCGGCAATGCGTTTGATCTGTTTCACGTGCGGGCGCTCATGTTCTGCCATCCACTGTGCATAAGAGTGCACGCTCCGCTCAAGTGGCTTTCCCGCGCCCGTTACGACCGCCGAACGTGACCAATCTTCTGGGCTTAAAGATTCCAAAACTGCCAGGAGTGCAGTGCGCTGCGCAGTAAAGGCTTGCAAGGAGGACCGAAATTCCTGCTCAGGATAATCTGTTCCCTGGATCCATGTCCTGGGATTGACAGCCCGAATCGTCGGCCTGTCCTGGTTGGTGATTGCTGCAATGCAGTTACCCCAGACATCGGCACACGCACGTAGATGGGCGAGCACTTCATTCGCGGACCACTCACCGGGTCCTGGAGTGGCATGCAGTTGAGCTGTAGTCAGGCCGATGGTAAATTCTGCGAGCCGCGGCGGCCCTTCTGCAAGAATAGTCAGGATCTGTTCAATACCGAGTGCTTTAGGCGGCACGTGACGTTTCCTTTCGCGTACATCAAGAGATGCCAACGGGTGCGTTACCCGCTAAACTGAAGGTACGCTCTTCTTGCTCTATTCATAATAAAAAAGTTTGCCATCTCTGATCCTCGCTGCTGAAGTAAAAGGATGCAGCTGATTTGAAGTAGGACTCATAATATGGTGAACATCTATACCGGCAGATTTCAGATAATCAGCGATTAATGCTCGATGGCATCGCCACCATACTGCTTCTGAGCACATGATGGCTGTTCGATTCTTGTTCGCATATTCCAGCAGACTATCTATGCCTTTAAGAAATTCGGCTGTACCCATATAATCAGCATATGCCTGGAATGACTTATTCTTCCATATTGTATTGATAGAATCTTTATTTGGCTTTCTTCTCCCTCCTAATTCCTTTAAGTGGATGTAAAGAATATCAGCAGATGCTAATGATTGTGATAACTCATCTTGATTAAAGTGAGGGTACTTGGTAGAGCCTGGCAATTTCCTGACATCGATGAGTGCTTCGATCTTATTCTTCTTCAATAACTCAATAAATTCATTGATTTCTCTATTGGAATGCCCTATTGTATATATAGCTACATCACTTTTATTCTTATTCTCTTTTTTGCTCATGATTACAATTATACGTTTCTCTTGGCCGCCGAACCGCAGCGCACTTTGTCAGGTTGTCGTCTCGATAAAAAACCCTCTAAACTCCTTGCTGTCCTTATAGGCATGTATTCCGATGCCGTTCTTATCCAACAGTTTCATCAGTTGTCGTTCATGTTCGAGACACTTGGCTCGAACGGTTTCGAAATCGTTTTTTAATACCTCATTGATGAGGTTTGGGAATGTTCCTGGACCCGTGTAGCGGGTTAAGAAGAATTGCGTTTCTCGATCAATCATAAAACCTGCATAATACGCGCTTTCATAATTTTTCTCATCGCAGGCGAGTAGAAGTTTATTGTAGGTTGACTTAAATTCCTCATAAAAACCCGCCAGTTCAGACGCGACCACATTCTCTTTATCAGGTTCAAACTTTGATTTATAGATCTTATCTGTTTCAACGATCAGTTCATTTACGATGTGTTGTACTTCGGCTTTGCTGGTTGTTCTGATCAGTTTTTTGTAGTTTTCCAGAAATCCGGCTGGTACCATCAGCGATCTATCAAGCTCATTTTCGATTCTTTTTAGTCCCTTTTTAACGTAAGTGCCGTTCAGGGTGGCGATTGCAACCAGAAGAGTCTCAGCGACATTCATCGCATCAATAAAGAACATATCACTTTCGCGGTTTTGCAGATCAACATAGATGGCTTTTGCTTTCTCTATATACCTCGCAGACATCTTGTTGACAACCACTTGATTATTCAGGTTATGCTTCAAGTTGTCTTTCAAATCCTCCAGCCTGCGAAGATCCTCTTCGGATGACGCAAAAATCACTTCTCCATCCATCAAAATTGACACAGGCTGATCCTCCAGCCTGGAAAGGCTGTTCAGTCTTTCCCATGAGACGGGCCACAGGTCATATCCAATATTGTTGAGTATAAACTGGTGCCCGAGCTCGTACCCCCTGTTCGTTTTTGGAACAAAAAAGAAATCTATATCAGACATTCCACCATATTCACCGGTAATATAGGAACCGTAACAGATCATGAGAGAGATATCTTCGGAATATGAGGCTTCTATTTTTTCCACGATTGTTGCAAGTAGATCTGATCTATTGATCAGGTAGCTATTCCTGTGCATTCGCAGATCCTTTCACTTGATGATATCGATCAGCCTGCCGGCTCGCGTTTGCGCCAGCACACTGGGGTATGCCGCTGGGTGGGCACGGCTGGGGAGAGAAAGCTTGGAAACGGGACACTTTCACAGCTCAGAAACAGCTTCAAAAAACGCGCCGAGTCCCAGTTGTCCGGCAGGCTCCGCCCCGGCGTTCGCTGCCGGGGTGCACGTCGAAGATCCCGCGAGGCGGGGCTTTGTTGGGCAGATGCAGCGTGCTGGGTTGCCCGGTCAGCAATCGAATACGAACCAGCAGATTTCGTTTCGCCACCGCTGATCGTCCAGAACAAGATTGCGAATCGCATCCGGCAGCTGCTCACGTTGCCATTGACACTCCAGGCGACCTGCCTTGTCCCGTTCACTCTCAGCGACGGCTGCCCGTGCTGCCTTTATTGCATAGGCGGCTGCGCCTAACTCATGTGCCGCAACATGTGCCACCGCCGCAGCCTGTCCGGCTGCATATGCCGCCTCTCTTGCAGCTCCGCGCAACTCCCTGGCTGCTGCCATGGTGTGACCGGCAGCAATTCGGGCTTGCGTCATCGTGATTTCGCCGCGCACCCATGCCCGAGCCTGAGCGATCGCCTGGCGAGGCCGCGGGTCTGAAGGTTGCGTCACCTCGAACAGGTGCAGGACGTGTTCCGCACACGTTGCGGCCCACAGGGCGAGCAGCTGATGGTCAGAGTCTGTGAGCGTCCCCCCGCGGCGTATGGTGATGAACCTGGGGTCCCGCTTCTCTGGTAATATCATTCGTTAGTTTCCTATGCGTTCCTTCTGCCCAACGGTTGGCGTTATCCTCTGGTGGGCGGAATGAGATACCGCCGCTTTGACGGAACCAGCTTCAAGCCAGGCAAAACGCCTGAAAACGCGCGGTGACTCTCACCACAACACTCCCTGGCACCGCCCCTTTGGGGCCAGGACAGGTGTGCCCTGGGGCAGTGCCAGGGTGACACCAGCGCTTTTCGGGGGTCGGGGTGCACGTCGAAGATCTCGCGAGGCGGGG
The DNA here is from genome assembly GCA_035463255.1 of Anaerolineales bacterium. GTDB lineage: Bacteria > Chloroflexota > Anaerolineae > Anaerolineales > Villigracilaceae > Defluviilinea. Next base: position 7,484 of record DATHTL010000043.1, on the reverse strand, counting down.
CTTTGTTGGGCGGCCGTCCCTAGATTGTTGCTCCTGGGCCAAACGCTGTCATCCAAAGGTGTTGTAGAAGACAACTTCATCTAACTCCTTCTTCTTGGTTATCTTGCGCTCCTCCTCAGGGTAGCCCAGGACCAGAATTTCAGAAGGCATGTAACCCCGGGGCATGTTCAGCAGCTTTGCCAGGCGCTTCACGTCAAACCGCGAAACCCAACAGGAACCAACACCGTGTTCTAGCGCAACCAATGCCATATGTGTACCCGCTATCTTGGTTTGATGCTCCTCCTGGTTCAATGCCCAATATAGATCCTGATCCATATTCTCAATGACCTCTCTGTATTCTGGAAATCGATGCTTCTGGATGTCACGCCCACCCCGCTCATCACCCACACCAACCGTGCAGAGTACAATCAAGAGCGGGGCTTTCGCAATCCATTCCTGTCGGTAGGCCATCTCTACGATCTGGGCTATCAAGTTACAGTCGGTAATAACGCCAAAAGCCCAGGGCTGCTCGTTCCCACCAGAGGGAGATAGGCGTCCAGCCTCCAACATACCCTGTACAACGTCATCGGGAATAGGCTTGTCTTGAAACTTGCGGACACTGAAACGGTTTCTCAACAACTCTGTAATCATCGCTTTGTCTTTTCTTTCTGCCGCCCAACGGTGAGCGTTATGCCCCTTCGGGGTATCGCGTAGCACCCTGGTGAGCGGGATTGGGCACCATCCCGGCGCTCTCCCGGGACGAGACAACGCCACTTTGGCGGAACCAACCTCAAGCCAAGAAAAGTACCTGACTGCCCGTAGGGCGTGCGGCGCATATCCCAAGTCAGCTGCACACTGTGTTGGGCAGCGTTGACATTTTCTTTTACTCTCTTCGCTCAAGCTCATCAAGTGTCGGCTTTTGGAAGAAAGCAATCCAAGGCTTCATCGCTTCCTCGGAAATAAGAAAACTTTCCTCTGAAGGCCGCGAATTCCTTTTCTCAAGCCGCCTCAATAACTCATCCGCCGGCACATCGAGATAGTGTACTTCGCTACTCGCCCCAAGTTGCTTCGCACGCAACCGATACTCCTCGCGTTCTTCTCGCGCCCAAAAACCGTAATCGAGGATCACATTCGTTCCCAATTCCAGCGCCCTCCGAGCTATATTCCAGAGTATAGCCTCGATTAGGCGATGCCGAGCATCGTGTTCTGGTTCTTCGGCATCTTGACCAAAGAAGCGTATGTGCCACTCATCCAGTGTCAATCGAAGCGCCGGTAGTTCATGTTCAAGCTTTTGTGCTAGCGTTGTTTTCCCTGAACAAGGAAGCCCAACCATCAAATGGAGGGTAGCCATACTTCTTACTCCTAAAAGTCATCTAGAAGCTGCCCAACGGTTTGCGTTATGCCCCTGCAGGGCACGGCTGGGGAGAACCAGGCTGGGAAGCGGGAACCTCCAAAGCTTAGAAAAAGCCCAAAAACGCGCCGAGTTCCAGCCGTCCGGTGCACACTTTGTTGGGCGGCAGTTATTTTAAGGGACGAGTTTCTTCACTGCATTTACCTTTTCATTTCCAATAATGCTAAGATTGGTGAATGGTCTGACCCACCGCTATTCTTTATCGTTACCACTTGGAATGGCTCTAACTCACCTCGATAAAAAACGTAGTCTATGTGTTGAATATTCCTATCATACTTTGTGTTCTCAGGCGTTTTTCCGAACAACGACCAACCTGCTGCTCGGGCAGAGTTATTAAGTGTATTCGCCAAGATCCGATAAGAACTGGAAGTTTCCTTGCTATTGCAGTCACATCCAAGGATAACTATCCCCTCATACTTATGAATCTCATCGATGATTAATTGCGCTTGCATATTCTGGGCAACTGTATCTTCCATGATTGCTTTTGGCATGTCAGATACGTTTACCCGTTCCAGACCATAATATAACAGATGCGCAGAAATGACCTTTATTATTTTCTGGTTGATTTGTGTTTCCCAAACAACCGCGGTGCCGCCGACTCCTAAATCTAGTGTGTAGGCGTTGATGCTTGGGTGGCGACTAAAAATGGCTGTTGTACCAAATGAATGTTCTTGACCCATAATGGAATAAGGATAGACATCACCAAGCCGCTGTTTCAGTTGCTCCATCATGACTGGCTGGATTTCCTGAAAAGTGACAAAGTCTGGCTGATATGTAAGTATCACCTGAGCTACATTATCATAGTGTGTATTGCTAAAAAGAGCATTGTAAGTAATGACGCTTAGGTTGGGATTTCCATTGGTTTTTGTTGTACGAGGGAACAAATACGGAGAGTACATCGTGCCGAAAATCAAAACTGGTATAAGCAGTTGAAATACAACTCTGAGACTACGAATCCGAATGAAAAGAAAAAGCAGAAGCAGCGTAGGTAGAAAGAGACATGGAACAATCGTGTTAAGGATGGTCAGCCACCAGCTTTTGTCCCCAACCGTCAACCACAAGATAAACCATGAAGTGATGAAGATAACATAGATAAGAGATAAATATTGAGTGACTTGGAATATTCTTCCACGGTTTGGCTTTGATGTGAACATTGTACGAGATCCTACTTATCCTGCCGCCCAATGGTTTGCGTAAGCCCCGGCGTAGTTTGCCGGGGTACCCGCTGGTGGGCGGGATCGGAAACCATCCCGGCGTTCTCCCGGGACGAGATAACGCCATTTTAACGGAATCAACTCCAAGCCACGCAAACTGCCTGACTGCCCATAGGGCGTGCGCACGCTGTCCCCGCCAAAGCGGGGCAGCAGTCCCACCACTATAGCCCGGGTGTTCTTGCGGGGGTCGGGCTGCGCAGGGTCCCGGCGCTTGCTTCAGGGGTGCACGCGGTGTTAGCCTGCGGCTTTTATCGCACGTATCACCTGTTCAATTCGCAGTTTGATCTTCTTATAATCAATCTGCTCCCATGCCTCGAGCAAAGGCAAGTACTTTGGATTTCCACTTGCTTCAATTTTATCCAACAGACACCAAATCAGTGAACGGTTGCGATCCTTCAAATAGCTCATGTCGTATGGTGGTTGCTTGGTCGTTAGGAGTTCGTCAAGCCCTGCAAGTAACTCGTTGGCAAAGGTCTCTTTCTCAATCTCCCATCCCGCATCAGTGAAGACCAAGACAGGTAAACGATAGTCGTACACAACTTTCAAGTAGCCATCCAGGATAGCTCGATCAATTCTGGCCAAAATCTCTTCTGCCGACAGGTGGTGAAAGTAGCCGTGAACCGGACATTGCTCGAGATGATGCTGGAGCACATCTTGGGCATGAGAACCTTTCAAGATTTTTACAAGTAAGCTGCGCCCACCACTACCGATTAGCTCATCTGCCCCGCGCAAGATGACTTTGAGCTCTTCAGGCTGTAACTTCTTGACATCTTTCGGATCAAGTTCGTAATGAACCCGTCGAACTTTGCGACTCATCTTTTGTTCCTATCAATTTCTTCACTTATGTAAAGACTAGGCAGGCTAACGGCTCGCGTTGCCCGCTGGTGGGCGGGCGTGGACTCTGAGCATGAAAAGACACATTTCTCATTTTATCTTTCAATGATCTCAATAAGATCGTGGGGAAAATTAGCTACATGATCGGGATCACCGCTAAGCAAATATTCTAAACTCTGATGTCCCCAGGTTACTGCAATACTTGTCGTTGCGGTCTCTTTTGCTGCACGGATGTCGCTTAACGAATCTCCCACCATAAATACTGTTTCTGGCTTTGTGCCTGCCGAATACCGATTCCGCGCAATTGATATTTTCTCTGCCTTGGACCCTGGCGAATCTACTCCATATACGGCATGAATACACCCGCTCAAACCGTGTTCGACAAGAAAAGCATTTACATTCTGCGATGAATTCGTTGTGATAATGGCGATCGTGTTATTGATGGAAAGATTTCTAACAATCGTACTCAACTCATTGAAAATGGCAGGCGGGGATTTCTTTTTGGCAAAGCGCTTCAAACAACGTTGGACAAATTCAGCTACAAGATGTTCAGGGACTTCGCATGTCCGCCCGAATGACGCAAAGGACATAATCTCAAGATTGCTTAGATCCTCTTTTTTTACAACGTGCTTTACACCTAGCTCATCACAAACTTCCTGACCAAACTGAATTAGGTCATCAAGAGTATCTGCAAGAACACCGTCAAAGTCGAAAATGATTAGTGCCATGAAAAAGTTTTATCCACCCACTATTTTCACCCGCAGGTGATTTTTGTGCAAGGGACTGCTGAGCGGCTTGCGTTACCTGCGTGTGGGCGGGCGTGGATTCTGCTTGGGAGCAGGAAAAACTCGAAGCCACGCTTTGCGAAATGCTCGAAAATGCCGCACGCCGTCCCCGCCAAAGCGGGGCGGCAGTCCCACACGTCAGGTGCACCTCAGCAGGAGAAGTCCTCCTGTTTCACGAACAGAAACAGCCGCGCAAAGACAGTATACTCCCGAAAGGCAGACAAGAAGCCGTACGTTAGCAGTGGTGAGCCTGTGAGCTCCCGTGGTGCACCGTGGTTGCCGGTCACTATGATGTATGCACTGGTGGTGGCGCGGATACGCGCCAACCCCGATGAGAAAGCTATATAACTTAAGTGATGGGGTCTGCCCAGAGGAGGTCAGGATGAGCAGACTCAGTAGACCCAATATGGGCATGGCAGAAGCCAGACCGTTTGCGGGGATGAGCCAGGTGCATGCGCATGCCACTGGGGCAGATGTGGGTGCGCATGAGATCATGGTGTGCGTACCTGGAGGGGAAGGGATGCAACTGGTGCGTTCGTTTGGTAGCTACACCGTGGATTTGCAAGCCATTGGAAAATGGCTTGCAGAACATGGGGTGCAAACGGTGGCGATGGAAAGCACGGGCGTGTACTGGATCCCTCTGTTTGAGGAGTTGGAGAGACGAGGCTTTCACTGCCATCTCACACTTGCACCGTACGCAAGTGCAGGTGTTAGCTCACGGTCTTTTCGGAGAGTACCCGGGCGCAAGAGCGATGTGGTGGACTGCCAGTGGATCCAGACTTTGCATTCATACGGACTACTGGAAAGCTCGTTTCGCCCGGAAGCGGACCTGGTTGCTCTGCGCACGCTCCTGCGCCATCGCGCCCAACTCATCCAGCACCGAGCTCCGCATATTCTTCACATGCAGAAAGCTTTGTTGCAAATGAACATCCAGCTGTCCCAGGCCTTGCGCGATGTGTCTGGCGAAACCGGGCAAACCATGATCCGCGCCATTGTGGCAGGCGAGCGCGATCCCCATCAACTGGCAACTTTGCGCAACTACCGTTGCAAAAAGGATGAGCAGGAGATTGCCAAAGCTCTCACAGGCACCTGGCGAGTGGAGCACCTGTTCATCTTGAAGCAATCCTTAGAATTCTATGACTTCTACACCAAGCAACTCGAAGCCTGTGATTCAGAGATCGAACGTACTTACAGTGCAGTTCGCCCGAACTGGATACACTCAGATCTCCCTGAACTTCCACAGAAGCGAAATTCGTACAGCAAAAATGCACCGAAAAATGTCCAGGTCCGCAAACACTTGAAGCGCATTTGTGGCGTGGATCTCACGGCAGTGCATGGCGTGAGTGCTTCCCTGGCACAGACCATTGCCTTGGAAGTGGGCACCGATATGCAGAAGTTTCCCACCGAGAAGCACTTCTGCTCCTGGCTGGGATTGGCTCCGAAGAAGGAGATCTCCGGTGGCAAAGTCTTGAAGAACAACACCCTCAAGATCCACAACCGGGCAGGACAGGCATTTCGTATGGCAGCACGCTCGGTGATGCGAGCAGATTGTGTCTTTGGTGCTTTCTACCGCAGGCAGAAGACCAGGCTTGGACCCGCACAGGCAGCGGTGGCTACTGCCCACCTCATGGCCCGGGTGGTCTACAAGATGTTGAAGTACAAAGTGGAATATGAACCGCTGAGTGTGTCCCGGTCTGAACAGCACTACCGCGAGCAGCAACTCAAGTATTTACACAAGAAAGCAGCCAAGTTTGGCTTCCAGCTCACTCCCATCTAGCTGTTTCTGAGAACGCTGTGTTAGCCGCATTTCTTTGGGCACTTCTTTTTGAAGCGTCTCAATCACTTTGATTATATTCTGAATATGTGAACTTTCTCATTAGGCGACTCTTCGGATAACCTATCCACTTGACCAATGGAAGACTCTACCGCTGACTAGGAGACCTTCCAGGAGCCTGCGATACGATAAAGAAAGTAGAGTTTGATATCTTTCTTGGAGATCCAACATGAAGAATGCACTTACCCAAAGACCATTATTATCAGCCCTACTCATCACTTTGAGTTGGTGGATGATTACCGAGTTCAGCTTCAAGCAAATCAGTCCTTGGATAGATCGCCTATCATTTTTGCCCGAGAATGGCAGCTATGTGATTGCCCAGATGTTGCTGTGTATTTATGCAATCATTTTACTTGCCGCATTCGGGTGGTGGCATGAGATTGGCCTAACGCGTATCCCTAGTTGGAGAGAGTGTTTACTCTTTCTCCCTCTTTTAATCGCACCTCTTCTGATCCTTGTATCATCTGGTATTCATCTCACTGAACCTGTTCAAATTGGGCTGGCCTTGCTCTTTACTCTAGCAATTGGTTTTTCCGAGGAAATTGCATTTCGAGGGATCGTGTTGCGTTTATTTCTACCGCGGGGCTCAATACAAGGGGCTCTGATCGCCTCGGCAATCTTTGGACTTCTCCACCTTGGAAATATCTTTGCTGGTCAGTCAATAGCTCTAACCATTGTACAAATATTCTTCGCGGCTCTTGGTGGCTTCGGCCTGGCGGCCCCCTATATAAAGACCAATGCGCTATGGCCGTTAATCATCGTCCATATGCTGGTTGATTTTACGCAAAAGTTAGCCAAGGGATTTGGTCATGCAGGTGTCGTCTATTCAAATATTGAGATGGCGATTTATCTTCTTGGGTCAATCGTGATAGCCGGTTACGCTTTTTGGTTGTTACGCCGTAAAGATCCTGTGACTCCTCTCGCAAAAGCAACAGCATAATCGCGGGAAATATCCTATTCACACGGACAGCAAAGACTCCTCTGCCGATAGGGGAGTCCTTGTTTGTAATCAGGATTTATGCGGCTAACGGCAAGTGTGGACTGCAACAACATGTGTTACATGTCCAAATCATCAGAAAATGCCAAATCTAGCCGTATTTTCGATGATTCCAGCTTGCAAAGGGTGTAACAGATGTCATTGCAGTTGGCAGCAAGCGTTAGCGGCTTGGTGGGAGAGCCAGCCAACGAAACGGAAAAAAGCAATCGCCGAGGCGGCGGTTTTTTCGCGGCGCGTACCACCAAGTCCGCCTGCACGCATTGTTAGGCGCACGCACCGAATGGTAACATTTTTGATCGATCACGAACCTCATAAGCCTCAAACGATATCCTTGGCTTTCTGAATATATCGAAAGGAACAGATCGGGTCACCATTCGCAATCGTTTCCTTCCTTTCCAGTTTCAGATGTGGCAGATATTCCATGGTAATG
>DATHTL010000042.1:0-18830 GCA_035463255.1 Anaerolineales bacterium | reverse complement strand
CGGTTTCAGGCAGGCCCGTCCCAGTATCGGCGCGTATTGGACGTTGTTTGGCAACATCCGTTTGAATTCGAAGTATTACACCTATGAGACACCCTTCGATGATCTGCGCATCAAAACCTTGATCATCCACGAAGCCCGTCATTTGCAGCAAGGGATCATGACCGCGCTCTCAGTCTATGGCGAGCTGGATGCATGGCAGTTGGAATTTGGAATTTATCATCGCATACGTGGCAAGTACCCACATGCAGCGATCGCAGAATTAATGAGCCTGCCCTTGCAATGCGATCGGGATATATTGAAAAAAGCTGCTTCTCTCATGCAAGCCTATGCTGGCAAAGGATATCGTGTGGATCTGCTTCCTTTATTTCCGTGGGACAGAGAATTGAAGTATTGGATGAAAAGGCGGTAATCTTTCCTAAGACGTCGCCTTTTCGGATAATTCTTCCCCATTATCATATTGTTTCTGTGACATTATTCACTATTGTAATATGACAGCTCTACATAGAATTGGGGCGTTCAACCCACGCAAGCAAATGGGTAATTTGGCTGTATAATTCCGCAATTCTTTATGAGCTTACTCTTAATGAGGAGTGTCCAATGAGAATATCGTTCAAGGCCAACCGCTCACAACTGGGGCTGGCTGGCCTGTTACTGGGAGTTTTTCTACTCCTGGTAGTCATGCTTCTTTCTGCTTCGCCCGTCGACGCGGCGCCTCAGATCCAAGGCGATGAGCCTACTGATGAAGCCTGTCTGGCATGTCATCAACAGGGAGGTATGACTGCCGAGATCGGGGGACAACCTCTTCCAGTTACGATCGATCCTGAAAAATTTTCCGCTTCCGTGCATGGCACAGAGAACATTGCTTGTGTGGATTGTCATACGAATATCACAGGTTTTCCGCATCCTGAAGTCACAGCCAGTAGCCCACGCGATTTTTCGCTTGAGCTATATCTGACCTGCCAGCAATGCCACCTCGAGCAATACGAGAAAACATTGGATAGCGTTCACCAGCGCGCACTGGCATCAGGGAATGAAAATGCTGCTGTGTGCACAGATTGCCATAATCCACATACACAAACTCGCCTTACAAACGAAGATACAGGGGAACTGTTACTGGGTGCGCGGTTCGTCGTCCCGCAAACCTGCGCGCAGTGTCACAGCACGATCTATGAGACCTACCGTCAAAGTGTGCACGGTGCGGCGTTGACCGAGGAAGGCAATCAGTATGTTCCTACTTGTACTGATTGTCATGGTGTGCATAATATTGGTGATCCCTCTAGCAATAGTTTCCGTAATAGTACGCCTGCTCTCTGTGCTGAATGTCATACCAACGAAACGCTGATGAAGCAATATGGTATTTCGACCAATGTGTTGAATACTTATGTGGCCGATTTCCATGGCACGACGGTGAAGATGTTCGAGGAGAATTATCCCGACCAGCCGACGAATAAACCGGTCTGCACCGACTGTCACGGCGTTCACGATATCATGAGGCCAGATGACCCCAACGCAGGGATTGCTTTTAAGAGAAACCTGCTTGGAAAATGCCAGCAGTGCCATCCCGATGCAACCACGGAGACCTTTACTGATTCATGGCTGAGTCATTACGAGCCGAGTCCGCAGGTGTTTCCTCTCGTATTTTTTGTGAACCTGTTCTATAAAATCTTTATCCCGGCAGTCTTGGGAGGCATGATCTTGTTTGTGCTCACAGACATTTACCGCAGATTTATTGTCCGCCGCGCCCCTGTGGAAGGAGAAGCAAGCGAATGAGCGAAACAGCTGTCACCGCCCGCACGTATGAGCGCTTTCCGCTTGCACGCCGTATTGAGCACTGGGTCATGATGCTCTCCTTCACTACACTTGCGATTACCGGTTTGCCACAGAGGTTTGCCTCTTCTCCAGTTTCGATTGCCTTTGTAGGTATTCTCGGCGGGATAGAGGTCCTGCGTACCATTCATCATGTTGCTGCCCTGGTGATGATGTTGGGCACCGCCTGGCATCTGTTAGTATTTGGCTACTTGGGATATGTCCGTCGCACACGCTTCACCATGCTGCCTACTTTGCAGGATGTGAAGGATGGTTGGCAAGCCCTCATGTACAACATTGGGCGTGCAAAGACGCCCCCTCAAATGGGACGCTATACCTTTGAAGAGAAGATGGAATATTGGGCATTCGTCTGGGGCGCCATCATTATGGGGGTGACCGGCTTCATGATGTGGAACCCGATCACCACTATCCGCTTCCTGCCCGGGGAAGTAATCCCGGCCGCGAAGGCAGCCCACGGCGGTGAAGCCCTTCTGGCTGTCCTCGCGATCATTGTTTGGCACATGTACGGCGTTCACATTAAACGCTTCAACAGATCCATGTTCACTGGCAAGCTGACTGAAGAAGAAATGCTACATGAGCACCCATTGGAGCTGGCAGATATCAAAGCTGGTATTGCCGAGCCTCCTGTGGATCCAGTTGCAGTGCGCAGACGCCAGAGAGTCTACCTTCCTATCGCCGTGGCGCTAGCATTCTTTATGCTGCTCGGGGTATATGGTTTTGTCAGTGCTGAACAAACAGCTTTGACCACTGTCGAGCGGCAGGCGCCAACTGTGGTCGTTTTTGTGCCGTGGACGCCGACTCCCGCGCCGACGCAGACGCCCACCGCGCCTGCAACCGAAACCTCGCTTCCCACCGTCTCTCCAACAACAGGTCCTGAGCAGACACCCGACTCGACGCCTTCAACCCCAGCTATAGCCTCCGACCTGACCTGGGACAACTCCATTGGAGAGCTATTCCAGGCAAAATGTACGACTTGTCATGGCGCGGGCGCGCTGGGCGGGTTGAATCTTTCCACCTACTCTGATGCTATGAAAGGGGGACTCTCCGGTCCCGTAATTGTCCCCGGAGATGGTGAGAACAGTTTACTGGTCATAAGACAACAGGCCGGCGGACATCCCGGTCAATTGACTCCCGAAGAGATTGCTCAGGTCATTGAGTGGATCGACTCTGGAGCACTCGAAAAGTAAATAAAGATGTAAAATGCAGGAGCGAGCTCCTGCATTTATTTTTCGCCAAAAGAATACTTCGGATTACGCGTTGTAATGGAGGTAACAATGAAGAAACTAAGGGAACGCCTTACAAGGTTTTTCTTCCCCCCGCCCGGTTCTCCTCGCTGGATGTTGATATTTCCATATGCTGTGCTTGGTATACTTACGCTGCTTGTGATCGCTGGGGGAGTTTATGGTTGGGAATATACCAATTCATCTGAATTTTGCGGTACAGCCTGCCACACCATGCCTCCGCAGGACACCGCCTATAAGCTATCTCCCCACGCAAATGTGACGTGCGAAGAGTGCCATATTGGCCGTGCATCTTTTGTCAACCAGTTAACGCGTAAATCTCAAGGGCTCAAGGAGACTTATTATCAGGTTTTCAAGTTGTATGAATTCCCAATCCGCGCCAAGGCATTACGGCCAGCTCGCGATACCTGTGAAAAATGCCATCAACCTGAGACGTTTTCCGATGACAGTCTGCGAGTGATTTCAACGTTTGAAGATGACTTGCATAATACAGAAAGTAGTATTTATCTTATTCTAAAAACTGGCGGGGGAGCCAAGCGGGCGGGACTGGGACGCGGCATCCACTGGCATATTGTTAACAAGGTTGAGTACTATCCTGTTAGCGAACTGGACCAGGAAATTCCATACGTGCGTGTTTACAACGATGATGGAACCACAACCGAATACGTGGATATTGAGTCTGATTTCGATGCGGCAAACATAGATGAAAGCAAGCTTGTTGCAATGGATTGCCTGACCTGCCACAACCGCATCACACATGAGTTTTCATTTCCTGGAGAGTCGGTTGATATTGCCATGGCGCGTGGCCAAATTGACCCTGAAATCCCGGTTATTCGCAAGAGAGCAGTGGACGCCCTTTCTGTTGAATATGCCTCACGCGAAGAAGCATTCGCGGTATTCGATGAAATAGAAGCATATTACAAGACCACAGACTATTATCCAGGTCATGGTGAGCAGATCCATGCTGCCGTCGAGACCATGAAGGATATTTATGATCGCACAGTGTTCCATGCCCAGGAGATCAATTGGAAAACCTATCCAAACAACCTCGGTCACATTAATTCACCGGGTTGTTTTCGCTGTCACGATGGAAAGCATCTCAACAATCAGCAGGAAGCCGTCCGTCTGGAATGCAATGTTTGTCATTCCATACCTGTTGTTGCTGGTCCGGATGATTTCGTTACCCAGATTGAGATCAGCCGTGGACCTGAGCCTGAATCGCATCTGAACCCAAACTGGATCAGTTTACACAATGAAGCGTTCGGTCCTTCCTGCAGTGCCTGTCACACCATGGAGGATCCGGGCGGCACGAGCAATACGTCCTTCTGTTCGAATTCGGCCTGCCACGGAAATGTGTATACCTTCGCCGGATTTGATGCTCCCAAATTGCGTGAGATCCTGAAAGAACAGCTGCCTCCACCTGAACCGATGGCGGAACTGCCAACACTGGATGGGGCACCAACCTTCGAAAATTATGTAGGTCCTCTGTTTGCGGCAACGTGTACAAGTTGTCATGGTGACCTGGCAACTGGTGGCCTCAATATGCTTACATACACAGACCTAATGAAGGGTAGTTCCAATGGCCCTGTCGTTGTGCCGGGTAACTCAGCAGATAGCGTCCTGTTCCAGGTTCAGAGTGCGGGCGGGCATTTTGCCAATCTGAGCGCGGAGGATCTGCAGATGGTGCAACAATGGATCGAGTCCGGCGCTCCAGAAAAATAATGAGTAGGAAGTCACTTTAATGCAAAACGCGCTTCCAAAAGCGCGTTTTTGTTTTAACGCAATATGGAAGTTCCCTAATCATATCGTATTTATTTATGACTATTTGCACAACTATAAGTGACATTCAATACTCATGTTTGTGAATGAGGTCATAATAATAAGGATAGGCGGGGTAGATCTGATCGGAGCGTTCGCAAGGAGAGCGCCTTTAACCGAATTGTTTGCCGAACAGGCGACGCGAGTGGAGGGATTATGCCCCATATGACCGATGAACGGGTCCGAGCGGGGTTAGGCCATGAGGAAGATCTTTCGCTGTTGGAAGAAGTCAGCATGAAAACGGCTGGCGTTTCGCATTTGGAGATGTGTATCCAGTGCGGGACGTGCGGTGGCTCATGCCCTGTGGCGTCAGATATGGATCATACGCCACGCATGCTGTTTGCCATGCTGCGTGCAGGTATGCGGGAGGAAGTATTACGCAGCAACACACCCTGGCTCTGCGTGTCCTGTTATCACTGTGTGGTGCGCTGCCCGCAGGAAGTACATATCGCAGATGTTATGTACACTCTCAAGGGTATGGCGATCGAGGCAAAGTTATACAGGGACTCAACTGCTCCACACTTTTCACAGACATTTGTAGACATGGTGGAAAGCTTTGGCCGCAGCTATGAGCTTGGGCTGGCTTCACGGCACTATCTCAGACACTTTCCGTTGCGGTTGCCGGGCATGATGCCCATGGGCTTCGGCATGATCACGAAGGGGCGCATGGCCATCACGCCGAAAAAGATCAAGCATATGGATCAACTAAAGAAGATACTCGATTGCGCCAAGCAGCTGGAGTTGACCTCATGAACAAATACCTTTTATATCCAGGTTGTTCAATGGAATCCAGTGCAAAAGCATATATGGAATCGCTGAATGCCATCATGGAACCGCTCGATCTTCATTTCGAAGAGATAGACGATTGGAACTGTTGCGGCGCAACGGAATATCTGGGTATCAACCTGATCCCGGCCTATTCATTGATTGCCCGCAACCTCGCGCTGGCATCCAAGCAGATGAGCGGCACGCGTACAGTCGTTGCGCCCTGTTCCGCTTGTTATCTCAATCTCGCCAAAGCAGATTATTACATGCAGGAACGTCCCTCGCTCGGCGTGAAGGTGAATGAGGCGCTCGAAGCGGGTGGGCTCAGCTACAAGGCTGGCACGCTGGATGTCCGTCACTTGATCGATGTCCTTGTCTATGATATTGGGCTGGATGCAATACGCAGCAAAGTGACTCGTCCATTGCACGGGCTCAAAGTTGTCCCGTATATGGGCTGCATGCTGCCGCGACCCGATTACCAGCACCGCTGGTCCGATCACGAGCATCCGACAGAGCTGGATGATCTGCTGCGAGCTCTGGGCGCGGATGTGATCGATTATCCGCTGACGACAAGCTGCTGCGGCGGCCACATGACTCAGATCGGGCCGGAGACTGCCTTCGAGTTAATCCGCCGCCTCGTGGCTGACGCGAATGAGCGCGGCGCGCAACTCATGGCCACCGTCTGCCCGATGTGCCAGATGAACATCGACGCCTACCAGAGTGAGATGAACCATTACTTTGGCACTTCGTACCACATGCCAGTCTTGTTCTTTACTCAACTTATGGGACTAGCGTTCGGCCGGAAGCCAGAGGAGCTCGGTATTGGCGTGGAACTGGTCAGCGCCCGCAACGCCCTGGCCAACATCGGACTGGAAGTGCCCGTTACCCAAGAGCCCACGGCCAAACGCAAGAAGGATGAAGGGCTGCCCATGCCACGACGCTGGACGAAGCATGAGGGGAAGGAGACTGTGAAATGAGCGACAAGCCGAGCACTATAGTCCCGCATACTTTTGGCGGGGATCCTATGGAAAAGAAACAGGAACGCGTGGGTGTCTATGTTTGTCACTGCGGCTCCAATATCGCGGGTACAGTCGATGTAGTGGATGTGGCGAAGTGGGCCGAAGAAAAGCTCAAGCACCAGGGGGTGGTGATCTCGCGTGAGTATAAGTTCATGTGCTCCAGCCTGGGGCAGGAACTGATCGAGAAGGATATCAAGGAACTGGGATTGACACGCGTGGTCGTCGCGGCTTGTTCGCCCCATCTCCATGAGAAGACCTTCCGTGTTGCGGCATCAAATGCGGGGATGAACCCATACCTATGCGAGCTGGCGTCCATCCGCGAGCAGGTCTCGTGGGTGCATACCGATAAAGCTGTTGCCACCGAAAAGGCCAAGGCAGTGGTGGCCGGCGCAGTGTCCCGCGTGATCGAAAACGTGCCGCTCGAGGAAATCAAAGTTCCTATCAATCCGAATACGCTGGTGGTCGGCGGTGGCATCGCAGGGATCCAAGCTGCGCTCGAAATCGCTAATGCGGGTTTCCACGTCTACTTAGTGGAACGCGAGCCATCCATCGGCGGGCATATGGCGCAGTTCGATAAGACCTTCCCAACGCTCGATTGTTCGGCCTGTATTCTCACGCCGCGCATGGTGGAGGCAGGTACACATCCGAATATCACGCTGTTGACCTGGAGTGAGGTCGTCAATGTTGCCGGTTACGTGGGCAATTTCCACGTGACGGTCAAAAAGAAGGCGCGCTTTATCAACGAAGAACTGTGCACCGGCTGCGGGATATGTCAGGAGAAGTGTCCGAAGAAAGTGATCGATGAAGTATATGAAGCGGGGCTGGGGTATCGCAAGGCAGTGTATACGCCGTTCGCCCAGGCTGTGCCGAACTTCCCGGTCATGGACAAGGAAAACTGTACCTACTTCATCAAAGGAACCTGCAAGGCCTGTGAGAAATTCTGCCCCACGGAAGCCATTGATTTCAATCAGCAGGATCAGATGCTCCACCTTGATGTCGGGAACATCATTCTTGCAACCGGCTATGATCTTTTCGATGCACGGCGCGTCAGCAACTATGGTTATGGACGCTTGCCGAACGTGTTCACTAGTCTGGAATTCGAACGCTTGAGCAATGCCGCCGGACCAACTGGCGGTGAGATCGTCCTGCGCGATGGGAAGACCAGGCCGAAATCCGTAGGCATTATCCACTGCGTCGGCTCGCGCGATAAAAACTTCAACAACTACTGTTCCGTGATCTGTTGTATGCAAGGGCTAAAGTTTGCTCACCTTGTGCACGAGCGGACGGGCGCAACCGTGTACAACTTCTACATCGATATGCGTACAGCTTACAAGGCATACGATGAGTTTTATCAACGCGTGCTGGAGGAAGGCACTCTATTCGTGCGCGGCAAAGTGGCGGAAGTGACGAACGCGGCACGCTACAACAATGAGAAAGGCAAGCTCATCATCCAAGTGGAAGATACCCTGGCGAGCAAGCAGCGCCGCATCCCGGTGGATATGGTGATCCTTTCCAGCGGTCTGCAGCCCCGCCATGACGCCAAGGAAGTCGGCAAGATGTTTGGCATCTCGTGCTCCACCGATGGCTGGTTTACGGAAAAGCATCCCAAGCTGGATCCGGTCGCGACAATGACCGAAGGCGTCTACATCGTGGGTTGTGCACAGGGGCCAAAAGATATTCCGTCCAGTGTAGCTCAGGGCGCGGCAGCGTCGGCGCGGGTCCTGGATAAGATCCTGCAAAGAGAAGTAGCGCTTGAGCCGATCAAAGCCAGCGTGATCGAGGAAAAGTGCTCGGGCTGCCGCATTTGCAACGGAATGTGTCCGTTCAATGCGATCAGCTTCATCGAAGACCGCATGGTGACGGAGATCAATCCCGCACTGTGCCAGGGCTGCGGCACCTGTGTGGCGGCTTGCCCCGCTGGCGCCATCAGCGGGACGGGCTTCAGCGATGAGCAGATCATCGCACAGATCGATGGATTGCTTCTGGTCAATTTGCAGAATGACCAAAAGTTGACCCTGCAAGAGGCTGCGTAAGTCGAACGAAAGGATGTAACGATGGACATTGCCCTTCTTTCTACACTGGTCACATATGTGGTTTTCGGTTGGGTGGGTTATGTTTGGGCGAAAGCCATTCGAGTGCCAACGAGGCTTGTGGACTGGATCCTGTGGCTGATTGCTTTTCTGTTGGCAGGAAGTGTTCGCCTGGGTCAACTTGCGAATATCTTTGGTTTCACGATCCTTTCCGAAGACCTCCTGCAGGCGCTGGTATTGGGAATACTACTAAGCTTCATACTTCGCCTGGCCCGGCCAGAATTGGTCCAGGCAAAGACGAAATCATAGGCAGGAGGAATCGTGGCTGACAACAACCAATTCGAACCGACCATCATCGGTTTTACCTGCAACTGGTGCAGCTATCGCGCCGCAGATCTGGCGGGAACTGCCCGTATGAAATATGCGCCGAACGTAAGGCTCATTCGCATGATGTGCTCCGGCCGCCTCGACCCGACCTTTGTGCTGCGCGCACTTTCAAACGGCGCGGATGGTGTTATGATCACCGGCTGTCATCCGGGCGAATGTCACTACATCGAACAGAATTACAAGGCGTTGCGCCGTTATCTTTTGCTGAAGCGCGTCCTGCAAGGCATGGGCATTGAACCCGAGCGTGTGAAGTTGGTCTGGGCGAGCGCGGCAGAAGGTGCACGCTTTGCCAGCGAAACCAGCCTCTTCGTGGAAGAGATCCGCAAGCTGGGTCCATTAAGCTGGGGCAAGCCAGTGGCGTTGGAAACCTTACAGGAAGAAATCTCCAGGGCTGAGGAGGTGCCAGCATGACTGCTAGCGCAAACGGTAACAAGCCAAAATTCGCCATGTACTGGGCGGCCTCCTGCGGGGGTTGTGAGATCGCCGTTCTGAACATACATGAAAAGATTCTCGATGTTGACGCAAACTTCGATGTTGTGTTCTGGCCCGTGGCTATGGACGCCAAATATAAAGACGTCGAAGCGATGGAAGACGGGTCGATCCTATTAACGCTTTTCAACGGCGGAATCCGCAATGATGAGAATGAGCACATCGCCAAGCTCTTACGTCAGAAATCAAAAATACTTGTTGCTTTCGGTTCCTGTGCTTGTGAGGGATGTATCCCTGGCCTGGCAAATTTGAGTCCAGTGGGGGAGATCGTCCACACGGCGTTCAACACTATTACGACCGACAACCCGAACGATGTCTATCCGCGTGCAACATTCGACGTGCCTGAAGGCGAATTGCACATCCCGAAGCTTGCGCCGATCCTTCGCCCACTCGATCAGGTCGTGGACGTGGACTATTACATGCCGGGCTGCCCGCCCGAATCGCACCAGATCGCGGAAGTGATCGATCTGGTGATCAAAGTGATCCGCGGCGAAGCGGAGCTCCCGCCAAGAGGCGCGGTGATTGGTGTGGGCAACTCGACGGTCTGTGAAGAATGCCCGCGAGCTCGCAACGTGAAGCTGATCAAGGCCTTTAAGCGAATCCAGGATATCGCCCCCGTGGATCCGACGCTCTGCATCCTCGAGCAAGGTGTGCCTTGTAACGGTCCGGCCACGCGCAGTGGCTGCAATGCCCGCTGTCCGCAGGCCGGTGCACAGTGTATTGGCTGTTACGGCCCTGCTGAAGGTGTGATGGATTATGGCGCGCGTCTGATCACTGCTTTCTCATCCGTTATCGATGCAAATACACCCGAAGAGATCGACGCGATTCTCGATGGCATCCCAGACCCAACCGGGCAGGTCTATCGTTTCAATCTGGCCGGTTCCCTGATGAAAGCCGGCAAGTCCGCGTGGCAGAAAGGGTAAGGGTACGGTATACCGTGCCCATACGGAGACAATATGACACAACGAATATCCATTGACCCGATTACCCGTCTGGAAGGTCATGGCAAAATCGAGATCTTCCTTGATGATCATGGCAATGTAGCGAACACATATTTTCAAATCCCTGAGTTGCGCGGCTTTGAACGATTCGTCGTCGGGCGTCCGGTGGAGGAGATGCCGTTACTAACGAACCGTATCTGTGGCGTCTGCCCGGAGGCGCACAATATGGCCGCCTCCAAAGCAGCGGACGCGGTCTATAAAGTCGATCCGCCGCGCACGGCAAAAATGCTGCGCGAGTTGCTCTATTCCGCATTCTACTGCACCGACCACACAACTCACTTCTATGCACTGGGTGGACCCGATTTTGTGATGGGACCCGACGCGCCGGTTGCTGAACGAAACATTCTGGGGGTGATCCACAAAGTAGGATTGGAGATCGGCAGCAAAGTCATCCAGATGCGCAAGTACGGCCATAATGTCGTTGAGATGATCGGCGGACGAAAAATTCATCCCTGTGCATCCATTCCCGGTGGAATGACAAAAGGCATCACCGAAGAGCAGAGACTGGAAATTGAAAAGATGGGACACTGGGCAATCGAATTCGCACAGTTCAGCCTCAAGCTTTTCAATGATATCGTTCTTGGAAATAAAAAGTATGTTGATTTGATCCTCGGCGATGTGTACACTCACCGCACTTATTACATGGGGCTGGTGGACGAGAATAACAAGGTCAATTTCTATCATGGCAAGGTAAGGGTCGTTGATCCAACCGGCAAAGAGTTTGTCAAGTACGAGCCCAAGGATTACGCCCAGCATATTGCCGAACACGTCGAACCGTGGACGTATCTCAAATTCCCTTACCTTAAGAATGTTGGCTGGAAAGGCTTTGTGGATGGGACCGACTCTGGCGTGTACATGACGACGCCGCTTTCCCGCCTCAACGCCTCGGATGGAATGGCAACCCCACGTGCACAGGAAGAGTATGAGCGGTTCTATGCCACCCTCAATGGCAAGCCTGTGCATCAACGCCTGGCCACACACTGGGCGCGGCTGATCGAATTGCTGTACGCGGCAGAGCGCTGGGTGGAGCTCGTGACCGATCCGGAGATCACCTCAACGGATGTTCACACGAAGCCCACGGAGGTTCCTACCGAAGGGATCGGGATTGTCGAAGCGCCGCGCGGCACGCTCACGCACCACTACTGGACCGACGAGCGAGGCATCGTCACCAGGGCAAATCTCATTGTAGGCACCACCAACAATTACGCACCGATCCAGATGTCCACGCATAAGGCGGCGACAAATCTCATTAAAGAAGGGAAAGTGACCGAAGGCTTGCTTAACATGGTTGAGATGGCTTTCCGGGCTTACGATCCGTGCTTTGGTTGCGCCACGCACTCGCTGCCGGGACAGATGCCGCTTGAGATCACCATTCGCAATTCCTCGGGTGAATTGGTGGATCTAATCAAACAATTCTGCTGATTAGATCTTCCTTTCAATGGGTTGGCGCGTCGCGCTGAGCATGTTGGGCAACGCATGCTGCGCGGCGCGCCTCTCGTTTCCTATGAAAACAATCGTTATTGGACTCGGCAATCCTATCCTCGGCGATGATGGCATCGGGTGGAAAGTAGCGGAAGAGGTAAAGAAGCGGCTGACCTCGCTCCGCCTTCAGCGCTCCTCTTCCACTCGTGGAGGGGATGAGGAATATATCGACGTGGAGTTTCTCTCTCTTGGCGGTATCAGCCTGATGGAGTCTCTCATCGGTTATGATCGCGCCATCCTCATCGATGCCATCGCCTCGGATCACGAGCCGGGGTCTGTGGTTCTGTCAAAGTTAAGTGAGCTACCAGATTATTCCGCGTTCCACACCACAAGCACACATGACACATCGCTGCAGAATGCACTCAAGCTGGGCAAACGCCTAGGTGCAAAACTGCCAGACGAAGTGATGGTGGTTGGCATCGCCACGCAGCACACTTATGATTTCGGCGAGCAGCTCACACCGCCTGTTGCAGCCGCTATCCCACAAGCAACAAAATTTGTCATCGATTTATTAGTTAGATAATCACGGTTCAATGGAGAAGAAAATCATCCAGACCAGTGACTTTCTCCATCTTGGACGCAATCTGTTATGGGATTAATCTAAAGATAACTATGCGTGAATTATCTCTTACTCAAAACCTTTTGGATACGGCGCTGAAGCAAGCAGATTCCAGAAGGATCGTGAATGTCAATTTGTTGATCGGTCCGTTTTCAGAAGAGCGTGAAGAATCGATCCGGTTTTATTGGAGAGATCTTGCAAAAGGTACGCCTGGTGAAGGTGCCACGTTACATTTCCAACACATCGCAACAGATATGAAATGCGTTGCCTGTGGAGGAGCCTTTGACCCGGAAAGTGGACAATCGATTTGTGCATATTGTCAGAGCGATCGCTTACAGCTCATGACTGAAAAGGAAGTAACGCTCGAAAGTGTGGATATGGAATGACCGCATGGCATGGAGCAGAGTGAACCAAGGGATGAAAGCAGTTGAGATGCAGGCATCTTAAGATCTTTCCTTCAATGCCGCCGTCCTCTGCTCGGACGCGAATCAATGGCAAAGCATATTTCTGTCAAAGGCGTGGTACAGGGAGTCGGGTTTCGTCCATTCGTTTATGGACTGGCCACTCGGCTGGATTTGCACGGCTGGGTACGCAATACGTCGGGTGGGGTGGAGATCGTCGTTGAAGGACAGAATCACGATCTTGATCAATTCATCCAGTTTCTCTCCCAGGAAAAGCCTCCTTTAGCAAAGATCGATTCCATCCAGGTGGTGGAAGTTCCTGTGAGTTCCTTGTGCAGCTTCGAGATCCGCGAGTCGTATGATATCGAGGGGGCTTGCCAACCCATTTGCGCAGATATGGCCATTTGTCCTGACTGCGAGCGCGAGCTATTCCAGCCGAAGAACAGGCGTTATCTTTATCCGTTTATCAACTGCACGCACTGCGGGCCTCGCTTCACCATTATCAAAAGCATTCCCTATGATCGTCCGAACACCACCATGGCAGATTTCCCCCTTTGCGATGATTGCCGGGCGGAATATTCCGATCCAAACGATAGACGCTTCCATGCTCAGCCCATTGCCTGTCCTGAGTGCGGTCCGTTTGTTGAGCTGCGGGAAACACATTCTCAGTTCCCCACACCCGGTCCACGCATATCGAGCATAGAGATCCGCACATCGGCTATTTTGAAAGCGCGGCGTTTGTTGCGAGAGGGATATATCGTGGCGCTAAAAGGGTTGGGTGGTTTTCATCTTGCCTGTGATGCATCCAATCCATATACCCTCGCCGAACTGCGCGATCGTAAGGGGCGCATCGACAAGCCGTTTGCCGTGATGGCTGCGGATATCAGCGTCGTTGCGTCTGTTTGTGACCTGCCAAAAGAGGAACATGTCCTCGTGGCTGGCCGCGAGAAACCGATCGTCCTCCTCAAAAGAAGGACTCAAAACGGCTTTCAGCCTTATAAAGTCTCTGAACTGGTGGCTCCCAATCTGGATACTCTCGGGGTTATGCTGCCATACACCCCTTTGCATCACTTGCTGTTAAATCAAACGGACCCGCTTCTGGCGCGCGAGCCCGTTCCGCCTATTTTGGTCATGACCAGCAGCAATTTTCGCGAGGAACCGATTGCCATTGATAACAACGATGCTCTGCAGAGGCTTTCTCCGCTTGCCGATGCATTCCTGCTGCATGGCCGGGATATCCACGTGCGTTGCGATGATTCCGTTGTCAGAGTGGATCAAGGAAATACCGTTTATCTGCGCCGTTCGCGGGGATACGCTCCTTATCCTGTCCGGCTGCCCTTCGAAGTAAGACCTACACTTGCTGTAGGCGGTGAGCTCAAGAACACATTCTGCCTTACACGTGACCACCATGCTTTTCTCAGCCATCACATCGGTGACATGGGCAACGCCGAAACCCTGGCCTCATTGGAGCAAGGGATTCAACATCTTGCACAGATATTCCGTGTGCAACCCAAAGTTGTTGCGCACGATCTAAATCCTGATTACTTCACAACGCAATATGCCAGAAACATGGATATCCAGCAGATCGGTGTTCAACATCATCATGCGCATATTGCATCCTGCATGGCAGACAATGGGTTGGATAACCGGCAGGTAATCGGGCTTGCCTTTGATGGAGCCGGGTACGGATTGGATGGCGCATTGTGGGGCGGCGATATTTTACTCGCCTCATACGCCAACTTTGAGCGGTTTGCCCACCTCGAATATATGCCTCTGCCTGATCGCGACTCAGCCAATGATTCCCCGTGGCGCGTGGCCGTTAGCTATGCACAGGCTCTGGGTATTCACGTTGAGAAGCTGCCATTCCTGCAAAATGTGGAGAAGAAATCGCTGTTTCTGCTCCGGCAGCATTTGGAGAAGGGACTCAATCTGCCGCTTACATCTTCCCTGGGCCGTCTCTTCGATGTAGTCGCCTGTCTTATGGGCATTCGCAATAACGTGACATATGAAGCACAGGCCGCGATGGAAATGGAGGTTTTATCCAAACCGTTTGTTTCATTCGCCACAGCCTATCCTTATACGCTTTTGAAATCGAAAGATGGAGTAACTATTGGTCTCCAAAAGTTACTCCTCTCCATCGTACAGGATGTAGCTGCAAACGAAGCGGTTGGGGTGACCGCGGCCCGCTTCCATCGCACAGTCTCAGAGTTCTCCATTGATGTTTGTAGACAGGCGCGCACTACAACGGGACTCAATGAAGTTGTGTTATCGGGCGGTGTATGGCAAAACCAGACTCTGCTCGATCTGGTCCGTGAGGGATTACGGCAGGAGGATTTTATGGTGTATTTCCACAAGCAGCTCCCAACAAACGATGGAGGGCTGGCATTGGGGCAGGCTGTAATTGCAAATCACGTGCTCGCTCAGCGGGGTGAGCCAGTAGGATGGAGCTATCGAAGCGGTTTGTAAATCAAAAAGGGCGCCATCGGCGCCCTTTTTGATTTGTCAAACTCTTTACACGACCACTGGCTCGGCCACTTCCACTTTGACCTTCGCATGTTCTTCCTCGATCAGCGAATGATCAACCACTCTTAAGTATTTCACACCCAGCGAAAAGGCCGTGAGTCCATAGGCAATGATGGCGGCGCCTGTCAGTATTTCGATCAACGATGGCTTATAACCGGTGTAAGCGATTGCCTGCCCGGTTATATAGGGCATGAGCACCAGCTGACCCGTCATATTAGTATCCCAGCGGAAGGCTACGACCCCGGCTGCAACGAGCAAGAGGGCAACCATGCGCCAGAAGCGATTCACACGCGCTGGCTTGTAGAGCAGCACGATCATCGGCACGATCATTCCCAGCAGCATTTCCACGACCCAGAAGTTGAAGGCAAAAGGACCTTTGGTCAGGAAGCGCAGACCTTCGGTGCGGCCGGCATCATAAGTGTACGTGGTGGCAAGCGCGTCCCATGCTCGGAAGTAGAAATAACCGATCAGCAGATATCCAACAAACTGCGCGACGCGTTCGATCAACGCGTCATTCACCTTTGCTTTGTTCGTTAGTCGGGAGGCGATCATAGATGCGAAAAGCGTCAGGGAAATGCCACCCACAATCGCTGAGAGCATGAAGAGCACAGACATCTCAGGCTTGAACCAGAACGGTCGCGCTTTGATTACGCCATAGGTCGCGCCCAGTGACGATTGGTGCAGGCTGGAAAGCCCCAGACCGATGATCGCCAGGAACGGAGCATAATGATGGACACGTTCCATCATGGAGGCGATCTTTGAGAAGCGCCGCCGTAGCCATTCGAAGTTGGCAATGATCGGCATGCTCTCGAATACAAGGACGGTGAGGTATAGAACGACACACATCGTTACTTCCCAGAGCAGGGAATGCGTATTCCAGTAGACCAGCGAGTGCCAGAAGCGCTCTGGCTTGCCGATATCGAGGATCAGCGCGAGGGTCGCCATTGTATAGCCGATCAATCCGACAAACGTCGCGGTGCGAGCAATGGGCTGGTAGCGCTTCAGTCCAAAAAGATAGACGCCAGCGCAGAGGCTGAATGCGCCTGCACCAAGAGCGATGGATGAAAGATCAATGGTGATCCACAATCCCCAGGGCACAAGGTCGGTAAGGTTGGTGATACTCAAGCCTTTCCAGAAGACCTGGATGCCAGCAACCAGACCACTCAGCAGGATCACGCCTAGAAAAGCCAGCCATGCAGTCCATGGAGTAATGAGTTTCTTCAACATGGTTACGCCTCTTTCTTCACGACAGCCGGCAGGTAATAGACGCGTGGTCCGGTGCCCAGATTCTCGCGCAGACGATAGGATGGATTCTCGTGCAGCGCCTTGCTGACATTTGACTCCGGATCGTTCAGATCGCCGAAGAGACGGGCACCGGTGGGGCAGACGTTGACACAGGCAGGTGTTGCTTCATGATTGACACCGGGTTTGAGCCCAAGCGAGAGTCCGCGATCGATGGTCTGGTAACAGAAGGAGCATTTCTCTGGTACCCCGCGCGGGCGGCGCTGCACTTCGGGTGAGCCCCACTCGGGCACCGCGGGATTTTCGCCTGTAAACGCCGTCCAATTGAACGAGCGTGCTTCGTAGGGACATGCGATCTGGCAGTACCGGCAGCCGATACAGCGGTCGTAATCCATCATCACGATGCCGTCATCTCGATAATAGGAAGCCTTTACTGGGCATACTTCCACACAGGGTGCTTTCTCGCAGTGCATGCATGGGCGGGGTACAAAGACCTGCATATCGCCAACCATGCCGTCTTCTTCGACCTTGTTCCACTGAATTTCAGGGTTGATATCGTTATGAGCCTGGCATGCCAGTGTGCAGTAATCACAGCCCGTGCACTTGGACTGGTCGATGATCATTGCCCATTGGTGTTTGCCTTTCGGCGCGTTACCGGATGCCTTGGTGGAGGTGACAGCGCGTGTTCCTGCGACAACTGCAACACCGACCGCTGTCAATTTCAGGAATTCACGTCGGTTGAGGTTTTTATCACTCATTTTCTTCCTCACGCTCATGCTTTACTGTACGGTGATACCAGCGCTCCAGCCAGGGGGCGAGCACCATGCCACCGGCCAGACCGATGATGCCGGCGAGAGCGGAGAATCCCATAGGGCTGACAGGTTCTGGCTCCGGTGTAACGGAGGCGAGCTGGACTTCCTCCGCAGGGGCGGCGGCTGGTTCTTTTGTACCTTCAGGGCTCTTGGCCTCGGTGGGGCTGTGCATTTGCTCGGCGTGGCAGGTGTTGCAAGATTTCAGGTTGGCATTGAAGGAATGATCGGGTACGCTATGAGCTTCCCGTTCGGCATTTTCCAAGTGGTTGACATGGCAATCTACGCAGGAGATGTCTTTCTGGGCATGAGCTGTGTAGGAGAAATCCATGCTGGATTCTTTATGACAGTTAATGCACAGCTGGGAGACATCATCGGCCTGTTCCGCAGTGCGAGGACCAGCGGCTTTCTTTAATGCCGCGCTATGTGGATCATGACACGTGGCGCAATCCATGCCGCGTTGGTAATGAGTGCTTACTTTCCAGTCCTGCCAGCCAAACCGTGTGTCACTATGACAGCGTCCGCATAGATCGGTGGAGCGATCCACAGGCATGGGGCTTTTGGGATGGTCAGCCGGCGCGGGTCCGTGGCATGCTTCACAGGTGACGCCTTCAGCCTTGTAGGTGGCTGTGGCGGGGTCATAACCAGTGGTATGACAAACAAGACACGCACCCGGCTTGCCCTGAGCGTTCCAATCTTCCAAGAAGACGGGGTCGCTCCCGGCGTTTCCGTGGGCGCCATTCTGCCAGGTCATCTGAAATTCTGTGTGACAGGTTACGCAGTCGGGAGATGTTTGTACAGCGGGGGGCATCTCTCCCTGCGCGCTGGCAATCACCAACGTTATCCCTGCGGCAAGCAGGGCAAACATCAAAGCGATGAGTAGACGTTCAATTCGAGAGCTCATTTCCTACATTCTCCTTGGTTCTGTGTTTAGTGCTGGGATTGGCGCGTTGATGAAGACTTTGCAGGAGATGCAGCTTTCCTGCAAATAGCCATTAGGTTCGCGAAAAACCTGCCAGCATGGCATGGATGAAGAAGCTGCTTTGCAATTTTTCCTCTGGGCAGGGGAACAACCTTTGATTGACCAGCAATCCACTTTTTGCACCGGCACCGGTGGCAGCACTGCTTCTGCCTGCCAGTGTGCGTCAAGCTTGCGCAGGAAATAAATCAGTATGCCCGTTCCGGCAATGGGAATCGCCAGGCGCAGGAGCAAACCGGTCAGGACAGCGAGAAGAGA
>DATHTL010000041.1:0-19365 GCA_035463255.1 Anaerolineales bacterium | reverse complement strand
GCCACTGCCGCGCCCGACCCGGATGAGGAACCGGATGTAGAACGGTCCAATGCGGAGGGATTGCGCGTCAGCCCACCGCGTGACGACCATCCGCTGACTGAACGTTTGCCGCGAAAGTTGGCCCACTCGCTAAGGTTTGTTTTTCCGAGGATCAGCGCGCCTGCCTTGCGCAATTGCTTCACGATGAATGCATCCTTCGCGGCGATGTGACCTTCCAACGCCAGCGACCCGGAGGTGGTCTGCATGCGATCTGCAGTGTCGATATTATCCTTGATCAAAATCGGGATGCCATGCAACGGGCCGCGCGTCTTTCCTACTCTGCGTTCTTCGTCGAGCGCATCTGCAATTTCGAGGGCATCGGGGTTGAGCTCGATCACCGAGTTGATATATGGCCCCTCTTTATCGATCTCGGAGATGCGCTCCAGATACAATTCGGCGAGCCGACGCGCCGTCAACTCGCCCAATTCCATTCTTTGTTGAAGATCAGAAACCGTCCACTCCGGAAGGATCATCCAGGTTGCTCCTTTGAAACCGACAGGATCAACGTCCGCCGCCTGTGATGTAACGTTCCAGCTGTGAGAGCATCATTTGCTGCACTTCGACCACCTCCCTGAGCACATCACGTACCGAGAGCAATCCCACTAGCTCACCGCCGTCATACACTGGCAAGTGGCGGATATTTCTGTCGATCATCAGTGACATACATTCTTCCAGTGGCTGGCTGCACTCGACGGTGATCACATCGCTGGTCATGATTTCGCTGACACGGGCCTCTTTGGAGTTCCTCCCCATCAACTCCACCTTGCGGATGCAATCCCGCTCGGAAACGATTCCCACCATATTGCCTTCCGACATTACCAGTAGCGCCCCAATATTGTGCTTTGCCATTGTCTCCAAGGCTTCGTAGACACTTGCCTCGGGTGCAATCGAATACACCTCGTCGCCCTTTTTACGGATCATATCTCGGACCGTTGCCATGGCTGCCTCTCCTTTGGTAGAAAGATTGGACGAAGTATAGACTTAAACCTTTTCTCTGACAAGCAGATTGGAATTTTTTGCTCAAAATTGTTCAAAACACGAATTTACCCGTCCGGCGGTTGCTTCCGTTTTCCCATCCGGACCATCCTGTGGCCCTTTGGCTTCGACCTGTTAATGGCTACACGCTGCCTAGAAGATCTTCTGGCTCACATCCCAGGATTCGGCGATAGCGCGGATGTGCCCGGGGCTGAGTCCCTCGCTCAAATTACCACCAGTCAGGTTCAGGTACTCATAGTGAGCCGCTGTTTCGGCGTACTCGATCAGATCCAGGGCATGAAGGATCGAGTTATCGGCTCGCGCTATCACGCCATGTCCTGCCCAAATGACTACGCGATGTTCGCGAAGTGCAAGCATAGACTCAGTCATCAGGTGGGCTGAGCCAGGCAGCATGAAGGGCAGAATACCAATGCCTTCTGGAAAGTTGAGTATGGTCTCTGGCTGCCAGCGCAGGAGCCGGCGATTGAGATATCCCTCATCCTGATACGCCGGGATGTGGCTGAGATACGTGAGATAGAGAGGCTGGGCATGCAAAATTGTATGAGATTGTATCTCGCGTGAACGCATCTGATCGTTATGCACGGCCAGGTGGGAATTGAACTCACTCGTCACGCGCTGGAACTGACAGCCCGGCCCGGTGAACATTTTGCCGGTCTGCCCACCTGCTTCGACAACGATACAGGCCAGATTGGCAGCAGGTGAATCGATGATGTCGCGCAACCTGCGCCCCGAACCACTGACGATCAGGGTGGCGCCGACAAGATCTCGCGCGGTCACAGGCAACTCAATGATGTGCATAGCTGGGAAGCAGGTTGAAACATCCAGTCTTTCACGAAAACAAATTGAAAGATTCCCGGCAGCCCCTTCTGCAGCACCGATATCCGATAGTCGTTTGCCGACCTGCCCCACTTGGTACAACACCCGATCCAACTCAAACGTAGTGATAGCCATGATTTAGATGCCTTCTTGCAAGATTTTTGTGCGCAATTTTATCAATCATAACTACTCTGCTATGGAAGCGCGCTGAAAACTGCTCCTGAATTGTAAACAAGCATTCCTTATCAATGTCAATAAAATAATATAATGGTTGTCATATTGTATATTGGATCAAACGTAACTATAATATTAGTTGAAGTAGTGAATACTGGAGGTTTATGGAATGGTGAAACACAATGGTCTTACACCTGATTCCAGGGGAAGTCGGGCTGCAAAGAGCAAAAACGTGTTGCCACTGGTTCCGGAGGAAGACAATGAAGCGAATATCGATGTTGGCCGCCGCCTGCGTGAGATTCGCATGGGCAAAGGCTTCTCGATCCGGGCGCTGGCAGAATCCAGTGGATTGAATGTCAACACCTTAAGTCTGATCGAGAACGGGCGCACTTCACCGAGTGTCAGCACATTGCAGTTGATCGCGCAGACCCTGCAGGTTCCCATCTCAGCTTTTTTTGAAACAGATCACGGCGATAAGCGAGTCGTTTATCAGCGCACGGGCAACCGGCCCCACGCGGTGTTTACTCACGGGTTGGTAGAAGACTTAGGCGCAGGCATGAGCCGCTTTGGCGCGGAGCCTCTCATCGTCACCCTTAAGTCTGGCGCCGACAGTGGAAAGACTCCAATCGTACACACGGGACGTGAATTTGTATATTGTCT
This sequence comes from Anaerolineales bacterium, assembly GCA_035463255.1. Taxonomy (GTDB): domain Bacteria; phylum Chloroflexota; class Anaerolineae; order Anaerolineales; family Villigracilaceae; genus Defluviilinea. Next base: position 16,680 of record DATHTL010000041.1, on the reverse strand, counting down.
GGAAGGTCGTATTGTCTATCACGTGGACAATCAGGCTTATCAGCTTGAGCCCGGTGATAGCCTTATGTTTGAGGCCTATCTTCCCCACCGCTGGCAGAATGAGGCTGAGTCCAAATCCAGGCTGCTCCTTGTGCTTTGTCCCATGGATGAGCGAGACCAGCCCTCCGAACGTCACTTTGGGAGCTAGAACCGGCCAGACACCTGAGAGGAGGTGTGCTGTGTCACAGAAAACATCCTCAGTCCTGTTCATACTTGTGACCCTGTTATGCACTGCAACGGTCGCTGTGTCCCTGTACATACCAGTGCAGGCCCAATCCATGCCGACCGGTGGAAACAAAGACAATTGCGTGAATTGCCATGAGGATCTCTACTTCCTGCATGACACAGGCAACTGGTTCTGCCTCCAGGAATCGCCCATGAGTTGTGTGGATTGTCATGGCGGGAATCCAAAAGCTCTCACCAAGGAACTGGCTCACACCGATCGAGCGGCACATCCGGTGATTAATGAAGATCTTTCGAAATGTCAGGAATGTCACCCGGAGGCATGCCAGGAGCGCGTGGAATTCTTCGATCAGACAGCAGGAATTAGCCGGGTACTGGTCGCCGCGCCATATACGGCTGTGTACTCTATTGAGGAAGATGCCAACAAAAATGTTGAAGCCCCAACGCAGGAACCGAGTTACTGGATCATGTTCTGGGAATTCCTTCCCTTTGTCATTGTGACCGGTCTTGCCCTGGTAATTTATTTTGTCGCACGCAGGCGGCACAATTAAACGAAAAAGGAATATCATCATGAAAATTGCAGTAATCACGGACGACTCAGAAAGCATTTCAGCGCACTTCGGGCGAGCACAATATTACAAAGTTTTCACGATCGAAGATGGTCAGGTCGTAAATCGGGAAACCCGCCCGAAGGCCAACCATAATCAATTCAGCAGAGAACACCATCATGAGCATCACGGTGAGCAACATGGAACCGACGCTGCTTCCGAACACCGGCACAGCCTCATGATGGAGCCGATCAGTGATTGTCAGGTCGTGCTGGTGCGTGGAATGGGCATGGGGGCCTTCAACAAGCTCTCCTCAAGCGGCATCCGCCCGATCATTACCGAGATCTCCAATATTGAAAGTGCAGTCGCCTCCTATCTTGCTGGAACACTTATGGATCATCCCGAACGCTTGCATTGAGCCATGGAGAGGGTTTTGAGCATCAATAAAATCGCCGTCTTTTGCAGACGGCGATTTTTATGGGCCAGTAAGACAGATCATTCGTACTTCAGCGCCAGCACCGGAATCATGTTTGCCGCGCGCAATGCGGGATAGAGCCCTGAGATCATTCCGATAATCGTGGAAAAGATCAGTGCAAAGAGCGGCAGCCAGACCGGGGTATACACCGCAACACTGGGCGGCGCACCGCCCTGCTGCCCCGCCTGGTTGGCAAGATAGACGATGGCGATCACGTTGATGGCCTGCCCTGCCAGCCAACCGATGATCACGCCGCCCAGGCCGCCGAGGAAGCCAATGCCGGCCGCTTCGCCGAGGAAGATCGCCAGCACATCGCGGTTGGTTGCGCCGACCGCTTTCATCAAACCGATCTCACGCGTCCGCTCGAGGATGGACATGGCCATCGTATTGGCAATGCCGATGGCAGCGACCAGTAGAGCGATCGCGCCCACACCGCCAAAGATGAATTGCAGGATCACATAGAAATTGTTGATGCCCTGCACAAAGGACTGTGGTGTAAAGGCCTGGAAACCCATTTCGGTGATCTGCTCAGAGATATCCAGCACCTGCTCCACATCCTGCACTTTGACAATGATCTGGCTATAACCATCTTTGTTATAGTTGATGCGGCGGCCCATACTCCATTCATTGAGGGTTTTGACCTGCTCAAACGGGACGTAGATAGTCCAGTCTGACTCACCGCGTGTTTCTTTCAGAACGCCGGTAACCCGCATGCTGAAGTTCTTGCGGATCTCGTTGCCCTGTTCGTCCCATTTGAACACGGTGAGCTGGATCTGCTGCCCGTAAAGCTCAGGTGGCGGCGGCGGCTCTTCGCCCGGACGCTGGCGCGGGTTGTAAAAGTTGCTCGGCACCATGGCGCCGATTACAACGGTTCCGCGTCCCAGCTCTGTGCCGCCCTCTACGGCTTCAAGTCCCAGGCTGGCAAGGTCAAGAGTATCGACTCCGATGATACCCACACCGCCTTCTAGCTTTTGATATTTGACGAGCACACCCGTCATCAAATATTCGCGCGGGATCACAGACTCCACACCGGGGATGGCGCGCAACTCATCCAGCGCAGAATTCGTCAGCAGACGCGCCGGTTGGGGCTCGCCTGTCCCCCCACCGCCTCCTCCACCGGGGCCCATTCTGACCACCATGCCTTCCATCATCTCGTAGGCCGGGCTAACTTGAATCTGTGTGAGATCGCCAATACCATACAACTGCTCATTGGCATTCTTTTGCAGACCGATCGCCAACGACACCAGGATCACCACAGCCGCGGTGCCAATGACCACGCCGATCGCGGTCAAGGCGACGCGCGCTTTACGGCGGCTCAGGTTTCCAAAGATAAGACGGACGAGGTCAAGTAGTTTCATATCGGTAAAATAATTCGCATCACCAAGGTACTGCGCCAGATCCGGCGCAGTGGGCATTTATGCCACTAGCCTTTTCCCGCTCCCGGCTCCGGCGCGGGCATCGGCTCTTCCTGGATGCCTGGCATAATGCCGGGATCGTTATTCGACGGCGGCGCGCTATCCAGGCCCAGGATGCCCAAGACAAAACGCCAAATCTTCTGGAAGGTGTTTTCTTCCACGGGCGTTGGCATGATCTCTCCGCCGCCTTCCATGCCGGGCTCGAGAATCGGCTCTTCCATGGCTTCCATCACTTCGATCTCCAACTGATGCGTTATAGTGCGCGCCTGATTGAAATCATCGGTGTAATCAATAGTGATATTGAGTGTCGTGGGTCCAGACTGCTCGGGAATCACCATGGCATCGAGCGTGAAATAGCCACCCGCATCCAGTGAACCGACCAGGCTGGTCCCGTTTTCGATCATTCCATTCTCAGATTCGATCTGCATGGTTCCCAACACCGCGGTACGCTTGCCCAGATTTACCACCTGGATTGGCAGCATGCTAGGCTGCCCTACAAAGAACGGGTCAGGCGGGCGATAGAAGCTGATGTCCACACTTGGCAGGCCATATACCAACAGAGTGATCACCTGTTCATCGTTGATCGCTTCTCCTTTATCGTTCAGATAAGAGAATGTCACTTTCATGGGATACGCGCCAGGATTGGTGGACACATTCACAATCAAGTCCTGGCTGGCTTGCACCATTCCTCCCTCCGGCAGGTCTCCCAGGGTTTGAACGTTCGAGGCGCCCACGGGTGCGAAGTTGGTGAACTCGCCGCTTCCGCCTGAGACTCCGCCGGGCTGAGGTGTGCCGTCGCTCGACCCGCTGGAGGAACCGCCTCCGACAATCATGGTCACGCGCTGCGCGCGGACGTTGCCTGTATTTTGAATCGTCATGGTGAGCTTAAATTGCTCGCCCGGCTGGAGAGGATCAACGCTGGAGGCATAACTTGTGATGACAAGCTGTGAGCTCTTCACTCCGGTCGGTGTTGCGGTCGCAGCCGCGACACCACTGCCGCCGGAGGCACGGATGTTAAGCGTGAACTTTTCCGTATACGCAGTTCCACTGGCATCATTGTAGGAAAGGGTCATATCGACGCTGACAATGCCGTACACATAAGAAGACGCCGTCATCGCCTGGTCCACATCCTTGGAGTTATTTGCTCCCAGGTCCCCGACGATGTTAACGCCACCGTTCCTCAACGGCAGGAAACTGCTCGAGGCAAACGTTGCCTGCACATTGAAAGCCTGCGCCTCGCCCTCATTGCGCAGCTTTACGATGAGCGTAAACTCCTGACCATATTGCACATTCTCGGGCTTCGTACGATAGTTCTCCACAGCGATTTGGGGGCGGACAACAGGCGCGGGCGCGGATGTGGCCGTGGGAGCGGGCTCGGTGACGTTTAGAGTGGCAGAACCAACCGACACACCATCCACCGAAACGGTGATCACATGAGAGCCCAAAGTCACATCTGCAGGTATCGAAACACTCAGCGTGTTTGCGCCATCATAGACCGCGCCCGTTAATGCAGTACCATCCAAAAATACAGAAGCAGAATTGTTGAAGCCAGTTCCAGTAATTGTGATGACGGTGGCGACTCCGCTGGTCACTGTACTCGGGCTAATCGTAATACCAGCCTGCGCCCCTACGGGCAATGGCATCACTACGAGCATCCATGTAAGCAAAAGGAATAACGGTGCAAATCGAGGAAATCGGGGTTTCATTGTGTTCCCTGTTCTATTTAATGCAAGAGCCTGTGCAGGTCTTACGATACCTGGGTCGATTCCAGCGCGGCGGATTGATATTCCGCCTCGCTGACCTGCCGCCCATCCAGAAGAAAGATCTTATGTGTTGCAAAGCGCGTCATGCGCGGGTCATGCGTCACTACAAATACGGTCCGACCGGAGCTATGCAGGTCCGAAAGAAGCTGCATGACCGCCGCGCCGCTGGAGGTGTCGAGATTCCCGGTCGGCTCATCCGCCAGGATCAGCCTGGGATTATTGACAAGCGCCCGCGCGATGGCCACACGCTGTTGCTGCCCACCCGAGAGCTCTGTAGGACGATGTTCAGCGCGGTTGTCGAGCCCCACCTGGCCGAGCAGACTGCGGGCCTGCTGATTGCGTTGCGCGGGCGTGATGCCCGCAAACTGCATGGGGAAGGCCACATTCTCCAGCGCGCTCATGCTGGGAATGAGGTTAAACGATTGGAAAACGAATCCCACAGTCCGGCGGCGGAAGAGCGCCAGTGCATTTTCGTCCATCTCGTCCAGCCGTGCGCCATCCACAGAGATCTCGCCTGAGGTCGCGCGGTCCAGCCCACCCAGCAGGTAAAGCAGCGTGCTTTTGCCGGAGCCAGACGGACCCATCACCACGGTAAATGTATCCGCGTCCACATCCAGATCCAGCCCATCCAGAGCACGGACGGTCGTCCCCCCCATCTGGTAATGCTTTTTGAGATTTCGAATGCGTATGAACGGATTCGCCATGGCACTAAAAGAAGGGACGCTGCACGGCCTGCCCACCCAGGCCGGAAGTTAGAGCCCCCAGACCGGCCTGTGCAAGCAGGACCAGGAGCAGAATAACAAGAACACCGGCGGCAGCTTTGCCACGCGGCAAACTATCTGCGATGGCGATACCAAGAATAAGCAGGAGGATATGCCAGATAAAGAAAACATCAACCCGCGTCAAAAGCTGGGCAATGAACCCGGGCGTGGAGACGAATCCAGAAAGCCCCGGGCTGACAATAGCATGCCCCGTTGATAACATAAATATAATTCGAAGGAGGTCGCGCACAGCAAAGGGCAGGCTTGCCCAGGCAACAATATTGAGCGCGCCCTGCATCGATCCGCGCCCGCCTAACAGCGTGGACCCAAAATGCAGCAACGCGGCAAGCAGGAGCCATCCCACCCACAACCCAGCTAGAGAACCGATCATAGGCATGACATACATGAAGACAGGTCCCTGTGTGGCCTGTTGAGCCTGCATGTAGTTGTTTTGCATTTCAGGCGGCCAGAATTGCCAGTCTCGCGGCAGCTGGATCTCGCCCATCATCGCCGCGCGTGTTTTCAGGTATCCGGCCACGACCACCACCAGGATGGCGGTCACCGTCAATACAACCATGGGAGTCAGCCAGGTGGCGCGCGATTCCGAGGTCATTTCCTGGAAGGCAGCGCGCGGACGAACCAGCACGTCCCGCACGCGCGAAAAATCAAATCGCCGGGCAGGCCGTTGATCAAGGGTTATGTCTGCCATAGGAGTGATCGAGTCTCGTATGTTTCTCTAGAATGGAACGGTTGAAGGATTACGCGCAAGTGACCCCGAAAACTTCCAGTTCGTGAGACCCGCGCGAAAAAGATTCTAACACCGTTTGCCGGTGCATACATTAGACGCCTGCCGGGCAAGTTTGTTCCCGCCGGAAAACCAGGATTCCTGTCTAAATCTCAAGCCGCGTGTGTTTCCCCATTGCGTTTTCCGTTGTTCTTTCATACAATACAGGCGTCATTCCATGATCGCATCATAATCTGCCAAATATGGTGTTTGATATAAGTACTCGTTCCCCTTTATTATCAACTCATACTGCACATTAAATCGCAGATACGTTCGGTAAGCCTGGCAACCAGGTTCCATTTGAATCTGCATTTGGAGAGAAAATTCATGGTTCGCGTACAACAGTACGTCAAACATTGGATGAGCTGGTCAGATGCGACTGCTAATCCGTGTTCCCGAAGAAGGCACATTTGAACACCAAAATGGATGACCGGCAACCTATGGCTTTATCGACCACTGCGCTTGAACAATATTTCCAGGCTGTGAAGGAACTGGAAACGCGCGTCCTGGAGAGCCAACGCTCGACCTTGCTCGAAGTTGCCGGGAAAATGGCCGAGACCACGCGCAGAGATCAGCGAATCTTCGTGTTCGGGACCGGGCACTCCCACCTGCTGGCTGAAGAGGGCTTCTATCGCGCCGGTGGGCTGGCGAACGTTGTGCCCATGCTTGTGGAACATCTCATGCTGCACAGCCTGCCAAACCTGGGCTCCCGCCTCGAGCGCACACCGGGACTCGCCGATCTGATTCTCGAGCGCTATGCCCCTGAAGCGGGCGAGATGCTATTTGTGGTTTCGAACAGCGGAGTCAACCACCTGCCTGTGGAAATGGCTTTGCGCGGGCGCGAGAGAAAATTATTCGTCGTGGGGGTTTCTGCGTTGGCCTACGCGCGCCAGGCGCCGCTTTCTGCGCTGGGAATACGCCTCGATCAAGCCGTAGACCTGGCCCTCGACAATGGCGGAATTCCCGGCGACGCGCTACTTGAGCTGCCCGGTTTCCCCTGGCGCGTCGCCCCCTCCTCAACAGTAATGTGCGCATTGCTGTGGAATGCTCTGGTGGCAGAAACAACGCGGCTGTTACTGGTATCAGGCATGACACCTCCCATATTTGTCAGTTTAAATGTTGCCGGTGCGGCGGAACATAACCAGGCCCTGTTGGAAAAGTGGCGCCCGCGCAATATTCATCTCTAGAGTTCTATGGCATCTACTGAAAATTTCGTGATTGGCATCGATATCGGTGCAACCAAGATCGCCTCTGTCCTTCTTTCTGAGAAAGGCAGGCTTCTCGGGTCCTCACAAATCCTTACGGTTGCGTCTGAAGGTAAGGACGCGGTCTTGGATAGAGTGGCGGCTCAAGTTCGGGAGCTCATGAATCAATCTCCCGCGGCGGTGGCCGGGATCGGCGTGGGCTCACCCGGTAAAGTGGATTCTGACTGCGGCGTGGTGTACGACGCAGTGAACCTGGGCTGGAAGGAAGTTCATTTTACGGAAGAGCTGTCGAGCCGCCTGAATACAAACGTCCCGATCTGGATTCAAAAAGATGCGAACCTGAGCGCTCTTGGTGAATATTATTTTGGCGCCTGTCAGGGCTATAAAGATTTTGTTTACGTGGGGGTAGGTTCAGGCCTGGGCGCCGGCATCATCAGTGATGGACATCTGATCACTGGCGGCGGCTGGTACGCGGCCGATATCGGGCATCTCTCTTTAGACCCAGACGGCGCGCCATGTGTCTGCGGTGGGCGCGGGTGTGCAGAGTTGGTCGCTTCGGGGCCGGGATTGGTGAGGCTGGTGCGTCAAATGCTCGCCAGTGATTCTGGCACGAGTCTACTTTCCAATCGCGCGGATACGACACCTGCCGATGTGCTGAACGCTGCTAGTCAGGGTGACAGGCTCGCGCTGGATGCGCTGATCGAGCTGGGACGCGTGCTGGGCGTCGTCCTGTCGGCCTGCACCGTTATTCTGAATCCCGCGCGTTATGTGATCGGTGGCGGTGTGGGACTGGCCGGCTTCGATTTCATCGTGCCAACACTGCGAGTAGAGATGAACCGTCGGACACTCCCCAACCACCGCGGCGAAATGGATATCGTCCCATCCCGGGTGGAGTCGCCTGCAATTGGGGCAGCCTGTCTTGTATGGTACGCTTTATCCGGTAAAGTAGTAAAAAGCTCGTAATCGTGCATTGAGAGGAGGTGATGCCAGTACATCCATATACGAAAGGTTTGTTTGCCGAAAGAATGAGTAATACCAATTCGAAAAGGAGAAGAAAATGCGTAAGTTCATTACGATGATCAGCTTACTTGTCGCGCTGACACTGATTCTGACAGCCTGCGGTGGCGGTGCAGCCACCGAGCCACCCGCCGCGACACAACCTCCGGCCGATACGGAGCCCGAGGTCACCGAGCCAGCGGAGGCGACCGAGCCGGCAGCGACAGAACCTGCTGCAACCGAACCCGCTACGGGTGAAGAAGTCACGCTCACGATCGAGAGCTGGCGCAATGACGATCTGGCCATCTGGGAAGATACGATCATCCCGGCCTTCGAGGCCGAGCACCCGAACATCAATGTGGTCTTTTCACCCAGCCCTCCGGCTGAATATAACGGCGTGCTCAACACCAAACTGCAGGGCGGTACCGCTGGCGACCTGATCACCTGCCGTCCATTCGATGCCTCTCTTGAGCTCTTCCAGCAGGGGCACTTGACCTCCCTCAATGACCTGCCTGGCATGGAAAACTTTAGCGATGTTGCCAAGAGCGCCTGGATCACAGACGACGGCAGCGATGTCTTCTGTGTGCCGATGGCCTCCGTGATCCACGGCTTCTTCTACAACAAGGACAAGTTCGATGAGTACGGCCTGGAGGAACCGACCACCAAAGAAGAGTTCATGAACGTGCTACAAACCCTCCAGGAAAACGGTGAGACGCCTCTCGCAATGGGCACCGCCGACCAATGGGAAGCTGCAACCATGGGCTTCCAGAACATCGGCCCGAACTACTGGAAAGGTGAGGAAGGCCGCCAGGCTCTGCTCGAGGGCACGCAAAAATTCACCGATGAGCCCTACATCCAGACCTGGCAGGATCTCGCCGAGTGGGCGCCTTACCTGCCAGAAGGCTACGAGGCAGTGAAGTACCCCGATGCGCAGAGTCTGTTTACGCTCGGTCAGGGTGTTATTTACCCGACCGGGTCCTGGGAAATCAGCGTGTTTGAACCTCAGGCTGACTTCGAGATGGGAATCTTCCCGCCGCCTGTGGCCAATGAGGGTGATACCTGCTATATCAGCGATCACACCGATATTGCCATCGGCATGAATGCGGCAACCCCCAACCCCGAAGCAGCACAGACGTTCCTGAGCTGGGTAGCTTCAGAGGAATTTGCCACGCTGTATGGGAATGCTCTCCCCGGCTTCTTCCCGCTCAGCAATGCGGAAGTGACCCTGGATAATCCGCTCGCCAACGAGTTCCTGAGCTGGCGGCAGCAGTGCGAAACGACCATCCGCAACTCATACCAGATCCTCTCCCGCGGTGAACCCAACCTCGAGAACGAGCTCTGGCGCGTGAGCGCTGGCGTGATCAACGGCTCCATTACACCAGAACAGGCTGGCGAAGAAATTCAGGCTGGACTGGATCAGTGGTATCAGCCGTAGGTAAATCAGGATAGAAACTTCATCCCGGCAGCCCCCGTTGGGGGCCTGCCGGGATGAAGACCTTACCACTATTAACTTACCTTTCTTGCAGGAGGCATCACGTGCAACAAACCAAGCGTCGATCGCAGTTTCCACTTCATATCCTGGTATTTCTGGCACCCGCGGTTTTACTCTATACCGTTTTCATGGTGATCCCCCTGCTCAATTCCCTGCGGCTAAGTTTCTTTGCATTGGAGACTCAAAACCAACAAAGCTTTGTCGGCTTACAGAATTACATCAAGTTATTTTCAGACCCCAACTTTGCGCCCTTTTTCTGGAGGGCTCTACGCAACAACTTTGTGTTTTTCGCCGTCCACATGCTGGTGCAGAACCCGATTGGTCTGCTGTTGGCTGCTCTTCTGGCAGAGGGCGGACGGCTGCGCAATTTTTTCCGCACGGTCATTTTCATGCCGACCGTGTTATCTGTTGTCATCATTGGTTTTATATGGCAATTAATTCTAAATCCGTTATGGGGCGTGGCGGAAAGCATGCTGGAAGCGGTGGGGCTAGGCGAGTGGTTCGGTCCCTGGCTGGGCAGGCCGGAAACAGCCCTGGTGACAGTTGCTCTCATTTCGGTCTGGCAGTTTGTGGGTATCCCAATGATCCTCTTCTATGCCGCGCTAATCGGAATTCCCGATGAGCTGACCGAAGCCGCCCGTGTCGATGGCGCGACCGCCTGGGATGTATTCTGGCGGGTAAAGTTTCCGCTCATCTTGCCTACTGTAGGTATCGTCGGCATTCTGACCTTCGTAGGCAACTTCAACGCCTTCGACCTGATTTACACCATGAAAGGTGCCAATGCCGGGCCCGATTTCTCGACCGATCTCATGGGCACGTTCTTCTTCCGCACATTCTTTGGCCAACAGCTTCAGCTCGGTAATCCCACCATGGGCGCCACCGTGGCCGCGATGATGTTCGTGATCATCCTCACTGGCGTGCTGCTTTATATGTTCTTCTGGGCACGGCGCGTGCAGACCTACGATCTGTGAGAGGAGAAAATAACCATGAATACACATGCCCTCTCGCGTGCTCGCCAGTGGATACAAGACATTCTGCCACTCCTCATCCTCACCATCTATTCCCTCATCGCCCTCTTCCCCATTGTGATGATCGTGATCAACTCTTTTAAGGCACGCAAAGCGATCTTCGGCGCGCCGTTTGAGTTTCCGACGTCAGAAACATTTAGTCTCGTGGGCTATGAAACAGTTTCCGAACGAGCTGCTTTTCATCTTTACTTCTTGAACAGCGCCGTCATCACGTTCGTCGCTTTAGCCCTCACGCTATTCATCGGGGCTATGGCCGCCTTTGCGCTGGCGGAATACGACTTCCCTGGAAACGCGTTGGCGGCTTTGTACCTCTCCATCGGCATCATGATCCCTATCCGTCTTGGCACGGTGGGTATCCTACGGTTGATGGTCGATCTCAAGCTTGTGAATACATTGACCGGGTTGATCTTAATTTATGTTGCGCAGTCCTTGCCATTGACGATATTTATCCTGTCACAGTTTATGCGACAGGTACCTAAAGACTTGAAGGATGCGGCGCGCATCGATGGTGCCAGCGAGTATCGTATCTTTGGCATGGTGCTGCCGCTCATCCGCCCGGCGCTGGGAGCTATCGGAATCTTCACGATGATCCCCATCTGGAATGACCTGTGGTTCCCGTTGATCATTGCCCCTTCCACGAAGACAGCCACCGTGACGCTTGGTGTGCAACAGTTCCTCGGGCAATGGGTCTCAGACTGGAATGCGGTCCTCTCTTCGCTGACGCTGGCCATGGTGCCGATTCTCATCTTGTATATTTTCTTCTCGAGACAGATGATCCGCTCCATTACGGCAGGGGCTATTAAATGATTGGGGTCAGCGTCTCCAGACATTGGCTCGCGAATACAACGACTGGAGTCGTTGACTCCTGGATAAGTACATGACTTCAAGGAGGCTTTGATGAAGGTTGGTATTGTGGGCGTCGGCTTCATGGGCACGACGCATGCCGCAGGTTGGGCAGATACACCTGCTGAGATCGTCGGCTTCACCGCCGAGACCCATCAGGAAGCTGGCGCGATCGCACAGCAGTACGGTACAACCGTATATCCATCCCTGGAGGAGATGCTGCCCGATGTAGATGTGGTGGATATTTGCTCCCCCACGCATTTGCATTATGAGATGGCCTTGCAGGCCGCCGCGGCGGGAAAGCATATCATCTGCGAAAAACCGTTGGCACGTACTACACATCAGGCACTCAAGATCGTCAATGCCTGTCGTAAGGCCGGGGTGGAATTGCTTGTGGCACACGTGGTGCGCTTCTTCCCTGAATACGCGCTCGCTCGGGCGGCCGTCGCGGAAGGACAGATCGGCAAACCTGGAGTCCTTCGCCTGCACCGCGGCAGTTACCGGCCGAAGAAGCCGGCGGGCAACTGGTTCCTCGACGAGGTCAAATCCGGTGGCATCCTTATGGATCTGATGATCCATGATTATGACTATGCTCGCTGGATCGCCGGGGAAGTGGAAACTGTTTTCGCCCAGCGTGTGACCGAGCGTCACATCGAAGCGTCCGTGGACTATGGGCTGGTCATCCTCAGCCACCGCTCGGGCGCACTATCGCACATCTCAGGCGCCTGGGCCTACCCGCCGCCCACATTCCGGACAAAGCTTGAGATCGCCGGTGATCGCGGCTTGATCGAATTCGATTCGGATGCCACCTCTCCCATCCAGAATCTAATCCTCAAAACGGGCGGATCCGACTCCCCGGATGTCGGTTTGCCGTCCAGCCCGGTGAGCGAGAGTCCCTACACCACACAGCTCAAGGAGTTCTACGCGGCGATTGCTGAAGGGAAACCTTCCCGCGTCAGCGCGACCGATGGGCTGGCCGCCGTTCAAATCGCGGAAGCGGCCCTTGAGTCGGCGCGCACCAACCAGCCCGTGAGGCTTGAGTCTCTTGCGGAGGCAGTCTCGTGAAAATCGGAATCCTTTCCTTTGCACATCATCATGGCGAAGCCTACATCGCCAATTTGCGCCATATGGGAGGCGTGGAGCTGCTCGGCGTGACCGATGACGACGCGATGCGCGGTCAACAGATCGCGGCGCAGAACCAGGCCTATTACTTTCATTCGTATGAAGACCTATTCGAAGCGAAACCCGACGGCGTGATCATCTGCACGGAAAACAATCGCCATCGTCCCTTGGTTGAAATGGCCGCCTCACACGGCATTCATGTCTTATGTGAAAAGCCTATCGCTACAACGCTTGAGGATGCGCGTGCCATGGTGGATGCCTGTGACAAAGCCGGTGTGATCCTGATGACCGCCTTCCCCATGCGCTTCAGCGCGCCTCTGTTGGAGATCAAGACTCGCATCGATAACGGCGACTTTGGCGATGTCTATTGCTTCAATGCCACCAACCAGGGTGAGCTGCCCACAAAACATCGCGGCTGGTTTGTAGATCCCGAATTGGCTGGTGGCGGCGCGATTATGGATCACACTGTTCACCTTGTGGACATCATGCGCTGGTTCCTTGGCTCTGAGGTGGAAACGATGTACGCGCGCAGCAACAAGATCTTCCACGCCGATGAAGTGGCTGTGGAAACGGGCGCGCTGGAAATGCTCACCTTCCAAAACGGCACGTTTGCCACCATCGATGCGAGCTGGTCACGCCCGCAATACTGGCCCACCTGGGGCGGTCTTACATTTGAAATGGTCACCCAGCGCGGTGCCGTGGTGGTGGACGCATTCCGGCAGAACGTGAATATCTATCGTCATGACTCGCAACGCTCGAACTGGGTGTACTGGGGCTCGGATATGAACCACGCCATGATCAGTGACTTTGTCGCGGCGATCCGTGATAACCGTCCCCCCCGCGTCACAGGCGTGGACGGACTCCGGGCTGTCGAGGCAACCCTAGCCGCTTATGAATCGGCTCGTACCGGCCAGATGGTTCAGGTCAAGAGCACATGACACCTTCTCAGCATTTGCTCATTCACAATGCGCGCCTGTTCACACCCAATCATCCGGGCTTGACGGGCTGGTTGCTTGCTGAAAATGGATTGATCCGCGCCATTGGTTTTGGTAACACACCGGATTTTTCAGCAGATGCTTCGATTCAGTCTGTGAACGCAAACGGGCAGAACTTGCTCCCCGGCTTTATTGACCTGCATGCCCACGGCGCGATGGGACATGAATTGATGGACGCCTCCCCCTCAGGACTCGAGGCAATGGCTCGTTTCTATGCCTCTCACGGCGTTACCTCGTTCCTCGCCACAACCTGGACTGAAAGTCGCGAAGCATTGAGCAAGGCACTCGAATTGGTCGAGGAGATGCAAGGGCGTATTGAAGATGGAGCAACAGTATTAGGCGTCCACCTGGAGGGACCATATCTCAATCCGGTTCGATGCGGCGCGCAGGACATTAACCACATTCGCAGGGCTGAGAAAAAAGAAGCGCTGGAATTTCTAGACGCAGGTGTGATACGTCTGCTTGCCCTGGCACCCGAATATGACGAAAACCTTTGGCTGATCGATGAGTGCGTGCGGCGCGGCATCACGGTCTCTGCCGCGCATACGACTGCCAACTACGAACAGATGCAAAAAGCCGTTGAGCATGGCGTCACTCATCTCACACATTCCTACAATGCCATGCAGCCACTGGGACATCGTGAGCTCGGCACGATCGGCGCAGCTATGGCATTACCGCAAATCAACTGTGAGTTGATCGCCGATAATATCCATGTTCATCCCGCCGCACAGAAAATCCTCGTGCATGTGAAGACTCCGTCCGGTGTCATCCTGGTGACAGATGCGATACGGTCAGCGGGCTTGCCCGATGGCGATTACATGTTGGATGAACGCCCTATTCACATTCAGGATGGGGCCGTGCGCTTGCCCGATGGAACGCTTGCGGGGTCTGTTCTCACCATGGAACGCGCTTTGAAGAACGTTTGCGCTGCCACCGGCCGGCCGCTGGAGGAGATGTGGGTCGCCTCCAGCCTGAATGCGGCGCGTGCCATTGGACTCTCAGCCCACAAAGGCAGCCTGGAAATTGGCAAGGATGCAGATTTCGTTCTTTTGGACGATTCATTCGCCGTCAGCATGACGATCATTCAGGGAGAGGTCGTATTCTCGCAAAATGAGAAGTTAATCGCTTCGCCATAAACCTGACGATCTGCTAAAAACAACCTCCTCATGAAAACCTCAAACATCTTTTCATGAGGAGGTTTCTGTTGTCAGATTACAAGCTCACCCCCGAACCGTAACGATACCTTTTTCGCTACAGGGTGGGATTCAAAATAAAAAAGACAATAAAAACCAGCACGGAAATGACTGTATGAAGCGCCAGCGTATTGTTGACATACCCTCGTTCGTCGATCTCCTCTGAGCGAATATACAGAGGAATGATAAAGGGAGGAGGGAGTATGAACAATGTAAACAGCGCCGTACGAAATGCAGACTCCAGCATTAACAATTTATCGATGAAAAAATTTCCCAGCACAAGCGCCACTGGCACGATGATTGCCAGGCGCATCATGATGACCGGTAAAGCTTCCCTGACCCCGAAAGAGTCCATACGGAGGCTGTAACCAATAATCAACAGCATTGCCGGAACGGTTAGATCACCCAGAAATTGGAATGTGAGGAATAGTCCACCTGCTACGGGGAAATCAAAGAGAATATCCACCACACCCATCAAATTGAGAGCAAGCCCAAGCAAGATAGCTACGATGACAGGTGACCGAAAAAAGGATCTTAGCAACTGTCCACCGCTTTGATGACCATCTCGCCGCATGAGGAGAAACGCCAGGAACACAAACCAGATAAAGATCTCATGCCCGAGATCTATGACTGCGATATAGCCGATCTTTTCCAATCCATAGGCACTTCCAAACAGGCTGACTCCCAGCATGCCATATTCGAAGCCTGCCATAAGAAATGGGAAATAAATATGCCGCATCCTCAACCGCCTTCCCACCCAATTGCCCAGACCGAACATTATGAGCATGAGGATAAAGACAATAACAAAAATGAGCAGATATGCTGGCTTAAGCTCAATCTGCACAAATGCCAGGAATAGAACGGAGGGTAACGCGAAATTGACCACGATGGACCGCAGTTCATCGATTGTGTTTTCAGATATCCACTGACGCCGGCGCAGTTGATAGCCGAGGAAAAGGAGGAAAATAATGGGCAGGACACGATTGATGATTTGGGCAGTCTGATTCATATGCTTCGAAAACTTATGGAAATGAGGATTTTGTAAAACTCGTCGCTGAAATTTAATCTACTTTTTGTGATCAGCAAGTGACAAAGAGAAGGCATTAAAAGTGCACAAGATACCTGTTTGAAAATTGTCACTCCCCACCCATAATCCAAATCATAGGATCCCGATAAGCATGCAGCCTGATGAGGGCTCATAAATAAAAAGACTCCCTCGGGTAGGGAGTCTACTTACATGCTTTTGTCGGGGTGCCGAGATTTGAACTCGGGACCTCACGG
Organism: Anaerolineales bacterium; assembly: GCA_035463255.1. GTDB lineage: Bacteria > Chloroflexota > Anaerolineae > Anaerolineales > Villigracilaceae > Defluviilinea. The sequence continues at coordinate 557 of DATHTL010000041.1, read as the reverse complement.
ACCCGAACCACTTTCAAAAAATTCGGACTGTAGTCCACATGGTCAGGTGGCTTTTCATAACCATGTGGACTACGATGAGCTAAAAACGATCATCTGTTGGGTCGAAAATTGAATTCCGAGTACGACAATAATATCACTTTTTGAAGTTCGACGTTCCTTATGTATCTTACTGGATCTCAAGAACCGTTGTCAAGCCTTTCCTTCCATAGCGAACCCAGTCCTAAGCGAGCTGCACATTGCTCGATATAGTCCAGAGCAAATTATTCTTCTTTTAGTATATTTTTTAATTCGCTCCCTGAATCCAATTTTCGATTCTTAGATCTTTTACACGTTTGAAGTGCTTTGTATTATTGGTTGCGAGAGGTAAATCATAGACAAGTGCAACACTTGCAATTTGAAGGTCCAAGTCATCGAGCGGCTGACCTTGTTCTTCCAGTGCAGCCTTGAGATGACCGCACCGGCGTGCCGCCATTTCATCGAAGGGCAAGACGGTAAACGCAGCGAATAAGACTTCCAGTCGAGCCAAATTGTCTTCTCGATGTTTCGAACGATCCGCA